>NZ_JAOCQD020000002.1:1929558-2251152 GCF_025290835.2 Aquabacterium sp. OR-4 | reverse complement strand
GTCGTGCCCCCCACCGCCTCCACCGGCACCGTCCGCCTGGAGCGCGACCGCTCAGGCATCACCCTCCAGATCGTGCCGCGCGTATCCGCTTTCACACCAGACGGAGGAAGCGGCTTCACGTTGACTGGGGACGGATTCGCAGAGGGCCAAACCGAGGTGCTGTTCATCAGCGCGGAAATGGCGGACTACAGTCGGGCCTATGGGCCAGACACGTACAACAGCAGCACGCGGCTTGCTGCTTCAGGCCCCGTAGGCGTCTCCCGCGCCACGCTGCGCGTGCGCACCCCAGGCGGCACCAGTGCCGAGTTCAACACCGGGCAACCCTGATCCGGGTCTTCCGCGGTTCAGCACTTTCAACTACCTTGTGTCACCCATCGAGAAAGGACGTTCCATGTTCAACCTGCGCTCGATCACCCGCGCCGCGCTGATGGCGGCCAGCCTGTGCGCTTCAGGGCTGGCCACGGCCGCGCCCGTGGTCTACCACTCGCTCACCGACGAGGCGGATGTGGTGCCTGGCAGCGACACCTGGCGCTATGACTTGCGCATCGAAGGCTCCGCCAGCGCCTTCGAATCGGTGAGCCTGCTGTTCACGCCCAGCCGCTTTGCCGATCTGGTGTCCAGCGGAGGCGGTGCTGATCTGTCCTTGCTGGATGTGCAGCCCGACACCGGCCTGCCCGTCGATGGCATGGTGACGGCCACGCTCTTGGCTGACCTGACGGCACCGTTGACCTTCAGCGTGGTGTTCAGCTGGCTGGGCCAGGGCGCGCCGGGTGCGCTGCCCTACGAATATCTGGATGCCAACTTCAGCCAGGTGGCCACAGGCAATACGCGTGTTGCGGGCGGCACCACCGTGCCCGAACCCTCGATGCTGGCAACGCTGCTGCTGATGGCCGGCGCGGCGATGCACTGGCGCCGTCGCGCGGCAGGGCACGCTTGACCCATGGCTGCCCTTGCTGCCATAGCCAAAGGTGCTTTGCTGGCCGAAGGCTGGCCCAGTTGGCGCGCCTCTCCCCTGCCGGTGGCACTGAGCATGTTGCTGTTGGCGGGTTGTGGCGGCGGTGGCGGTTCTGCCACCCCGGCCCAGACCAACCAGCCGCCGGTGGCGGCAGCCAAGGTAGCGGGCGAAGCCGTGCTGCAGGCCACCACACGCTTCGACACCGCCGGTACGGCAGACCCAGACGGCAACATTGCCAGCCGAAGCTGGAACTATGGTGATGGTCAGACCGGCAGCACTGACAGCCATATCTATGCCAGTGCGGGCAGCTACACGGCTACGCTGACAGTTCAAGACAACGCGGGCGCCTCGGCCAGCGTGCAAGTGCCGGTGAACGTGGCCAAGTGCAGTGCCGATGGCCTTGCTCTGGCTGCGGGCAGTCCGCAAAGGGCCACCGTGTGTATGCAGACCAACCAGGGCGAACTGGTGTTGGAACTGTTCCCTGCACAGGCCCCGGTGACGGTTGCCAACTTCCTGGCGTATGTCGACGCCGGCTTCTACAACGGCACCTTGTTCCACCGCGCCGAGCCTGGGTTCGTGATCCAGGGCGGTGGCTACACCTCTGGCATGGTCGTCAAAACCGCCACGCAAGCCGCCATTGCCCTGGAAAGCGCCAACGGCCTGCCCAACAACCGCTACACCGTGGCAATGGCGCGCACCAGCGTGCCTGACTCGGCCACCAGCCAGTTCTTCGTGAACCTGGCCGACAACGCTGCTCTTAACTTCAACGCGGCTCTGGGCCAGCTCAATGGCTATGCGGTATTCGGGCAGTTGCTGTTGACCAGCGGTACCGATGCCGTGCTGGCCGCCATTGAGACTGCTCCGGCCACCAACGTGGGCGGATTGCGCGTCATCAACGCTGCCAACGAGGTGGAGATCCGATCGGCGATCCGGGTGCCCTGACCCAGCGCTCACTACAACGCGCGCCGGCCGGCCTCAACCCGGCCGGTGCCGCGCCGCCCGTGCCGACAGCGCGTTGGGAAAGTACAGCGCGGTCAGGCTCTTGCTGTGCACCGGGCTGAAGGCGGTGCCGCCGCCGCGGGTGGCGTCCGCCGGGCCGTGGCGGCGCCAGTCGCGCACCCAGAAGATGTCGTCGGCCACTTCCATCAGGCCCAGTGTCTCGCGGTCGCCCACCAGCACGCCCTGCACGCGCAGGCCCAGCGCGGCGCGGGCCTCGTCCAGCCGTGCCAGCGTGGCCGGCGTGCAGCCGAACTCGCCGTCGCTGACGATCAGCAGGTCGGCGCTGGCCCAGGCCGCCTGGTGCACCCGCGCGATGGCGCGCTCGATCGGGGCCTGCACATCGGTGCCGCCGTCGAAGCCCTGGCCCATCAAATCCATCAACGCGGCCAGGCCGGCCGGGGTGTGGGCCAGCTCGCGTTCGAGCAGCTCGCCCGGGCCGCCGAAGGCGATGACCACGCAGGCCCGGCGCTCGGCGTAGGCGGTGCGCAGCGCCTGCAGCGCCACGGCCTTGGCAATGGCCTCGGGCGCGCCGTGCATCGAGCCCGAGGTGTCCAGGCACAGGATGATCGGGCCGCGCTGCAGCGGCTCGGGCTGCGGCGGTGCGCGGTCGGCGCGCGGGCGCTGGGTGGGGTCGGGCCGCAGGTCGTGCAGCTGGGCCTGGCTGTCGTAGCCCAGCAGACGGGCCTCGGCAAAACGGGCATGCCACAGCTTGCGCAGCACCGGGTGGCGCAGCATCGCCGCCTCGGCCGGCAGCATCTGCGCAATGCGCCCGGTGTGGCGGATGCCGCGCAGCTCGCCCGGCGCGTCGGGCAGGGTGGTGTGCACCACGCGCAGGCCCAGCAGCCGGCGCGCGCGCTCGCTGGGCGTGGGCGGCGGCGAGGGCGGTGGGGGTTGCGGCAGCGGCGCACGCTCGGCGCGGCCCAGGCGGCGGATCAGTGCGGCCAGCTCGGGCAGCTGCTGGAGCGTTTCGGCAATGCGCAGCGCCTCCTGCCACTCGCGCCGGGCCAGCAGGCCGGTCATCTGATCCCAGCGCAGGCGGGCCAGATCGCCCAGGCCCTGCAGCAGCGTGAGCAGTTCTTCCCAGCCGGCGCGCTCGAGCGTCCAGGCCGCGTGGAAGTCTTGCGCCACGCGGGCGATGGCCTCGGCGCGGCTCAGGCGCGGCTGCAGGTCAGCGATGCGGTCCAGATGCCACAGCAGGGTGCGCAGCACCTGTTCGGCCAGCGGTTCGGCGCCGCGGGCCAGTGCGGCCAGACCCAGCTCACCCACCGCCTGGCGCAGCGGCGCGGCGGCGGCGGCATCGCCAAAGTGGGCCTCGGGCGGTGGCATCGTGCCGGCCAGCAGCGCGGTGCGCCAGGTGGCCACGTCGGCCAGGCGCTGGGCGCTGTGGCCGGCGCTGGTGGTCAGGGTGGGCAGCCACAGCGTGCGCGGCAGGGCGGCCAGGCGGTCGAACGGCGCCTCGCAGTCGGCGGCCGGTGGGCCGGGCGTGGCGGGGCCGTCCGCGGCCGCCAGGGCCTCGGCCACCGCCGCGCGCTGCGCCGGGTTCATGCCAGCGCGGGCGCGGGCGGCAGATCCACCGGCTCGGGCGGCGTGGCCGGCAGGCTGTCGTCCTGCGGCTGGGCGGCAAAGCCGGCGTGGGTGTTGTCCAGCCGCGCGGCGCAGGCGGCCAGGGCGTCGAGGTGGGCGCCGTGGCGGCCCAGCCAGTGCGCGGCCAGGCCGGGCGGCAGCCACAGCCGGCCGGCCAGGCGTGCGGCCAGGGCCTGGCGCGCGGCCTGCAGCGTGGCCCGGGCCGCCTGCACCTGCTGGCGCAGCGCATCCACCTGGGCCAGGCGCGCGGCCAGGTGCACGGGGCTCCAGCGCCGCGCCAGCTTGGCCTCGAGCGTGGCCGAGACGATGCGCTGCATGCCGTCGCCACCGTCGTGTCCGCCCAGCGCGCGCGCCAGGGCCAGCTTGCCGGCGGCGTCGTCTTCGCCGTCGGCGGGCATGCGCTGCTCGATCTCGAGCTGTTTCTCGAAGGCGGTGACCGCATGGCCCAGCCAGGGCAGCGGGCCGTCCTGCGCAGCGGGCGGCGGCGGCAGCTGCAGCAGGTGGTCGTCCACCCACTGCTGCAGGCGCGGCACGCTGTCGGCATCGTGTGCCACCACGTAGGGCACCAGCCACAGGTCGATGGCGTCGAGCGTGCTGCGGCCCTCGGTGGCGGCGGCGCAGCGCATCAGGCCCAGCAGCTGGCGCCAGCGCCGGTCAGACACCGGCAGCGCCAGCGCCACGGCCTGGGCACGCAAGGCGGCCAGCGCGGTCAGCGCCTCGTCGCCCAGCGCCACGCCAGCCGCGGCGCGGCGCACGGCCGTGCGCTCATGCTCGGTGATGGGCGGCGGCGCGGCGGCCGCATCGGGCGCGGGTGCATCGCTGAGCTGCAGCAGCGCGGCAAAGCCGGCATCGCTGACCGGGGCCACCGGCACGCGCAGCAGAAATCGGTCATGAAAGGCCTGCAGCGACTCGTCGGCCGGCGGTTCGTTGCTGGCCGCGATCACGCACACCAGCGGCACCGCCAGGCGCTGCGCACCGTTGTCGAACTGGCGCTCGTTGAGCAGGGTCAGCAGCGCGTTGAGGATGGCCGAGTTGGCCTTGAACACCTCGTCGAGGAAGGCGATGCCGGCGGTGGGCAGGTAGCCATCGACCAGGCGCTCGTAGCGGTCGGCCTCCAGCGCCTGCAGCGACAAGGGGCCGAACAGCTCCTCGGGCGTCGAAAAGCGGGTCAGCAGGCGCTCGAAATAGCGCGCACCGGCAAAGGCCCGGTGCAGGCGCCGCGCCAGCTCGCTCTTGGCCGTGCCGGGCGGGCCGATCAGCAGCACATGCTCGCCAGCCAGCGCCGCCAGCAGGGCCAGGCGCACGGCCGTCTCGCGTTCCAGCAGGCCCTGGTTCAGGCGGTCGAGGTGGGCGCGCAGGCGCGCGGTGTCGGGCAGCACGGTCATGGCGCAGATTTCACACCAGCGGCGGCAGCAGGCCTTCGTCGGCGATCAAACGCTGCACGGCCGGGCGCGCCAGCATGCGCTGCAGCCAGGCCGCCAGCACCGGCCGCTCGCGCGCCGGCGCCGAGGCCGGCCCGCTGAAGCCGCGCGTCCAGCGGCACAGCATGAAGGCATAGGCGTCGCACAGGCTGTGCTGCCCGCCCAGCAGCCAGGGACCGCCGTGGCGCTCGAACTCGGCCACCAGGATGTCCAGCTGCCGGCCCACCATGGCCTGGGCATGGGCCTTGACCTGCGCCGCGCCCTCGGTGTTGCCCTCGTCCACCAGGCGCTCGGGGTAGAAGTAGACGATCAGGTTGGCCTGCAGCGTGTTGGTCAGCCAGACCAGCCACTTGGTGGCCTGCGCGCGCGCGGCCGTGCCCGGCGGCGGCATCAGCGGCGGCGCCGTGTCGGGTGCGCCGGGCCGGTCGGCCAGGTGCAGGCAGATCGCCGCGGCCTCGAACAGCACCAGCTCGCCATCGCGCAGCACCGGGATCAGGCCGTTGGGGTTCAGCGCCAGGTAGTCGGGCGCCTTGTGCGCCTGCACCGTGCGGTCGACCAGCACCTTGGTGAACGGCAGGCCGAGCTCCAGCAGCACCAGGTGCGGCGCCAGGCTGGCATTGCTGGGGTAGTAGTGCAGTTCGAGCATCGCGGCGTCCGTCCGGTGCAGGGGTACAGGCAGGGGGCCCATGATGCCGGATGGGCGCTGCGTGGCGGACTATGCACATCGGTGCATATCGCGGCCATCGGGCGTGGCGACGAAAATCGCGCCCCGTCGCCGTCATTGCCGCCACGGCGCTGGCGGCGGCGCGCAGCAACCGGATCAAGCAAAAGAGCGAACAGTCGATGGGATCGATGGCCGAGAGCGTGCAGCTGGCGCTGGCGCTGATCACCGCGGGCGACGCGGCGCTGTGGCAGGTTGTGGCCTTGTCGCTGCGCGTCAGCGCCACGGCGGTGGCGCTGGGCGCCGGCCTGGGCCTGCTGCTGGGCGGCTGGCTGGCGGTGGCGCGGTTTCCGGGCCACGGCCTGGTGGTGGGCGTGCTGAACACGCTGCTGGCCCTGCCCTCGGTGGTGGTGGGCCTGGTGGTCTATCTGCTGCTGTCGCGTTCAGGGCCGCTGGGCAGCTGGGGCATCCTGTTCACGCCGGCGGCCATGGTGCTGGCGCAGACCATCCTGGTGGTGCCGCTGATTGCCGCGCTGTCGCGCCAGCTGGTGGCCGATGCGCTGCGCGAGGGCGGCGACGAGCTGCAGGCCATGGGCGCCGGCCGCCTGCTCAGCGCACTGCTGCTGCTGCTGCACGAGCGCCGCGCGGTGGCCACGGTGCTGCTCACCGCCTTTGGCCGCGCCATCGCCGAAGTGGGCGCGGTGATGATCGTCGGCGGCAACATCCACGGCGTGACCCGGGTGATGACCACCGCCATCGCGCTTGAAACCAGCAAGGGCGATCTGCCACTGGCGCTGGCGCTGGGCCTGGTGCTGCTGGGCGTGGTGGCGGTGCTGAACCTGGCGGCGGGCCTGAGCCGGCGTGGTGGCACCGCGGCCGGGCTGGCCGGCGCAGGTGCGGCATGACGGCCGGCCGCATCCACCCGCCGCTGCCGCTGGACGGCGCCACCGTGGCCACCGCGGCCGTACCCGACAGCCCGGCCGCCCGCAGCGCGCGGGCCGGTCAGCCGGTGCTGATCGCGCTGCACGAGGCCACGGTGCAGTTCGGTGCCACGCTGGCGCTGAGCGGCCTGTCGCTGGCCATCCGGCGCGGTGAGCGCCTGGCCTTGGTGGGCGCCAACGGCGCCGGCAAGACCACGCTGCTGCGCCTGCTCAACGGCCTGCAGGCACCCAGCCGAGGTGAGCGCCTGCTCTCGCCAATCGCCCGCGCCGGCGATGCCGCGGCAGGCGCCCGGCCCCGCAAGCCGATCACCGCGATGCTGTTCCAGCGGCCATTTCTGCTGCATCTGTCGGTGCGCCGCAACCTGGCGCTGGCGCTGTGGCTGGCCGGCGTGCCGGGCCCGGAGCGGGCGGCGCGCTGCGCCGACGCGCTGGCCCGCGTAGGCCTGCAGCCCCTGGCCGATCAACCGGCGCGCGCGCTGTCGGGTGGCCAGCAGCAGCGCCTGGCGCTGGCCCGGGCCTGGGCGGTGCAGCCCGACATCCTGTTTCTCGACGAGCCCACCGCCAGCCTCGACCCCACGGCCAAGCGCGAGGTCGAGCAGCTGATCGAGGATTTCGGCCGCAGCGGCATGGCGCTGGTGATGAGCAGCCACAACCTGGGCCAGGTCAAGCGCCTGGCCGAGCGGGTGCTGTTTCTCGACCGTGGCCGCCTGCTGGCCGACCGGCCGGTGGCCGAGTTCTTTCGCGCCGATGGCGACGGCCTGCCGCCCGAGGCGGTGCAGTTTCTGCACGCCGAACTGCCCTGGCGCTGAGAGGGTGTCCCCGAAATGAGAGGCACCCGCGTGAGGCCCCGGCGCGGTGGTTTTGGTGCCGCGCCTGCTGGGTGAATACGAGGCGTTCGCAACGCCATCCGGCTGCCTGGGGCCAAACGTCACAGCCTGGAACAGGCCTTTGTAAAACCGCGACGTTTTGAGGGTTAAGCCTAGGTTCTCGCCGCTGTCCCGTATGCAGATCATTGCATAGGCCCGTCGGTGCATAGGCTTGCACGCTGCACGGCCAACCCTTCGAAGACCCACTGCGGAGAAGAGAACACCATGCAGAAGAGCCTGCACATCAACCCGGACAAGTGCACCGGGTGTCTGCAATGCGAGATGGCCTGCTCGTTCGAGAACTACGGCACCTACGCCACGGCCAAGTCGCGCATCAAGGTGTTCGACTTCCACCACACCGGCCGCAAGGTGCCCTACACCTGCACCCAGTGCGACGAGGCCTGGTGCCTGCACGCCTGCCCGGTGGAGGCGATCACGGTCGACAAGGCCACCGGCGCCAAGGTGGTGAACGAAACCACCTGCGTGGGCTGCAAGGTCTGCACCATCAGCTGCCCGTTCGGCACCGTGAACTACGTGCAGGAAACCGGCAAAGTGCAGAAGTGCGACCTGTGCGGCGGTGACCCCGCCTGCGCCACGGCCTGCCCCACCGGCGCCATCACCTACATCGACGCCAACTGGACCGGCATCAACAAGATGCAAGCCTGGGCTGAAAAGCTCGGCAACCAGACCACGGCCTGAGCGAAGGAGAACCGACATGTCCTGGGCTGGAAAAATCCTCCGCGTCAACCTCACCACCGGCACCGTGGCCAGCGAACCGCTGAACATGGAGTGGGCGCGCGCCTACCTCGGCTCGCGCGGGCTGGCGAGCAAGTACCTGATCAACGAGATCGATCCCAAGGTCGATCCGCTGTCGCCTGAAAACCGCCTGATCTGGGCCACCGGCCCGCTCACCGGCACCATGGCCTCCACCGGCGGCCGCTACACCGTGGTCACCAAGGGCCCGCTCACCGGCGCCATCGCCTGCTCCAACTCGGGCGGCTACTTCGGCGCCGAGCTCAAGATGGCCGGCTGGGACATGGTGATCTTCGAGGGCGCGAGCCCCAAGCCGGTGTACCTGGCCATCGAGGACGACAAGGTCGAACTGCGCGACGCCGCCCACCTGTGGGGCAAGAGCGTGTGGGAAACCGAGGCCATCATCAAGAAGCAGCACCAAGACCCGCTGACCCGCGTGTCCAGCATCGGCCTGGCCGGTGAGAACCAGGTGCTGTACGCGGCGGTGGTGAACGACCTGCACCGCGCCGCCGGCCGCTCGGGCGTGGGCGCCGTGATGGGCAGCAAGAACCTCAAGGCCATTGCCGCGCGCGGCACCAAGGGTGTGGGCAACGTGGCCAACCCCAAGGAGTTCATGCAGGTCACCTTCGAAAAGAAGAAGATCCTGGCCGACAACGCCGTCACCGGCCAGGGCCTGCCGACCTACGGCACCCAGGTGCTGATGAACGTCATCAACGAGATCGGCGCGCTGCCCACGCGCAACCACCGCGACATCCAGTTCGAAGGCGCCAAGGACATCTCGGCCGAGGCCATGGCCACGCCGCGCGCCACCGATGGCAAGAAGCACCTGGTCACCAACCAGGCCTGCTTCGGCTGCACCATCGCCTGCGGCCGCATCAGCAAGATGGACCAGACCCACTTCTCGGTGCAGAACAAGCCGCAGTACTGGGGCGCCTCGGGCGGCCTCGAGTACGAAGCGGCTTGGGCCCTCGGCGCCGCCAACGGCGTGAACGACCTCGAGGCGCTGCAGTACGCCAACCTGCTGTGCAACGAGCAGGGCTTCGACCCGATCTCCTTCGGCGCCACCATCGGTGCGGTGATGGAGCTCTACGAGATGGGCGTCATCACCAAGGAGATGCTGGGCATCGAGGCGCCGTTCGGCAGCGCCCAGGCGCTGTGCCAGCTGGCCGAGATGACCGCCCGCGGCGAAGGCTTCGGCAAGGAGATCGGCCAGGGCTCGGCCCGCCTGTGCAAGAAGTACGGCCACCCCGAGCTGAGCATGAGCGTCAAGGGCCAGGAGTTCCCGGCCTACGATTCGCGCGGCATCCAGGGCATGGGCCTCACCTATGCCACCAGCAACCGCGGCGCCTGCCACCTGCGCAGCTACACCGTGGCCTCCGAGGTGCTGGGCATCCCGGTCAAGACCGACCCGCTCACCGCCGAAGGCAAGCCCGAGCTGGTGATCGCCTTCCAGGATGCCACCGCCGCCTTCGACTCGGCCGGCATCTGCATCTTCACCAGCTTCGCCTGGGGCCTGGCCGACGTGGCGCCGCAGGTGGCTGCCGCCTGCGGCCCCGAGTTCACGCTCGAGAACCTGGCCAAGATCGGCGAGCGCATCTGGAACATGGAGCGCGAGTTCAACAACGCCGCCGGCTTTACCGCGGCCGACGACACGCTGCCGCCGCGCCTGCTCAACGAAGCCGCCAAGACCGGCCCGGCCAAGGGCCTGACCAGCAAGCTGCCCGAGATGCTGCCCAAGTACTACGCCGCACGCGGCTGGAACGCGGACGGCACGGTCAAGGCCGAGACGCGCGAGCGCCTGGGTCTCTGATCGATCGCTGAGGCCGTACAAACAGGGCGCGGGCCTGCCCCGCGCCCTTTTTCGTTGGAGAGCATTCGCCATGAAACACGTGATCCTGGGCGCCGGACCGGCCGGCATCATTGCCGCCGAAACCATCCGCAAGCATGCTGCGCACGACGAGATCGTCGTCATCGGCGACGAGCCCGAGACGCCGTACTCGCGCATGGCCATTCCCTACCTGCTGATCGGCAAGGTGGGCGAAGACGGCACGCACCTGCGCCACGGTGCGCGCCACTACCAAGACCTGCGCATCACGCTGCGTCGCGGCGTCAAGGCCACCGCGGTGGACACCGCGGCGCGCCGCGTGACGCTCAGCGACGGCAGCAGCGAGTCGTTCGACAAGCTGCTGATCGCCACCGGCTCCAGCCCGGCCAGCCCGCCGGTGCCCGGCATCCACGGCCCCGGCGTGCACACCTGCTGGACGCTGAAGGACGCCCGCGCCATTGCCGCACTGGCCCAGCCCGGCGCGCGTGTGCTGCAGATGGGCGCCGGCTTCATCGGCTGCATCATCATGGAAGCCCTGGCCATGCGCGGCGTGAAGCTCAGCGTGGTGGAGATGGGCGACCGCATGGTGCCGCGCATGATGGGCCCCACGGCCGGCGGCATGATCAAGGACTGGTGCGAGCACAAGGGCGTCACCGTCTACACCGGCGCGCGGGTCGAGGCCATCGAACGGCCGCTGCCCGGCCATGAGCCGGCCGCAGCGCTGGCTGCCGCCCCCGCCCCCGCCCCTGCCCCCCAGCCCGGCCTGCTGAGCCGCCTGGCCCAGGCCGTGGGCCTGGCACCCGCGCCCGCACCCGCACCAGTACCCGCACCGGCACCCGCGGCCAGCCCGGCCGCGGCCGGCGCGCCCATGACCGTGCGCCTGTCCACCGGCCAGCGCCTCGAGGCCGATCTGGTGATCAGCGCCACCGGCGTGCGGCCCAACATCGGTTTTCTCGAGCACTCGGGCATCCGCTGCCTGGTGGGCGTGCTGACCGATGAGCATCTGCAGACCAATGTGCCCGGCATCTACGCCGCGGGCGACTGTGCCGAGGCCTTCGACAAGGTCAGCGGCACCACCATCGTCAGCGCCATCCAGCCCAATGCCGCCGAGCAGGCGCGCGTGGCGGCGCTGAACATGGTGGGCCCCAGCGGCGAACAGCGGGCCGAGCTGAAGGGCGTCACGCAGATCAACGTGCTCGACACCCTGGGCCTCATCTCCTGCAGCTTCGGCAACTGGCAGGGCGTGTCCGGCGGCGAGCACGTGGAGCTCACCGACCGCCAGGCCTCGGGCGGCGGCCGCCACATCAGCCTGCAGTTCAAGGACGACCGCCTGGTCGGCTGCAACGCCATCGGCTTCACCGAGCATGTGGGCGTGATGCGCGGCCTGGTGGAAGGCGAGGTGCGCCTGACGCCCGAATGGAAGCAGCGCCTGCTGCAAGACCCCACGCAGCTGATGCCCGCCTACCTGGCCAGCGCCCAGGCCCAGCAAGACCCCGCCCACGCCAAGTGATCCCCGCCCACGCCAAGTGATGGCCGGATCGGGCCGCCTCGCGGCCCGATCCGGCTTCTGCAACCGTCTCCCCCCGAGCGCTGGCCCTGCCGCCCCAATGAACATCACCTTCAAGCTCTACGCCAGCCTGTCCGAGTACCTGCCCGCCGAGCGCCGCCAGGGCAATGTGCTGGCGCTCGACCAGGTGCCGGAGGGCAGCACCATCGCGCAGCTGATCGAGCCCTACGGCCTGCCGATGAAGCTGGTGCACCTGGTGCTGATCAACGGCGTCTACATCCCGCCCGAGGAGCGCGCCACGCGCGCGCTGGTGGACGGCGACGTGCTGGCCATCTGGCCGCCGGTGGCCGGCGGCTGACAAACCAGCCCCCTGATCCGCCAGCCCACTGATCCGCCAGCGCCCTGCATGCAAGCGCACTACCTGGCCGAGTTCACGCGCGAGCAGGGCTGCACCGAGGCCGAATGGCTGGGCTGGCTGCCTGGCGCCGTGCGCCACCACCCCTGGCACCTGAGCGCGCCCGGCCAGGCTCGCATCGACCTGCCCGGCGGCCCGCTGCACATTGACTGGCAAGCCCTGCCGCCCCGCCAGATCGCGCTGATGCGCATGCCTCGCATGGCCATCCACTACCGCTTTGCCGCCGCCACGCCCGAGGCCGAACGCCAGGCTTTCATGCGCTACTTCGACCTCTACATGCAGCGTGGGGGTGGCTGAGCGCTTGGGCATACTGCCGGCCATGCCGGCCTCCCGATCGCGCCAACCGCCAGCCGTGCCAGCCGTGCCAGCCGCGCCAGACCCACGCGCCGCGCTGCAATGGGACGACCTGCGGCTGACGCTGGCGATCTGCGAAATTGGCACCTTGTCCGGCGCCGCGGCGCAGCTGGGCATCAGCCATCCCACCTTGTCGCGGCGCCTGCAAACCATCGAGCGGCGTCTGGGCACACGACTGTTCGAGCGCACGCCCAACCGCCTGCGGCCCACCGATGCGGGCGAAGAAATGCGCCGATTGGCGCTGCCACTGCGCGAGGCCATCGGCGACCTGGAGCGGCGCATTGCCGGCCGCGACACCGGCAGCCACGGGCCGGTGCGGCTGACCGCGCCCGATGCCGTGGCCGAGTACCTGCTGCCGCCACTGCTGGCCGCGCTGTGCCAGCGGCATGCCGGCCTGACGATCGACCTGCTGGTCTCGAACCAGGTGCTGTCGCTGGCGCAGCGCGCTGCCGACATCGCCTTGCGCGTCACCGATCAGCCCCCCGACACCTTGCGCGGCCGGCGGGTGGGCACGGTGGCCATGGCGGTATACGCCAGCCGGGCGCTGGCGCCCGAGGCCGCGGCACCCGCTGCATGGGCCGGGCTGCCGTGGGTCGGCTTTGATGCGGCGCTGGCCTGCAGCGGGCCGGGCGCGTGGTTGGCGCGGCATGTGCCCGAGCACCGGCTGCGGCTGCGCGCCAACACCCTGCTGGGCGCCGCCCAGGCCGTGCGCCAGGGCATCGGCTGCGGCGTGCTGCCCTGCTTTGTGGGCGCGGCGCTGCCGGAGCTGGTGCGCGTCGGCGAGCCGCTGTGCGAGCTGGCACAGCCGCTGTGGCTGCTGGTGCATGCAGACCAGGCGCGCCTGCCGCGCATCCGCCGCGCCACCGACGCGCTGGCCGAGCAGCTGCAGCAGGCCGCGCCGCGGCTGGCAGGCCTGGCCTGAGGGGCTGCGCTCAGCGCACGGCCGCCATCCGCCGGGCCAGGTGCGACGAACGGCTGGCCAGGTAGTGCTCGAAACAATGGCCATAGGCCGGCAGCGCGGCCTGCTGCACGCTGGCCTGGCCGGCCAGGGCTGCGCGGTAGTCCGCCACCCGCGGCAAGTGGTTCATCACGCCGAAATCGGCAATGCGGTCAAAGCTGTCGAACAGGGTGAACACCGGTGCGAAGGCCGCATCCACCAGGCCGAAGCCGGCGTCATCGAAGAACGGCCCGCGGCCCAGCGCCAGTTGCCGCTCCAGCGCATTGAAGCGCGCGGCCAGTTCGCGGCCGGCGCGGTCGAACCCTGCCGCGTCGGGCGCGCTGTAGAACGCGAACACGTCCGCCAGCATGGCCGAGGCCACGGCCGTCCAGGCCCGTTGCCGGGCGCGGGCCAGTGGTGCCGCGGCCAGCATCGGCTGCTCGGGCCATTGGTCCTCCACGTAGTCGCAGATCACCGAGGTTTCGAACAGGCTGTGCCCCGCCACGCGCAGCAGCGGCACCTTGCCCAGCGGCGCGGCTGCCACAAACCAGTCGGGCTTGGCCGCCAGGTCGATGAACACGCGTTCGAAGGCCAGGCCCTTGGCCATCAACTGGATGGCGATGCGTTGCGAGTAGGGGCACAGGAGGTTGCTGATCAGTTCAACGGCCGGCATGCGGGCTCCACCAGACAAGACAGGCACGACGCTAGGGCCTGCCCGCCCGCCGCACCATCGCCAGCGTGTTCACCCGGCTGTGCAGAAGCTTTCAGGTGCCGGGCCCACGGGCCGGCACGACAATCCGGCGATGACCTCCGCCTTGCCCGCCCCCGACGGCCAGCCGCGTTGCCGCTGGTGCCTGGCCACGCCCGAGTACCTGGCCTATCACGACAGCGAATGGGGCTTTCCGGTGGCCGATGACCGGCGGTTGTTCGAGAAGCTGAGCCTGGAGGCGTTTCAGTCGGGCCTGAGCTGGCGCACCATCCTCGACAAGCGCGAGAACTTCCGTGCGGCCTTTGCCAACTTCGAGATGGCCCGCGTGGCGCGCTTCGATGAGGGCGATGTGGCGCGCCTGCTGGCCGATGCCGGCATCGTGCGGCACCGCGGCAAGATAGCGGCGGTGATCAATAACGCGCAGCGCGCGCTGGAACTGGTGGCGCAGGAGGGCTCGCTGGCGGCCTTCGTGTGGCGCCACCGGCCGCCGGCCGAGCGGCCCTCGCCCGATGTGGGCGCGGCCACGTCACCTGAATCGGTGGCGCTGAGCAAGGCGCTGAAGCAGCGCGGCTGGGCCTTTGTGGGCCCGACCACGGTCTATGCCTTCATGCAGGCCATGGGCCTGGTGAACGACCATGCCGAGGGCTGCGTCACCCGCGCGCGGGCGGATGCCGCGCGCCAGGCATTCAAGCGCCCTGGATAGGCGCCAGCGGGCCGAGCGCCGGGTCGCTTCCAGGCCGGCCCGCCACCCGCTCGGCGGATGGCCCCGCGCAGCAGCGGGGCCGGGTGCTCGAGGTCAGAGCTGATCCTGGCGCTCGATCTTGCGCGACACGATGCCGTAGCTGATCGCCTCGTCGGCGCTCATCCAGAAGTCGCGTTCCATGTCGGCGGTCACGGTGTCCAGCGGCTTGCCGGTCTGGGTGGCGATGACCTTGGCGATGCGCTCGCGGGTGCGCAGGATCTCGCGCGCCTGGATGGCGATGTCGCTGGCCTGGCCACCCGCGCCGCCGGCCGGCTGGTGGATCATGAAGCGGGTGTTGGGCAGGCACAGGCGGCGCTCGGCCGGCGGCGACAGGAAGATGTGCACGCCGGCGCTGGCCACCCAGCCGGTGCCCACGGTGGTGACCGGGGCCTTCACGAAGCGGATCATGTCGTGGATGGCGTCGCCCGATTCCACATGGCCGCCGGGGCTGCTGATCAGCATGGTGATCGGCGCGTCGCTGTCGGCGGCCAGCGCCAGCAGGCGGCGGCAGGTGGCCTGCGCCAGCTTGTCGTTGATCTCGCCAAACACCAGCACGAAGCGGCCCTTGAAGCTGAGCTGGTCTTCCAGGCGGTCACCGCCGGGGCGCTCGGCGTCGGCGGTCTTGTCGTTCTTGGTGGCGAGCTGGGGCTGCATCATGGCAAGGGCTCCCGCAAAGGGATGGTCAAGGGATGGGCGCATGCTAAGCCATCAGGGCTGCCCCAGCGGGCCAGTCAGTCCCGCCGGGCCGCCCCAAGGGACTGAGCGCCCCCGTGGGGGGCACGAGCGCAGCGACGTGGGGGGCCTGTTCAGTCCCGCCGGGCCGCCCCAAGGGACTGAGCGCCCCCGTGGGGGGCACGAGCGCAGCGACGTGGGGGGCCTGTTCAGTCCCGCCGGGCCGCCCCAAGGGACTGAGCGCCCCCGTGGGGGGCACGAGCGCAGCGACGTGGGGGGCCCGTTCAGTCCCGCCGATCACGGCGCGGTTCGTCGTGGTCTTCGGCCGATTCGTCCGGCGCCGGCCGGTGCACCCAGGGCCAGTCCAGCAGCTCGGCCAGGCGGGTGACCACCCAGCGCGCCTCGGCGGCGCCAAAGCCCGCGCCCTCGCTGGCCAGGCCGTCCTCGGTGCGCTGCAGCACGATGTCCTCGCTGACGCCCTGGCCGTGATGCACCTCCTGGCTGCGCTCGACCAGCAGTTGCGCCATGTCCTCGCACAGCTCGTAGCGGGCGCGAAACGCGCTCAGCGGCACGCTCAGGCGGCCGCGCGCGTCGCGGTACACGGCCTCGAACGAGGGCGGGATGTGGATCTGGTAGTCGTCGGAGCTCATGCGTGGCGTTCAGCGGGGTGCTGCACTGTAGTGCCGGCCCGGGCCCGTGCCGGGCCTTGGCGCGCAGCCAGAATGCGCGCATGACCCCGGCCACCGCCCCCCAGCTCGACGCCACCCCCGTGCTGCAGGCCAGCGACCTGCAGTTTGCCTACCCCGGCCAGCCGCCGCTGCTGCGCGGCTTCAGCGCCCGGCTGCCCGCCGGCCTCACGGCGCTGGGGGGCGAGATGGGCAGCGGCAAGAGCACGCTGCTGGCCCTGCTGGCCGGCACGCTGGCGGCGCAGCGCGGCCGCATCACGCTGGCCGGCTGCCAGGCCGCGCCGGGATCGGCCGTCTGGACCGCGCAGGTGTTCGCCTTCGATCACCGCGCCGGGCGCGACGAGGCCACGCCCGCACCGGCGCTGCTGGCCACGCTGCGCGCGCGCCACGCCGGCTGGGACGAGGCCTTGTTCATGCGCCATGTCCAGGGCTTTGGGCTGGCAGAGCATCTGGGCAAGCCCTTGCTGGCACTGTCCACCGGCACGCGGCACAAGCTGTGGCTGGCGGCGGCGCTGGCGGCGCGCTGCCCGCTCACGCTGCTGGACGAACCCACCGCCGGGCTCGACGCGGGATCGGTGGATCAGCTGTTCGAGAGCCTGGCCGCGCTGGCCCGCGCACCCCAGGGCCGCGCAGTGCTGATCGCCAGCGGCGAGCCGCTGGGCGAGCTGCTGCCGCTGGCGGCGGCGATCGTGATGCCGCCGGTGGCGGCGGGCTGACAAGGTGTGAATGAACCTGCTGCGCGGGCCCATGGCGGCCCTGCGCGACTCGCCGTACGGCCGTACGGCTGCGTTGCTCGAACCACCCTGAGCCCGCTCGCGACGGTTCCTTCACACCTTGAGAGGGCTCAGCTCACACAACCGGCCTCCACGCCGGCCTGGGCCTTGACGGCCACCGGCTCGGGCACGCGAAAGCCGTAACGCACGGCCGTGACCTCGGCCAGGATGCTCACCGCGATCTCGGGCGGCGTGCGCGCGCCGTTTTTCAGGCCCACCGGGCCGTGCAGGCGGTCGAGCTGGGCGGCGCTGATGCCGAAGTGCTCCATCAGCCGCTCGCGCCGCTTGGCCTGGTTGGCGCGCGAGCCGATGGCGCCCACGTAGAAGGCCTCGCTGGTGAGGGCCTCCATCAGTGCCAGGTCGTCCAGCTTGGGGTCGTGGGTGAGGGCGATGACGGCGGTGTGGCCATCCACGCGCAGCTCGCGCACGGTGTCGTCGGGCATCGTGCGCAGCAGCGTGGCGCCGTCGATCGCAAAGCCCTCGGCATATTCTTCACGCGGGTCGCACACGATCACCTGGTAGCCCAGCGCGGTGCCCATCTGCGCCAGGTACTGGGTCATCTGCCCGGCACCGATCAGCAGCAGCCGCCAGTGCGGGCCGTGGTGGGTGGTGAGCGTGGCGTCGGAAAGTTCGAGCTCGTCGGTGTCGGTGGGCGGCTGCAGGCTCACCTCGCCGCTGGCCAGGCTGAGCACGCGGCGCACGCGCTGGCCGTCGGCCAGGCGCTGCAGCAGCTCGTCCAGCCGGGTGCGCGGCAGCACCGGCTCGAGCACCAGCTCGATCAGGCCGCCGCAGGGCAGGCCGAAGCGGTGCGCGGCGTCGGCATCGATGCCGTAGCGGATGACCTGCGGCACGCCCGCGGCCAGCACGCCGCCGCGCGCCTTGTCGATCAGGTCGTCCTCGATGCAGCCGCCCGAGACGCTGCCGGCGATCAGCCCGTCATCGCGCACCGCCACCGTGGAGCCCGGTGGCCGCGGCGCCGAGCCCCAGGTGCGGGTGATGGTGCCCAGCACCACGCGGTGGCCGGCGGCCAGCCACTGGGTGATCTGGCGCAGCACATTGAGATCGACGTTGTCCATGGGCTTGAATGGGTCTGGGTCTGGGTCTGGGGCAAGGGCCGCCAGCGGCCGGCCGGTGCCGCGTGCAAAGGCCCGAGCATACGGCGGCGCCAGCGCCAGCGCCGGCGCAGGCCGCTGGCAGCGGCTGCTTGCCGTGGCTGCTTGCCGTGGGTGCTTGCCGTGGGTGCGCCGCTACACTGCCCGGCGGCCACGCCGGTGCGGGTGGATCCGCCCACGTGCCGTACCGTCGCCCATGACCGCCCTGCTGCTTGCCGGAACCTTTCTGATCACCTTCGACTTCTTCGCGATCAGTGTCGCGTTGCCGTCGATCCGTGAGGCGCTGCAGGCCACGCCCAGCCAGCTGCAATGGTGCGTGGCCGTGTTCGGCGTGATGTTCGGTGCCACGCTGGTGGCCGGTGCCCGGCTCGGTGAACGGCTGGGCCCGCTGCGCGCCTTTCGTGCCGGCATGGGCCTGTTCGGCATGGCGGCGCTGGGCTGCGCCGTGGCCCAGGGGCCCTGGCAGCTGATCGGCGCGCGCGCCCTGCAGGGCCTCAGCGCGGCGCTGCTTTCGCCCCAGGTGCTGGCGCTGATCGGCCGGCTGCCGCAGGCCGGCGAACGCGAGCGCGCCTTTGCCGGGTATGGCGCGGCGCTGGGCCTGGGCTCGGGCCTGGGCCAGCTGGTGGGCGGCGCGCTGATCGCGCTCGATCCGGCCGGCCTGGGCTGGCGCGCCGAGTTCGTGCTGAGTGCCTTGTTTGCCAGCGGCGTGGCCTGGCGCCTGCGGGGCTACCGCGGCCCGGCCGGCGTGGCGCAGCGCATCGATGTGACCAGCGTGCTGCTGCTGGCCGTGGCCGTGGTGGCGCTGATGCTGCCGCTGATCGAGGGCCGGCGCCAGCACGGGGCGCCGTGGCTGCTGCTGCCGGCGGCGCTGGGGGCCGTGGGGCTGGTACTGTTTGTCGCGCGCCAGCGCCGCCTGGCGGCCAGCGGCGGGGCGGTGCTGGTGAGCCCGGCGGTGTTCACGCCGCGGTTTGCCACGGCCCTGGTCACGGTGCTCACCTTCTATGCCAGCGTGGCCTCGTTCATGCTGATCTTCTCGCTGACGCTGCAAAGCCAGTACCGGCTGCCGCCGCACTGGGCCGGCCTGGTGTTCAGCGCCATGGTGGCGGGCTTTCTGGCCAGCAACTTCGGTGCGCGGCGCCTGGCCGCGCGCTGGCCGGGTGACCTGCTGGCCGCCGGCACCTGGGTGCTGGCGGCCGGGCATGCCCTGCTGGCCCTGGCCCTGGCCACGCAGCAGGCGCTGGCCTGGCTGCTGCTGCCGATGGTGCTGGCCGGCCTGGGCATGGGCCTGGTGATGGGCCCGCTGATCGCGCGGGCCATGGGCGTGGCACCGGCCGGCCAGCAAAGCCTGGCCTCGGGCCTGGTGGGCAGCGTGCAGTGGTTCGGCAATGCGCTGGGCGTGGCCCTGGTGGGCACGCTGTACTTCACGCTGGCCGGCGAGGCCCCTGCCGCGCCGGCGCTGGCCCAGGCTGGCGCCGCCAGCCACGGCGTGTTCGCCCTGCTGGCGCTGGGCGTGGCCGCCCTGCTGCCGCGCTGGGCGGCCTTGCCGCGGCCGCCGGCCGCGGCGGCCTGACCGGGCCTCACACCACCATCGGGTCCGGCATGGCTGGCTCCAGCGACTGCGGTCGGTGGCTGCGGGCAAAGTCGATGAAGCGGTCCAGCGGCATCGGCCGGCCGTAGCCGTAGCCCTGCACCAGGTCGCAGCGCATGCGGCGCAGCAGCTCGATCTCGGTGTCGGTCTCGGCGCCTTCGGCCACCACCTGCATCTGCAGCGAGTGCGCCAGGCGCACCATGGCGCGCACGATCTTCAGGCTGGCGCCGTTGCGCTGCATGTCGGCCACGAAGGAGCGGTCGATCTTGAGCGCATGCACCGGAAAACGCGCCAGGTACGCGAACGACGAGTAGCCGGTGCCGAAGTCGTCGATGCTGATGGCCACGCCCATGGCGCCCAGCGAGGACAGCACCTGCGCGCTGGTGTCCACGTCCTTCATCACCGCGCCCTCGGGCACCTCCACCTCCAGCAGCACCGGCGGCAGGCCGGCGCTGGCCAGCGCCGTCTGCACCCGCAGCGCCAGCGTGGGGTCGGCCAGCGAGTCGACGCTGAGGTTGATGCTCACCGGCATGGCCAGATCCAGCGCGCGCAGCGCCGCCACCTGCTGCACGGCCATCTCCAGCACCAGCTGGTCGATGCGCAGCATCAGCCCGCACTCGTCGGCCAGCGGCAGAAACTCGGCCGGCGAGATCATGCCGCGCTCGGGGTGCTGCCAGCGGATCAGCGCCTCGGCGCCCACCACATGGCCGCTGTCGAGCCGGCCCTTGGGCTGCAGCACCAGCGTGAACTGCTGCTGCTCGATGGCCGCGCGCAGCTCGGTCTCGAGCCCGGCGCGCTGCTGCGTGGCGGCTTCCAGGGCCGGCTCATAGGCCAGCACGCCGCCGCGGCGCACCTTCTTGGCATGGCGCAGCGCCAGCGCGGCATGCTTGATGCGCTGCTCGGCGCTGTCGGCGCCGTCGCTGCTGACGGCCTCGGCGCGCGCCAGGCCCACGGTGGCGCCCAGCACGAACATCGTGCCCTCCAGCACCACCGGCATGGCGCAGCGCGCGGCCAGCGTGGCCAGCCGCTCGTCCACGCCGGGGCCCTCGGGCAGCAGCAGCGCGAACTCGTGGCCGGTCAGGCGAAACAGCTGCTCGTCGGGCAGGGTGGCCGATTGCAGGCGCGAGGCCATCTCCAGGATGGCCATGTCGCCGCCGGCATAGCCGCGTGCGTCGATCACCTGGCGAAAGCGGTCCAGCCCGATGACGGCCAGGCTGAGCGGCGCATCGGCGGCGCTGCGCGAGCCCAGCACCTCCACCAGCTGCAGCTTGTTGGGCAGGCCGGTCAGCTCGTCCTGGGTGGCGCGCTGGGCCAGCTGATGCTGGCGCACAACACTCTCGGAGGCGTCGTTGGCCAGCATCATGGTGCCGCCCTCGCAGGGAAACACCCGCACCATCAGCCAGCGCTTGAGGATCGTGGAATAGCCGATGCGCGACGCGGGCTTGCGCTCGCGCCGGCAGGTGTCGATGCAGGTGAAAAAGATCGAGCGCTCGAAGCCCGGCTGGTACTCGAACGGTGTGCGGCCGAGAACTTGGTGTCGCAACAGTCCGATATTCTGCAGATAGACCTGGTTACAGAACCTTACGATCCACTGATCGTCGACATGGATCACGGCCTCCCCGGCCTGACCCAGCAGATGGTCCAACGCCATCGCGTCGACAGACTCCAACATCCAACCCATCTCGTCGCGACGCATGCAGTACCTACTTCGTGATGATCCAAACGCTGCCGACCGTGCCCATGCGACGGGTTTCGCCCCTCGCACCTGACGGACACGCCGGCCCATGAACTTCGACTTTCACCAGCTGGCGCTCGAACTCGAGCGCGCGCACAGCCGCCGCATTGCCCTCAGGCCGGTGGCCTTGAGCGATGCGTGGCCGCTGTACCACGCCAGCCGCAATCCCCTGTTCAACCAGCATCTGTTGTGGTCGCAGCCCGAAGCCGAGCGCGATGTGCTGGACCGCATGTCCGTGATCGTCGAGGCGGCCCGCAAAGGCCGTCTGGCTGGCATATCGGCGGTGGTCAAGGAAACTGGAGACTGGATCTCGCTGTTCCGCTTTCTGCCGCACGCCACCCGGCCTGGGGCGGTAGAAATGGGCATCTGGACACATGACCGTTTCTGGCACGGGCGCTACAGCCTCGAGCTGGGGCGGCTGTGCGTCTCGGCGGCCTTTGCGCTGAGCAATGTGGACATGCTGATCGGGGCCGCCTCGCCCGAGAACAAGCCTTCGTGCCAGCTGATGCGCCTGTGCGGCCTGCATCCGCTGGACCTGGTGCTGCGCGACCACGAGGCCGGCCACAAGGTGCTGCTGGAGGAGTTCGGCATCACCCGCGCCGAGTGGCAGGCGCGCCACCGCTCGGCCTTCGACACCGTGCCGCAGCGCGCCTGGCCGGCACCGGCATCGGCACCGGCGGCCGCGGCCGCGCCGATGGCGCCGCCGCAGGAGATGGCGGCCGCCGCCGTCTCGGCCGCCGCCGCCACCTCGGCGCTGGCCACGCTGTCGGCGGCCAACGCCCAGGGCCTGACCCTGGGCACTGGCGAGATGGCGCAGTAGACCCCAGCCCGCTGCGCCGCCGCGGTGGCCAGGCGCTTCGTCGGCCAGGCCGCCGGCAGGGCGCCAGTTAGCATGGCCGCATGCCGCCGCCCGCCACCCCGCCAGAGCGCAGCCGACCGCGTGCCGCGCTGCCGGCCTGGGCGGCCCCGTCGGCGCTGCGTGAGCTGGCACTGACTTTTGGGCCCTTCGTGCTGCTGGGCCTGCTGCTGGTGGCGCTGGCCTACCGCTGGCTCGATCCGGCGCCGCCGCGCCAGGTGGTGCTGGCCACCGGCATTGCGCAGGGCGCCTATGCCGAGTTCGGCCAGCGTTATGCCGAGCAGCTGCGCCGCCACGGCATCCGCGTGACGCTGCGCGCCACCCAGGGCGCGGCCGAGAACCTGGCGCTGCTGCGCGAGGCCGGCTCGGGCGTCGACATCGCCTTCGTGCAGGGCGGCGCCGACGAGCTGGCGCCGGCACCCGGCCAGCCCGCCGCCGACGCCGCGGGCCGGCCCGAGGACGGCCTGGTCTCGCTGGGCCGCATGTTCCATGAGCCGGTGTGGCTGTTCTACCGCGAGGCTGCGGCGCAGCGCCGGCTGGGCCGCGGCGTGCTGCCCACGCGCTTGGTGCAGCTGCAGGGCTGGACGCTGAACGTCGGCGCCGCGGGCAGCGGCGTGCCGCCGCTGATGGCCCGGCTGCTGTCGCTCAACGGCCTGGCGCCGCAGGCGGTGCAGCTGTCGAACCTGGCCACCACGCCGGCGGTGGTGGAGCTGCTGGAGGGCCGGCTCGACGCCCTGGCCCTGGCCACCGCGCCCGAGGCGCCGATGGTGCAGATGCTGCTGCGCACGCCCGGCATCCGCCTGCTCGATCTGGCCCAGAGCGAGGCCTATGCGCGGCGCCTGCCCTTCTTGAACCCGGTGCTGCTGCCGCGCGGCGTGGCCGATCTGGCCGCCGACCTGCCGGCCACCGACATGCACCTGGTGGCCCCCACCGCCACGCTGGTGGCGCGCGAATCGCTGCACCCGGCGCTGGTGCAGCTGTTCATGCAGGCGGCGCAGCAGGTGCACGGCGGCGCCGGCTGGTTTCAGCGCAAGGGCGAGTTTCCGAACGCCGCCGACACCGAGCGGCCGCTGGCGCCCGAGGCGCAACGCTTCTACCGCAGCGGCACACCCTGGCTGCAGCGCTGGCTGCCGTTCTGGCTGGCCAACCTGGCCGACCGCATGTGGGTGGTGCTGCTGGCCATCGTGGCGGTGCTGATCCCCTTGTCGCGCGTGCTGCCGCCGATCTACGAGTTCCGCATCCGCTCGCGCGTGTTCCGCTGGTACGCGCGGCTGCGCGCGGTGGAGGCGGCGCAGGGCCAGCGCCCCGCGGCCGAGCTGCTGGCCGAGCTGGACGCGATCGAGCAGCGCGTCAGCGCGGTGATGGTGCCGCTGTCGCACACCGACGCGCTGTATGCGCTGCGCAGCCACATCCAGCTGGTGCGCCGGCGCCTGCAAGCCTAGACCCCGTGCGCCGGTGCGCCGGTGCGCCGGTGCACCCACCCGGCGTGCGCTATCGTCGCGCCCGGTCCGGCACCGGCCGGCACGTCTTTTTGTTCGAGCTCTGATGAAGTCCCGCGGCGTCCACCTGCAATACAGCTTTGAAGCCACCGACCAGCGCGGCGCGGCCCTGCACAACCCGCTGTTCGAGCTGCTCAGCGCGGTGCGCGAGCACGGCTCGATCCAGCATGCCGCCAAGGCCCTGGGCGCCAGCTACCGCCATGTGTGGGGCGCGCTCAAGCGCTGGGAGGTGACGCTGGGCGAACCCCTGCTCACCTGGGTGCAGGGCCAGCCGGCGCGTCTGACGCCCTTTGCCGACCGCCTGCTGTGGGCCGAGACCCGCGCGCGCACCCGGCTCACGCCGCACATCGAGGCGCTGCGTGCCGAGCTCGAGCGGGTGCTCGACGAGGCGCTGGACGGTGATCAGCATGTGCTGCCCATCCTGGCCAGCCACGACCTGGCCCTGCCGCAGCTGCGCGAGCTGGCCAGCAGCGCCCAGCGCCTGCACATCGAGCTGCGCTTTGCCGGCAGCGTGGACGCGCTGACCGCACTGGCCCAGGGCCGCTGCCTGGTGGCCGGCTTCCATGTGCCGCCGCTGCCGGCCGGCTCGGCACTGTTCTCGAAGGTGATGAAGCCGCTGCTGCAGCCCGGCGTGCACAAGCTGATCGGCTGCGTGCGCCGCACCCAGGGCCTGATGGTGTCGCCCGGCAATCCGCTGGGCCTGCGCGGCCTGGCCGACATCAGCGGCAGCGCGGCGCGATTCGTCAACCGCCAGGCCGGTTCGGGCACGCGGCTGTTGCTGGACCACCTGGTGGACGAGCTGGGCCTCGAGGCCGCCAGCCTCCGCGGCTGGCACGACACCCCCGAGGACAGCCACGTGGCGGTGGCCGCCGCGGTGGCCAGCGGCCAGGCCGACGTGGGCCCCGGCCTGGCGGCCGCGGCGCGGCAGTTCGGGCTGGACTTCGTGCCCCTGCTCGACGAAGACTACTTTCTGGTGTGCCTGAAGGACGCGCTCGAGCACCCGGCCGTGCGCAAGCTGCGCGAGGCCCTGGCCAGCCCGGCCTGGCAGGCCACGCTGGCCGGGCTGCCGGGCTATGCGCCCTGGCACAGCGGCGAGGTGCTGTCGCTGACCCAGGCGCTGCCCTGGTGGCACTACCGCGTGGCCAAACACCCGCCGGCAGCCTGAGCTTCTGGCCGGCCCGCGGCCGCGCGTGGCCGTTCAGCGCACGGGCGTGTCCAGATGCCGGCGCAGAAAAACCTCGAGCCGCTGCGCAAAGTCCACCCGGTGGTCGGTGCGCCGCCAGCCGTGGCCCTCGTCGTCGTACAGCAGCCATTCGGGCGGGTGGCCGGCGGCGCCCAGGGCCTCGCGCAGGCGCTGGGCATGGACGGGCGGCACGCGGCGGTCCAGCCCGCCATGGGCCAGCAGCAGCGGCGCCCGGATGTGCGCGGCCTGGCGCAGCGGCGAGGCGGCGGCCAGCATCCCGGCGTCTTGTTCGGCGTCGCCGATCAGGTCGGGCAGGCGGTGGCGGCGCAGCGCCTCGTTGCTGTCGTCCACCAGCCACCACGGGCTTTGCAGCAGCAGCAGCGGCTCGCTCACCGCGGCCCAGGCGGCGCCGCAGCGGTACAGGTCGGCGTCGCGCACCAGGCCCATCAGCGTGGCATAACCGCCGTAGCTGCCGCCGATGATGCAGGCCTGCGGCCCGGCCAGGCCCTCGCGCCGGGCCCAGCGCAGCGCATCGGCCAGGTCGTCCTGCATGGCGCGGCCCCACTGGCGGAAGCCGGCACGCAGGTGGGCCTGGCCATAGCCGGTGGAGCCGCGGAAGTCGGGGCTGATCACCAGCCAGCCGCGCGAGGCCAGAAACTGCGCCATCGGCTCCCACCGCCAGTGGCCGCCACGCAGCCAGGGCCCACCGTGGGCCAGCACCACGGCCGGCAGCGCGCGGCCGGGCGTGGCGCCGGCCGGCACGGTGAGCCAGACCGGCAGCGGCAGGCCGTCGCGGGCGCGGATCGGGTGCAGCTGCACGCGGGCCATGGCCGCCGGGTCGATGCCGCCCATGCGCGGGCCCAGGTGCTGCATCTGCCCGGTGGCGGCGGTGTAGAGGTAGAGCTGGCCGGGGTCGCGGTCGCTGTGGCTGCTGACCAGGGCCACCAGATCGTCGGCCTCGCAGCGGCGGCAGTCGATGCTGTTCACGCGCTCGGGCAGCGCTGCGTCGATCTGCTGCTGCAGGCGCTGCAGCCGTGGCGTGAACCAGTGGCTGCGCTCGCGCTCGGCCTCGCCGCGATGGCCCAGCAGCGCGCCGCTGCCGGCATCGCGCAGCATCTGGTGGCCCACGTCATAGCCCGGCCAGTGCAGCAGCGGTGTGGCGGCCGGGGCCTGGCGCGCGGGGTCGTAGGTGCCCAGCACCGCTTCGCCGCGCGGGCCGGCGTCATGGCGCAGGTACAGCGTGCCGTCGTCGGCCACGGCCAGCGGCTCGAAGGGCATCTGCAGGACCGGCGCCTCGACCAGCACGCGCCAGCCGGCATCGGCCGGGCCGCGCCAGTGCAGCGTGGCCCGGCCGTCGCGCTCGGTGCGGGCCACGCGCGGCGTGCCCTGGCTGTCGAACCACCAGTGCAGCACCTCGGGCGGCGCGCCGTCCAGATTCATCTCGCGGGTCAGGCCGCTGCGGGTGTCCAGCCACAGCGGCTGCACAAGCGGCTGGCCGTCGCGGCCGCGGCGCAGGTGGCCCACCACCACCTGGCCGGCCAGTGGCGGGCTGGCGTCGCGGCTGCCGCCCGGCGTGGTGTCTGCCGCTGCGGGGCCGGGCCGCGACGCGGCGGGCACCCACAGCAGCCGGTGATCGACCGAGAGCGCGCGGTCGCGCCGCACATCGCCCACAGCGGCCACCGGGCCGGGCCGGCGGCGCACCAGCACCTGGGCGTCGCTGCCGTCGGCGTTGACCGCCATCAGGCCGGCGCCCACGAACAGATCACGGCCGCTGCCGGCAGCCAGGTCGCGCACCGAGTACAGCAGCCGCGTGTCGCTGGCCCAGGTGACATCGACGATGTCGGCATCGCGAAAGCCCGCCACGCGGCGCGGCGGCGCGTCGCTGGCCACATCCAGCACCAGCAGCTGCACGGTGTCGGTGCCGATGGCGCTGGTCACCGCCACCTGGCGGCCCGAGGGTGAAAGCTGCGCCGCCAGCACCTGCGGATGCTGGAAAAAACGCTCGGCCGGCAGCAGGTCGGCGGCCTGCACCGGCACGGCCAGTGCGGTGCCCAGCCCGCAGGCCAGCCCGAACCAGCGCCTGAACGCCGGCCCGAACACCCGCCTGGACAGCGGTTCCCACACCACCCGGCGGGCCAGGCCGGCCCCAGCCCTGGCCCTGGCGCCAGCGCGGCGCACGCCGACGCCCGTGAATCGTTGTTGCAGCATGGGCCTCCCTGCCCGGCACGATGAACCGCGCCGAGCATAAGGGCCGGGTGTGTCAGCCGGCGTCGTCGGCATAACGCCGTTGCAGATCGGCCAGCGTGCGGCCGGGCTCGTCGCGAAAACGCTCGTCCAGCACGGTGAGCTCGCCGATGCGGTCGACGCGAAAGCTGCGGAAGCTGCTGCGCGCCTCGCACCAGGCGGCCAGCGTCCAGACCTGGCCCCAGAAGAAGCAGCCCAGCGGCCGCACGGTGCGCCGGCTGTCGGCGTCCTTCAGGTCGCGGTAGGCAAAGCGCAGCTTGTTGCGGCCCTCGATGGCGCCGCGCAGCACGGTGAGCCGGGCGCGGGTGGCGGGGTCCAGCGCCACATCGGGCGCATACAGCGCCAGCGCCTCGGCCGCCGCCCGCGTGGCCGGCGGCAGCACCGCCAGGATCTTGCCCAGCGCGGCCTCGGCCGCCGCGCCCAGCTCGGCATCCAGCCGCGGCTGGGCCAGGCGCACGGCGGCCACCAGGGCGCGGGCTTCGTCGGTGCTGAACATCAGCGGCGGCAGGTCGAAGCCGGCGCGCATGCGGTAGCCCACGCCGGCCTCGCCCTCGATCGGCACGCCCTGGTGCTGCAGGTCGGCCACGTCGCGGTACACCGTGCGCAGCGACACCTCCAGCCGCTGGGCCAGCCACGCGGCGGTGGACAGGCGCCGGCCACGGATCAGCTGCACCAGGGCAAACAGGCGGTCGGCGCGGCGCATCGTGGCCGGGGAGCGGCTACTCGCCGTCCCAGTAGTCGCGCCCGTCCTCGGGCCGCGCCAGGTGGAAAAACTCGGCCTCGCCCTCGCCCTCGCCGTCGAACACGCCGAACTTGCCGCTGTCGGGGTAGTCGCAGATCTCGGGCGTGTGCTGGCTGCTCAGCGCCAGGTAGCGCAGTGTCTGGCTGCCGGTGTTGAGCAGGGCATGGGCGCTGTGGGCATCGCCCACCGGGCAGCCGATCACGTCGCCCTCGCGCACCGGCTGGCGGTCGCGGCCATGGCGCAGCAGGCCGCTGCCCGACAGGATGATGAACAGCTCGTCGTTGTGGCGGTGGCCATGGAGCGGGAAGGCCTGCCGGCCCGGCGGCACCTCCACCAGGCCGCAGCCCAGGTGGCGCAGGCCCAGGCCGGGCGTCAGCCGCGCGATGCGGGCCTCGATGCGCTGGCCGAGCTTGCCCGGCGGCGCCCAGTCGGCCGGGCGCGCTTCGGGGCGCAGCTCGGCCAGGTTCAGGATGGGGGCGGTCATGGCGGGTACGACGGCGCGGCCGCTCAGCCCATCGGCGTGCACAGCTCGACCAGCGTGCCGTCGGGGCAGCGCACGTAGGCCACGGTCTGGCCCCAGGGCTTGGTCTTGGGCGGGTTCAGCAGCGTGGCGCCGGCGGCCACCGCGCGCTGGCAGGCGGCGGGCACGTCGTCGGTGCACAGGCCCACCTCCATGCCCAGCGGGCGCGCCGATTCTTCGGCGGCCACGTAGTCGTGGCCCACGCTGTCGCGCGCCATCTCGTGGCTGCAAAAGGCCAGCGCGGTGCTGCCGGTGGCCAGCGTGCCGAACTCGGCGCCCTCGGACACGAAGCCGCGCTGCAGGCCGAAAGCTTGTTCAAAGAAGCTCAGCGACGCCTTGACGTCGCGCACATAAACGATGGTGTAGCCGAATTGCATGCTCTTCTCCTGGGTGGGTGGGTTGCGCGGGCCCTGTGCACCGCGCAGGCCCCGATGCTGCCCGGGGGCTGCTGACAGCGCAGTGTCAGCAGCCCGGCAGCGCGTGCGCCGCCCCGCAGCGGGCCTGGCCGCTGCAAACACACACCGCGGGCCTGGCCGCGGCACACACGCAGCACCACGAGTCTGCCAGTGGCCGGCTGCCATCGGCATCCTGCCGCGCGCGGGGGGCGGGTGTGGCTTGATCGGCGATGATCTGCGCATGCACCCTACGGCCTTCTCGATCCTTCGCCCACCGTCCGGCCCGCATCGCCCGGCCGGGGCCACCCGCCGCCAATGGCTGGGCCGGCACGCCGCGCTGCTGGCCTCGGGCGCCTTGGGCACCCTGGGCGTGCTGCCGGCCATGCCTGCTTGGGCGCTGCCCGCCAACGCCAACGCCACCGCGGCCACCACCACGGCCGCCGCGGCGGCTGCGGTGAGCCTGGCGCCCTTGCCGCTGCGCGAGCGCCGGCTGGCCAACGGCCTGCAGGTGGTGAGCGTGCCGCACCGCGGCGCGGTGGTCAGCGTGCAGGTCTGGTACCGCGTGGGCGGCAAGGACGATCCGGCCGGCCGCTCGGGCTTTGCGCACCTGTTCGAGCACATGATGTTCAAGAGCACGCGCCACATGCCCAACGAGATGTTCGACCGCCTGACCGAGGATGTGGGCGGCCAGAACAACGCCTTCACCGCCGAGGACATGACGGCCTACCAGAGCGAGGTGCCCAGCAACCACCTCGAGCGCCTGCTGTGGGCCGAGGCCGAGCGCATGGCCCACCTCACCGTCGACCAGGCCAACTTCGACAGCGAGCGCAAGGTGGTGATCGAAGAGTTGCGCCAGCGCGTGCTGGCCGATCCCTACGGCCGCCTGTTCAATGCGCTGGCGGCCCACACCTATGAGCGGCATCCCTACCAGCGACCGGTGATCGGCAGCGAGGCCGATCTCAACGCCGCCACGCTGGACGACGTGCGCCGCTTCCACGCCACCTACTACCGCCCCGACAA
Organism: Aquabacterium sp. OR-4; assembly: GCF_025290835.2. NCBI lineage: Bacteria > Pseudomonadati > Pseudomonadota > Betaproteobacteria > Burkholderiales > Sphaerotilaceae > Pseudaquabacterium > Pseudaquabacterium prasiolae. The sequence goes on along the minus strand of NZ_JAOCQD020000002.1, from coordinate 2,221,458 downwards.
CGCGCTGCTGATCGTGGCCGGCGACTTTGATGCGCCGCAGCTCGACGCCTGGATCGACCGCTACTTCGGCCCGCTCCAGGCGCCGGCCACGCCGGTGCCGCGCGTGGCGGTGCAGGAGCCGCCGCGCGCGCGCGATGCACGCGTCACCCTCACCGCCCCCAACGTGCCGCTGCCCGCGGTGGCCCTGCTGTGGAAGGGCCCGCGCGCCAGCCATGCCGATGCCGCGGCGCTGGAGATCGCCTCGGCGCTGCTCTCGGCCGGCGATTCGTCGCGCCTGAACGAGGCCCTGGTGTACCGCGCGCAGGCCGCCCAGGCGGCCGGCTTTGCCACCGAGCTGCATGCCGACGCCGGCATGCTGGCGGCCTATGCCATCGCGGCCAGCGGGCAGTCGCTGCGCACGCTCGAGAAGGCCTTGCTGGCGCAGATCCAGCGCCTGGCCAGCGGCCCCATCGCGCCGGCCGAGCTCGACAAGGTGCGCACCCAGCTGGTCACCGCCGCGCTGCTGGGCCGGCAGACACCGCAGGGCCTGGCCGGCGCCATCGGCCAGGCCGTGCTGCTGCACGGCGATGCCCGCGAGGCCGACCGCAGCCTGGCCCGGCTGCAGGCCGTGGGCGCCGCCGATGTGCAGCGCGTCCTGCGCCAGCATGTGCTCGGCCAGCGCCGCGTCACCATCGACTATCTGCAAGGAGCCGCACCGTGACCGGCCACCCCTGGATGAACCAGCGCCGCGCGCTGCTGCGCGCCACACTGGGCCTGGGCCCCGGGCTGATGGAGGCCGGCGCGCTGTGGCTGCCGCTGGCCGGCCAGGCCGCCACGCCGGGCATCGACGCCCCGCCCGAGCCACTGCCGCCGCGCCCGGTGCAGGTGCCGCCGCTGCAGCAGGCGCAGCTGGCCAATGGCCTGAGCGTGATCAGCGCACCGCTGCCCGGGCTGCCGCTGGTCAGCGCCATGCTGCTGCTGCGCGTGGGCGCCGAGGCCGACGCGCCCGGCCAGCCCGGCGTGGCCGCCATGACCGCCACGCTTCTGGCCAAGGGCACGCGCCGCGGCGGCCGGCCGGTATCGGCCACGGTGCTGGCCCAGCAGGCCGAATCGCTGGGCAGCGCGCTCGATGCCGCCAGCGGCTGGCGCAGCAGCAGCCTGGCGATGACCGTCACCCGGCCCAAGCTCGAGGCCGCGCTGGCGCTGATGGCCGACGTGATGCGCCAGCCGCTGCTGGCCGCCGACGAGCTGGAGCGTGCGCGCGCCCAGGCGCTGGACGGCCTGCGCGTCAGCTTCAAGGACCCCGCGGCGCTGTCGGGCCTGCTGCTGCGCCGCGCCTGGTGGGGTGAGTCGCCCTATGGCGCCGTGGCCGCGCCGGCAGCACTGCAAAAGCTCACGGTGGCGGCGCTGCGCGACTTTCATGCGCGCTGGTACCGGCCCGAGCAGGCCGCACTGGTGCTGGCCGGCGACATCACGGCCGACGAGGCCCAGGCCCTGGCGCAGCGCCTGCTGGGCGACTGGCGCGGCGCGGCGCCGGCCCTGGCGCCGCCGGCCGCGGCCAGCGCACCGGCACCGCTGGCGGCGCCGCTGGTGCTGCTGGACATGCCCGGCGCCGGCCAGAGCGGCGTGGCCGTGGCCGCGCCCTTTGTGGCCAGCGGCGACGCGCAGCGCCGCGTGGCCCAGGTGGCCGGCGCGGTACTGGGCGGCGGCTACTCGGCGCGGCTGAACCAGGAGGTGCGCATCAAGCGCGGCCTGAGCTACGGCGCCTTTGCCGACAGCGAGAGCCAGCCGCCCGGCGGCATGCTGGCCGCGCGCACGCAGACCGACCACAAGACCGCCGCCGAAGCCCTGGCCCTGCTGCGCGGCGAGATCACCCGCCTGGCCGCCGAGCCGCCCACGCCGGCGGAGCTGGCCGCGCGCCAGGCCACGCTGGTGGGCAGCTTTGCGCGCCGGCTCGACACCACCGGCGGCCTGGCCGCGCTGGCCGCCAGCCAGTGGAGCCAGGGCCGGCCGCTGGCCGACCTGCAGCGCACCGTGCCCGAGATCCTGGCCGTCACGTCCGAGCAGGTGGCGGCCTTTGCGCGCAGCCACTGGACGCCCGAGCGCCTGCGCGCCGTGGTGGTGGGCGATCTGGCCGCCGCCGGGGCCGGGCTGGCGCCGGCCGCCGAGCCCCGGGCCCTGCGCCTGACGATGGCCACGCTCGACCTGATGCGCCCGGGGCTGGTGGCCGCCAGGCCGGGCTCAGCGGCCGGCGGGGGTTGAGGGCGGCGCCGCGGCGGCGGAAGGTGTTGCGGTGGCTGCCGGTGCGGTGGAGGGTGTTGCGGTGGCCGCCGGTGCGGTGACGCCCGCCGCCAGCACCGCGCCCAGCAGCCCGTAGAAGCGCTCGTAGAACGCCGCATCGCTGATCGTCTCGATGCCCACCTTGACCAGCGAGTCTTCGCTGGCGCTCAGCGGCAGCGAGATCGAGCCGAAGGCGCTCACGCCCACGCTGGCATGGCTGGGGTTGCGCTTGATGACGAACTGGTCCTGCCAGGCGGTCACGTACACGGTGCCGCGCTGGGCATCGGCCACCTCGTCGGCGCAGGACACGCTGATGGCCAGCTGCACATGCGCGTCGCGCTGCGGCTGGAAGAACTTGCGCCCGCTCAGGCCCAGGCGCTCATGGCCGGTGATCATGTAGCCCTGGCTCAGCAGCGCGCGGCGCGCGGCCTCGCACAAGGCCTCGGGCTGGCCGGCAAAGCGCCGCGCGAAGGGCGCGCTGCGGTCGAAGCGCTCGCTGGCAAAGCTGGGCAGGGGCGGCGCACCGCCCAGCAGGGCCGGCGTGCTGCAGGCCGCCAGCGTGGCGGCCGTGGCCAGCAGGGCAAGGCAGCGAAGGCCTTGGCAAAGGCGGTGGCGACGGCACGGGCGTGGAGGTTGGCGCATGGCGCGCGCATCTTAGCCAGCCTGGGGCAGGCGCCCCGCGGGCCTTGTTCAAGGGGGATTGAACCCGCCGCCGCGCACCGCATCTGCAGTGCATGGACACTGCCGCGATGCTCTCCCTCGGCGCCTTGCTGCTGCTGGGCCTGGTGTTCAGCGCCGCGCTGCTGCTGCAGCCGCGCTGGGTGGCGCGGCGCCAGGCGCGGCTGCGTGCGCAGCCGTTTCCGGCGGCCTGGCGGCGCATCCTGCGCCGGCGCGTGCCGGCGGTGGCGCGGCTGCCTTATCCGCTGCGGCGGCGGCTCGAAGGGCACATCCAGGTCTTCGTGGCCGAGAAGGCCTTCGTCGGCTGCCAGGGCCAGCCGGTGGACGACGAGGTGCGCGTGAGCATCGCCGCCCAGGCCTGCCTGCTGCTGCTGGGCGAGGCGCAGGCGCCGTGTTTTCCCACGCTGCAGCGGGTGCTGGTGTATCCCGGCGCGTTTGTGGTCGACCGGGTGCGCGCGGCGCCCGGCGGCGTGGTGCAGGACCAGCGCCAGGTGCTGGCCGGCGAAAGCTGGCAGCAGGGCCAGGTGATCCTGTCGTGGGCCGATGTGCGCGACGGCGCGGCCCTGCCCGACGACGGCCGCAACGTGGTGCTGCACGAGTTTGCGCACCAGATCGACCAGCACCACGGCAGCGCCGATGGCCGGCCCTGGCGCCCCGGTGCCGCGGCGCGCCGGCGCTGGGACGCGGTGATGGGCGGCCTGTTCGCACGGCTGCAGGTGCAGCCCTCGGCGCTGATCGGCAGCTACGCCGCCAGCGACATGGCCGAGCTGTTTGCGGTGCTCACCGAGCTGTTCTTCGAGCAGCCGCAGGCCCTGGCCGACGAGGCGCCCGCGGCCTACCGCGAGCTGGCCGACCTGTACCAGGTTGACCCACGCGCCTGGCGCTGAGCCGCGGCGCGGTGTGCGCCGGCCGGGCCGATCAGGGCGATCAGGTCAATCAGGGCGATCAGACCGGTCAGGCCGGCTCGAGGTAGCGCGCCGCCAGCGTGCGCAGCGCCGCCGGCGTGAGGCCCAGGCGCTCGGCCTGGTAGCGCGCGAGGCCGCCGTGGTCGGCATCGATGGTCTGCAGCGCGACCTCCAGAAAACTCTGCTGCACGCGCCACAGCACCATCAGCGAGTCGCGCGGGATCTCGGGGTGCTCGCCCGGCACGAAGCGGTAGCGCTCGTTGGTCAGCAGGTAGTCGTGCAGCACGCGCTCGCGCGACACGCCCAGGGCCAGCAGGATCAGCGCCGCGGCCAGGCCGGTGCGGTCTTTGCCGGCGGTGCAGTGAAACACCAGCGGCCGGGTGTCGGTCTCGTCGAGCAGGTGAGCAAACAGCTCGGCAAAGCGGTGCGACTGGTCGTTCACCAGGCGGCGGTAAAGGTCTTGCATCAGCGCGGTGACGGTCGGCACATCGAGCGCCTGGCCCGAGGCCACCAGCGCCTGCATCTGCTGCACCACGGTGGGCTCGATGCTCAGCGCATGCTGGGTCAGGCCCGGCAGATCGTAGGCCGCGGCAGCGCGCTCGGCCACGCCGCGAAAATCGAGCGCGCGGCCCAGGCCCAGTGCGGCAAGGGCCTCGCGGTCGGCCAGGCTCAGCCCGGCCAGGTGGTCGGAGCGGTAGAGCTGCCGGTGCCGCAGTGGCCGGCCGTCCTGGCCGGCATAGCCGCCCAGGTCGCGGAAATTGCTGGCTCCTTCGAGCCGCGGGTGTTCGTCGGGGGTGTCGCGCATCGGGCCATTGTCGGTGGCCGCCCGGGCAGCGCCTGTCGCCCTTGCGCCGCCTGTCAGCTTCGCGCGGCTTGACCCCGGCCAAGCTGCCTGCAGCACGCTGCGCTAGAGTGCCGGCCATGTCGCGTCTGTTGCGTCTGTTGCGCTTGTGCTGTCTGTGCCTGCTGGCGCTGGCCCTGCCCCTGCAGGGACTGGCGGCGGTGGCCTGGCTGCACGGTGTGCCTGGCGCCGTCGGCATGGGCCGGCCGGCCGCGCCGCCCGGGGCGATGCTGCAGCTTGCGCAGGCGGCGCACGGCGCAGCGTCCACGGCCCAGCACGATGCGCAGGCCCTGCCGGCCTGCCACGACGCGGCCGCGGTGGCGCACGACAGCAGCAGCCCCGATGCCGCCCAGCATGCCGGCTGCACGGCCTGCGCCGCCTGCTGCGGCCACGGCACGGCGCCACCCGCTGTGTGGCTCCTGGCGCCGCGCCTGCCCTTGCCCGCAGCGGCGCCGCAGCAGCGCACCACGCCAGCCGTGGCGCCCTGGGTCACCGACGGCATCGAGCGGCCACCGCGCGGCTGATCACCGCCACCGCGGCTGCGGCACCCGCAGGCCGCGCTGCGTCTCGCATCCCACCGTGTTCTCCCGCGCGCCGTGCCGGCGTGCTTTTTCGAGGCTGCCATGCGTCGATCCCCTTCCATCTCCCGTCCGGGCCCCTGGGCCACCCTGGGCTGCCTGGCTGCCATCGGCCTGCTCAGCGGCTGCGCCACGCTGGCCCCCGATGCCGGCCTGGGCCCGGTGGCCGACACCGTGCGCCGCCACACCGGCGCCGAGCTGCCGGCCCTGGCGCCAGCGGCCATAGCGCCCGACGGCGAGGCGGCGGCCATCGCCGAGCGTGCCCAGGCCTTGCTGGCCCGGCCGCTGACGGCCGAGGCCGCGGTGCAGCTGGCGCTGGTTCAGCACCGCGGCCTGCGCGCCCGCCTGCACGACCTGGCCATTGCCGATGCCCGGGCGGTGCAGGCCACGCGTCTGCCCAACCCCGGCGTCAGCTTTGCGCGCCTGCTGCGTGGCGACGAGCGTGAGTACGAGCGCGGCCTGCATGTGGATCTGGCGCGCTGGCTGGCCCAGCCCTGGCTGCGCGAGGCCGGCCGCCGCCAGCAGGCCCAGCTGCAGGCCCAGGTGGCGGCCGATCTGCTGGCCCATGCCGCCGACACCCGCCGCGCCTGGGTGCGCGCGGTGGCCGCCCAGGAGCAGCTGCTGTACGCCCGCCAAGTGCTCGATGCCGCCGATGCCGGCGCCGAACTGGCGCGGCGCATGCAGCAGGCCGGCAACTGGTCGGCCCTGCAGCGTGCGCGCGAGCAGGCCTTTCATGCCGATGCGCAACTGGGCCTGGCCCGCGCCACGCAGCAGCGCGACGCCAGCCGCGAGCGCCTGCTGCGCCTGCTGGCGCTGGACGCCGCGCAGCGCCAGCAGCTGCAACTGCCCGAGCGCCTGCCGCCGCTGCCGGCCCAGGCGCGCGCGCTGCCCGACCTGGCCCGCGCCGCGCTGGACGAGCGCCTGGACCTGCAGGCCGCGCGCGCCGAGGCCGAGGCCTTGTCGGGCACCCTGGGTCTGGCCCAAGCCACGCGCTGGCTCAACGTGCTCGAGCTGGGCGTGGTGCACAACGGCAGCAACGAGGCGCCGACGCAGCGCGGCTTCGAACTGAGCCTGGAGCTGCCGATCTTTGACAGCGGCGACGCGCGCCTGGCCGCCGCCGAGCACCGCCAGCGCCAGGCCGTGCTGCGCGTGGCCGCCGTGGCGCAGGATGCGCGCAGCGAGCTGCACGAGGCCTGGGGCCACTACCGCAGCGCCTGGGACATCGCCCGCCACCACCGCGACGCCCTGGTGCCGCTGAAGGCGCGCATCGGCCAGGAGATGCTGCTGCGCTACAACGGCATGCTGGTCGGCGTGTTCGAGCTGCTGGCCGATGCGCGTGCGCAGATCGCCGGCGTGAGCGCCGCCCTCGAAGCCCAGCGCGATTTCTGGCTGGCCGACATCGAGCTGGACGCAGCCCGCGTGGGCCGGCCCATGCTGGCCTCGGCAACGGGCGCCAGCGCGGCCGCTGCCGTGCCCGCTGCCACGCCCGACGCGGCGGGCCATTGACCGCGGCCCCTGCCGCGCCCAGCCCACGCCCAGCCCGAATCCAGCCCGAAGCCATCCCCCCCCACCGCCTCCCCAGGCTGCCGGCGATGGCGCCCAGAACCCAACACCCATCCGGAGCGAACCCCATGGTTTCCCGACGCCTGTTTCTCGGCCGCAGCGGCGGCGCCGCCACTGCGCTGGCCGCCAGCACCCTGGCCGTGCCCCGCAGCGCGCTGGCCGCGCTGCCCGAGGCCCATCAACAAGCCAGCGCGGCCACCCAGCCGCCGCTGCGCCCGCACGACGGCCGCCCCTACAACCCGGTGGTCACGCTCAACGGCTGGACCCTGCCCTGGCGCATGAACCAGGGCGTCAAGGAGTTCCATCTGGTGGCCGAACCCGTGCGCCGCGAGATGACGCCCGGCTTCACCGCCCGGCTGTGGGGTTACAACGGCCAGAGCCCCGGCCCGACCATCGAGGTGGTGGAGGGCGACCGCGTGCGCCTGTTCGTCACCAACCGCCTGCCCGAGCCCACGGCCGTGCACTGGCATGGCCAGCGCCTGCCCAACGGCATGGACGGCGTGGCCGGGCTCACCCAGCCGGTGATCCCGCCGGGCAAGACCTTCGTCTACGAGTTCGTCGCGCAGCGGCCGGGCACCTTCATGTACCACCCGCATGCCGACGAGATGGTGCAGATGGCCATGGGCCTGCAGGGCCTGTGGATCACCCACCCGAAGGGCCGGCATCCGCTGATCGAGCCGGTCGACCGCGACTTCTGCTTTCTGCTCAACGCCTTCGACATCGAGCCCGGCAGCGCCACGCCCAAGGTGATGACCATGCTCGACTTCAACCTGTGGGCCTGGAACAGCCGCATCTTTCCCGGCATCGACAGCCTGAACGTGCGCCTGGGCGACCGCGTGCGCCTGCGCATCGGCAACCTGACCATGACCAACCACCCGATCCACCTGCACGGCCACGAGTTCATGGTGACCGGCACCGACGGCGGCCCGGTGCCACGCAGCGCGCGCTGGCCCGAGGTGACCACCGACATCGGCGTGGGCCAGATGCGGCAGATCGAGTTCATCGCCGACGCCGAGGGCGACTGGGCGCTGCACTGCCACAAGAGCCACCACACCATGAACGCCATGGGCCACAACGTGCCCACGATGATCGGCGTGCCGCAGCGCGACCTGGCCGAGCGCCTGGGCAAGCTGATCCCCGACTACATGGCCATGGGCGAGCACGGCATGCACGAGATGGCCGAGATGGAGATGCCGCTGCCCGAGAACACCGCACCGATGATGACCGGCCAGGGGCCGTTCGGGCCGCTGGCGATGGGCGGCATGTTCAGCGTGCTGAAGGTGCGGCGGGGGCAGAAACCAGGCGACTACAGCGATCCCGGCTGGTACGAGGCGCCGGCCGGCACGCGGCCATACGAATGGACCGGTGCGCTGCCGGCGGCGGCTTCGGCGGCGGTTGCGGTGCCCGCTGGCGGGGTGGCTGCCGGGGCGGCGGGGGCCGAGGTTCAGGTGCGCAAGCCGGCTGGGGGGCATCACCAGCACTGATGCGGACTGCTGGTTGCGGATTGCAGACTGTGGTCTGTGGTCTGTGGTCTGCGGTGGATGGGTGGCGGGTGCTGGGGTGTTCCCATGGCTCCTTGCAGCGCGCCGGGTGTTCGCCCCGGCGGGCGACCTACTTTCTTTTCGCGAAAAGAAAGTAGGCAAAGAAAGCGCATTGAACTTTCCGACACCGCCGTTCTGCTTCTCGATCATCGGGGCGGGTGCCTCGCCCGCCCGGCGGGCTCGAACAGGCTGCCGACTCAGGGCTTGGCTTGGGAAACGTTGCCGCCGATGGCATGGCCGCTCATCTGTGAAGGCTCTGGCTGCTCGCCGCAAGTGGGCAGGCCGTGCCACCGACAGAGTGCCTGGGCCATGAGCAAGGGCGTTGGCCTGGCACTGGCACTGGCACTGACCAAAACCAAGACCAAGACCAAGACCTGCCCACACCACGCTGCGCCCGCAAGTCTTGACCGGGGGGCCCGCGCGCGGGGACCGGCTACACCTGCATCCGGCTGGCTATGTTCGAGCCCGCGGGGCGGGCGAGGCGCCCGCCTCGATGCACCAAGCAAGATGCTCAGTGGTGTCGGAAAGTTTGGAAGGCGCTTCTCTTTGCCTACTTTCTCTTTCGCCTGAAAGAGAAAGTAGGTCGCCCGCCGGGGCGAAATCCCGGCGCGCTGCAAGGAGCCATGGGAACACCCGGCCCACCGGTCGGGAAGAACTGGCGGCCCGACGGAAGGGCCGCAAACACTCACCCCGCGGTGGTCTGCCGCACCGCCCGCTCCCACCCCGCCATGCGCTCGGCCGCCCGCTCCCGCGACAGCGTGGGATGAAAGCGGCGCTCGGCCTGCCACAGCGCGGCCAGCTCGTCGGTGCCGCGCCACACGCCGGTGGCCAAACCCGCCAGGTACGCGGCGCCCAGCGCGGTGGTCTCGATGACCTGGGGCCGCACCACGGGGATGCCCAGCAGGTCGGCCTGAAACTGCATCAGCAGGTCGTTGACGCAGGCGCCACCGTCCACCCGCAGCTCGCTCACCGCGGCGCCACCGGCCGCCACCGCGTCTTTCGACATCGCCTGCAGCAGCGCGGCGCTCTGGAAGGCAATGCTCTCCAGCGCCGCGCGGGCGATGTGCGCCACCGTGCTGCCGCGGGTCAGGCCCACGATGGCGCCACGGCAGTTGGCGTCCCAGTAGGGCGCGCCCAGGCCGGTGAAGGCGGGCACGAACATCACGCCGCCGGCATCGGGCACGCTTTCAGCCAGGGCCTGCACCTCGCCACTGCCCTGGATGGCCTTGAGCCCGTCGCGCAGCCACTGCACCACCGCGCCGCCGATGAACACGCTGCCTTCCAGCGCGAATTGGGGCGTGGCATTGTCTTGGGCGGCACTGGTGGTGATCAGTCCGTTGGCCGAGAGCTGGAACTTCGGCCCGGTGTGCATCAGCATGAAGCAGCCGGTGCCGTAGGTGTTCTTGGCCAGGCCGGCCGAGAAACAGGCCTGGCCGAACAGCGCGCTTTGCTGGTCGCCGGCCATGCCGGCGATCGGGATCGGCGCGCCCAGCAGCGTGGCCACGCTTTCGCCGTACACGTGCGACGACGCAAACACCTGCGGCAGCAGGCTGTCGGGCACGTGCAGCAGCTTCAGCAGCTCGTGGTCCCAGGTGTTGTGGCGCACGTCGAACAGCATGGTGCGCGCGGCGTTGCTCACATCGGTGGCGTGCACATGGCCGCCGGTCAGCTTCCACAGCAGCCAGCTGTCCACCGTGCCGAAGGCCAGCTCGCCCTGCGCGGCGGCGATGTGCGCGCCGCTCACGTGGTCGAGGATCCAGCGGATCTTGCTGGCCGAGAAGTACGCGTCCACCACCAGGCCGGTGCTGGCGCGGATGGCTTCAGCATGACCGTGCTCGCGCAGCTGCGCGCACAGCGGCTCGCCGCGCCGGTCTTGCCAGACGATGGCGTTGTGGATGGCCTGGCCGGTGCGGCGGTTCCACACCACGGTGGTCTCGCGCTGGTTGGTGATGCCGATGGCGGCGATCTCGGCGGCGCTGATGCCGGCCTTGGCCAGCGCCTCGCGCGCGGTGTCGAGCTGGGTCTGCCAGATCTCCTCGGGGTCGTGCTCCACCCAGCCGGGCTGCGGGTAGATCTGGCGGAACTCGCGCTGGGCCATGGCCACGATGCGGCCCTGGCCGTCAAACACGATGCTGCGCGAGCTGCTGGTGCCCTGGTCGAGGGCGAGGATGTGGGTCTTGGTCATGTCTGTCTCTCGTCCGGCGAGTACGCCGGCCGATCCCCCAAGGGGATGGCGGGCCGGCTGGTGGACTGAGGCCGGACACAAACAGTCCCTGCGGACTGTTTGTGCCAGCCGAAGGCCATCGGCCTCTGGCCGGTGGCCGGCCCGGCGCTCGGCCCGCCTCGGTACGCCATCAGTTGACTCCCGCGACCGTGCACTGCACGCCGGCCTCGGCCAGCAGGGCCTCGAAGGGCGGCGGCGGCGGGGCGTCGGTGAACAGCTGGTCGACCTGGTCGAGCCGGCCCACCTCCACCATCGCCGGGCGATTGAACTTGCTGTGGTCGGCGGCCAGCCACACCTGGCGGCTGGCGCGGATGATGGCCTGCGCCACCTTCACCTCGCGGTAGTCGTAGTCGCGCAGCGTGCCGTCGGCCTCGATGCCCGAGATGCCGATCAGGCCGATGTCGACGCGAAACTGGTTGATGAACTCGACCGTGGCCTCGCCGACGATGCCGCGGTCGCGGTGTCGCACCACGCCGCCGGCCACGATCACCTCGCAGTCGGGGCTGTCGCTCAGGATGGCGGCCACGTTGAGGTTGTTGGTGATCACGCGCAGGCCGCGGCGGCCGGCCAGCTCGCGCGCAATGGCCTCGGTGGTGGTGCCGATGTTGAGGATCAGGCTGCAGCCGTCGGGCACCTCGCGCGCCACGGCGCGGGCGATGCGCTGCTTGGCCGCATCGTGCAGGGCCTGGCGCTGGCGGTAGGCGATGTTCTCGGTGGTGCTGCTGGGCAGGCGCACGCCGCCGTGGAAGCGCGCCACCAGGCCGGCATCGGCCAGCAGCTTGACGTCGCGGCGCACGGTCTGCAGCGTCACGCCGAAGCGCTCGGCCAGGGCCTCCACGCTGGCGGTGCCGAGCTCGCGCACGGCGGCCAGCATGGCGTCGTGGCGGGGGTTGGCGGGCAGCGAACTCATGGGGTCGGGCGGATTGGCGCAGGGTGGGCAGCAAGGGCGCGGCGAAGGGTAAGCCATGTTCGCATCGGGTTCTCCCGGGGTGAACCCGCTTGCATTCGATCATGCAATCGGCTAAAAAAGAAAAGGAACGAACACAAACGAACACGCGTTTGCGTTCAACCGAACATCACATCCGCCGCCAGGCAGCGCCTTCTCCAGGCCGCCCACCCCGCCGCGGCCGGACCCGAGGAGACCCGATTGACCGAGCCCCAGGCCGGCGCCGCCGCGCCGGTGTCGACTGCTGCCGCGCTGCCCACGTCGTGTGACGTGCTGGTGGTGGGCGGCGGCATCAATGGCGCCGGCATCGCACGCGATCTCGCCGGCCGCGGCCTGAAGGTGCTGCTGGCCGAGCGCGACGATCTGGCGCGCCACACCTCGTCGTCGAGCACCAAGCTGATCCACGGCGGTCTGCGCTACCTCGAGTACTACGAGTTCAACCTGGTGCGCAAGGCGCTGGCCGAGCGCGAGCTGCTGCTCAAGAGCGCGCCGCACATCATGTGGCCGCTGCGCTTCGTGATGCCGCACGACCCCTCGATGCGGCCGGTGTGGATGATCCGCGCCGGCCTGTTTCTCTACGACCACCTGGCCCGCCGCGAATGGTTGCCCGGCAGCAGCACGGTGAACCTGCGCCAGCACCCGACCGGTACGCCGCTGAAGCCCGGCTTCCAGCGCGGCTTCGTCTACAGCGACGGCTGGGTCGACGATGCCCGCCTGGTGGTGCTGAACGCGCTCGATGCCCAGGCCCGCGGCGCCACGGTGCTGACCCGCTGCACGGTGCTGGCGGCCCAGCGCCAGGGCAGCGGCTGGCAGGCCACGCTGCAGCCCGAGGGCGCTGCGCCGCAGCAGGTGCAGGCGCGTGCGCTGGTCAATGCCGCCGGGCCCTGGGCCGGCGAGTTTCTGCGTGACCGCGCGCGCCAGGCCAGCGCGCGCTCGCTGCGCCTGGTCAAGGGCAGCCACATCGTGGTGCCGAAGATGTTCGAGCACGACCATGCCTACATCTTCCAGAACCCCGACCGGCGCATCATCTTCGCCATTCCCTACGAGGGCGCGTTCACGCTGATCGGCACCACCGATGTCGAGATCCAGGGCGACCCCGGCAGCGCGCAGATCGATGGCGACGAGACCGCCTACCTGTGCGAGCAGGCCAGCCGCTACTTCGCCAAGCCCGTGCGCCCGGCCGATGTGGTGTGGAGCTATGCCGGCGTGCGCCCGCTGCTCGACGACGACTCGGGCGATGCCGCGGCCGTCACGCGCGACTACCTGCTGGAATTTGACGGCGAGGCCGCGGGTGGCAGCGCGCCGCTGCTCACCGTGTGGGGCGGCAAGATCACCACCTTCCGCAAGCTGGCCGAAGAAGCCGCCGACGAGCTGGTGCGCCGCCTGGGCGGCCCCGCCGGCAGCCAGCGTGCCTGGACCCGCCAGGCCCTGCTGCCCGGCGGCGACCTGAGCGCCTGGATCGGCGCCGCGCAGCGCCCCGATGCCGACATCGCCCGCTTCATCGCCGCGCTGGCGCAGCGCCACCCGCAGCTGCCGGCCGCGGTGCGTGCACGTTGGGCACGCGCCTATGGCAGCCGCGTGAGCCTGCTGCTGGCCGATGGCGCTGCGCCGGGCGCCGAGGTGGCGCCCGGCCTCTTCGAATGCGAGCTGCGCTACCTGCACGCGCACGAGTGGGCGCGCTGCGCCGACGACGTGCTGTGGCGCCGCAGCAAGCTCGGGTTGCACCTGAGTGCGCCGCAGCGTGAGGCGGTGGCGCAATGGTGGGCGCTGAACCACCCGTCAACCCCAACCCAACCCGCACCGGCCCCGCGCCAGGAGACTTCGTGGAATTGACCCTCGACGGCATCACGCACCGCGTGGATGCCGCCACCCACCTCTACCCGCTGAGCCTGGCCCTGCAGCCCGGCACGGTGAGTGTGCTGCTGGGTGCCACCCAAGCCGGCAAGACCACGCTGATGCGCCTGATGGCGGGCCTGGATGTGCCCACCGAGGGCCGCGTGCGCGTGGATGGCCGCGATGTCACCGGCATGGCGGTGCGCGATCGCAACGTGGCCATGGTGTACCAGCAGTTCATCAACTACCCGTCGATGACGGTGGCCGACAACATCGCCTCGCCGCTCAAGCTGCGCGGCGGCCTCAGCCGTGCGGCGATTGCCGAGCGGGTGCAGGCGCTGGCCGCGCAGCTGCACATCGAGCCCTTTCTGCAGCGCCTGCCGGCCGAGCTGTCGGGCGGCCAGCAGCAGCGCGTGGCCCTGGCCCGTGCGCTGGCCAAGAACGCGCCGCTGATGCTGCTGGACGAGCCCCTGGTCAACCTCGACTACAAGCTGCGCGAAGAGCTGCGCGACGAGCTCTCGGCGCTGTTTGCCGCCGGCGATTCCACCGTGGTGTACGCCACCACCGAGCCCACCGAGGCCCTGCTGCTGGGCGGCTGGACGGCGGTGATGGACGCCGGCCGGCTGCTGCAGTACGGCCCCACGGCCGAGGTCTTTCACCGCCCGGCCAACATCCGCGTGGCGCGGGCCTTCAGCGATCCGCCGATGAACCTGATCGCCGGTGGCCTGCAGGCGCTGGGCCCCGAGCTGGCCGGGCCGCTGCGCGACAGCCTGGCCATGGCCACGCCCGACACCACGCTGGGCCTGCGCGCCGGCGCGCTGCGGGTGCAGCAGCGCCCGGGCGACATCGCGCTGCCCGGCACCGTGGAGCTGGCCGAGATCTCGGGCTCCGACACCTATGTGCATGCCGACACGCCGGCCGGCGAACTGGTGGTGCAGCTCACCGGCGTGCACTACTTCGAGCTGGGTGCGCGCATCACGCTGTACCTCGATCCGCAGCAGGTGTATGTGTTTGCGGCCGACGGGCTGCTCAGGCGCGCGCCGGGCGTGGCCGTGGCGACGGCGGGGGTGAACTGACATGGCCCGCATCGATCTCGACCTGGCCCACAGCTACAAGCCCGACCCGCAGCAAGACAGCGACTACGCGCTGCTGCCGCTGAAGATGACGTTCGACGACGGTGGCGCCTATGCGCTGCTGGGCCCCTCGGGCTGTGGCAAGACCACCATGCTCAACATCATCTCGGGCCTGGTGCAGCCCTCGCATGGCACGGTGCGCTTCGGCAGCGACGATGTCACGCGCAAGTCGCCGCAGCAGCGCAACATCGCCCAGGTGTTCCAGTTCCCGGTCATCTACGACACCATGACCGTGGCCGAGAACCTGGCCTTTCCGCTGAAGAACCGCGGCGTGCCGGCCGATCGCATCAAGGCCCGCGTGGGCCAGATCGCCGAGATGCTGGAGCTGTCGGGCCAGCTCAACACCCGCGCCGCCGGCCTGGCCGCCGATGCCAAGCAGAAGATCAGCCTGGGCCGCGGCCTGGTGCGCGACGACGTCAGCGCGGTGCTGTTCGACGAGCCGCTCACCGTGATCGACCCGCACCTCAAGTGGCAGCTGCGGCGCAAGCTCAAGCAGATCCACCATGAGCTCAAGCTCACGCTGATCTACGTCACGCACGACCAGGTGGAGGCGCTGACCTTTGCCGACCAGGTGGTGGTGATGACCCGCGGCCGCGCGGTGCAGGTGGGCACGCCCGATGCGCTGTTCGAGCGCCCGGCGCACCGCTTCGTGGGCCACTTCATCGGCTCGCCGGGCATGAACTTCCTGCCGGTGGCGCTGCTGGGCGAGGCCCGGTCACAGGCCCCGGCCGGCGCCCAGACCCTGGGCGTGCGCCCCGAGTACGTGACGCTGGCCGCGCCCGGCGACGCCGGCGCGCTGCCGGCCACCGTGCAGCGCGTGCAGGACATCGGCACCTACCGCCTGCTCACGGCCCGCCTGGGCGGCGCGGACGGCACGGGCGAACACGCGGTGCGCGCCCGCCTGGCACCTGAGCTGAGCGTGCCGGCCGTGGGCAGCACCACCTGGCTGGGCCTGCTGGGCAGCCACAGCTGCTGGTACGGCGCCGACGAGCAGCTGATCAGCAGCCCGATCCACATGAAGGAGGAGCTGGCATGAAGCCGGTCAACCAGAAGGCCTGGTGGCTGGTGCTGCCGGTCTTCATCTGCGTGGCCTTCTCGGCCATCCTGCCGCTGATGACGGTGGTGAACTACTCGGTGCAGGACATCATCAGCCCCGAGCGCCGCGTGTTCGTGGGCACCGAGTGGTTTGCCGCGGTGATGCGCGACAGCGAGCTGCACGAGGCCCTGCTGCGCCAGATCGGCTTCTCGCTGGCGGTGCTGGCGGTGGAGATTCCGCTGGGCATCGCGCTGGCGCTCAGCATGCCGGCCAGCGGCTGGAAGAGCAGCGCGGTGCTGGTGGTGGTGGCGCTCAGCCTGCTGATCCCCTGGAACGTGGTGGGCACCATCTGGCAGATCTTCGGCCGTGCCGACATCGGCCTGCTGGGTGCCGCGCTGCAGCGCCTGGGCGTGGACTACAGCTACACCGGCAACTCCACGCACGCCTGGCTCACGGTGCTGGTGATGGACGTGTGGCACTGGACGCCGCTGGTGGCCCTGCTGTGCTTTGCCGGCCTGCGCAGCATCCCCGATGCCTACTACCAGGCTGCGCGCATCGACGGTGCCAGCAAGCTGGCGGTGTTTCGCTACATCCAGCTGCCCAAGATGCGCGGCGTGTTGATGATCGCGGTGCTGCTGCGCTTCATGGACAGCTTCATGATCTACACCGAGCCCTTCGTGCTCACCGGCGGCGGCCCGGGCAATGCCACCACCTTCCTCAGCCAGTACCTCACGCAAAAGGCGGTGGGCCAGTTCGATCTGGGGCCGGCTGCGGCGTTCTCGCTGATCTACTTCCTCATCATCTTGCTGATGTGCTTCATCCTCTACAACTGGATGCAGCGCGTGGGCACCACCGCGCAGGAGGGGGCCGGCCATGAATGACAGCCGCTCGCCGCTGCGCAGCCTGGTGCTGGCGCTGTACCTCGTGTTCGCCGTGCTGCCCATCTACTGGATGGTGAACATGAGCTTCAAGACCAACGAGGAGATCGTGGCCAGCTTCTCGCTGCTTCCGCAGCACTTCACCTGGGCCAACTACAAGCTGATCTTCACCGACCCCAGCTGGTACTCGGGCTACATCAACAGCCTGATCTATGTGGCCATCAACACGGTGATCTCGCTCACCGTGGCGCTGCCGGCGGCCTATGCCTTCAGCCGCTACAGCTTTCTGGGCGACAAGCATGTGTTCTTCTGGCTGCTGACCAACCGCATGACGCCGCCGGCGGTGTTTCTGCTGCCCTTCTTCCAGCTCTACACCACGGTGGGGCTGATGGACACGCACATCGCGGTGGCGCTGGCGCACCTGCTGTTCAACGTGCCGCTGGCGGTGTGGATCCTGGAAGGCTTCATGAGCGGCATCCCGCGCGAGATCGACGAAACCGCCTACATCGACGGCTACAGCTTCCCGCGCTTCTTTCTCACCGTGTTCATTCCGCTGATCAAGGCCGGCATCGGCGTGGCGGCGTTCTTCTGCTTCATGTTCAGCTGGGTCGAGCTGCTGCTGGCGCGCACCCTCACCAGCGTCAACGCCAAGCCCATCGTGGCCACGATGACACGCACCGTCAGCGCCAGCGGCATGGACTGGGCCACGCTGGCGGCGGCCGGCACGCTGACCATCGTGCCCGGCGCCATCGTGATCTGGTTCGTGCGGCACTACATCGCGAAGGGTTTCGCGATGGGACGGGTTTGAGGAGTCGCTGAGATGTTCGACTGGATGGTTTGGACAACGCCGGTGGCAGTGTTCTTCTGCTGCATTGCGCTGATGCTGCTGGGCATGACCGTGTGGCAGGTGAAATCGCCCACGGTGATGCGCAAGGGCTGGCTGCCGATCGCCACCACGCGTGGCGACCGCCTGTTCATCGGCCTGCTCACGGCGGCCTACATCAACCTGGGCTTCGTGGGCCTGGCCGGCAAGCTGGCCGAATGGTTCTCGCTCGACAGCGAGCCCAGCGTGTGGATCAGCCTGGTGCTGAGCATGCTGGTGCTGGGCCTGGTGATGCGCAAGGGATGAACTGATCTACCCGAGGATCCGGCCCGGTGCTTCCCCGGGGCCGTGGTGATCCTTCACTGCAACGCGGGGAAGCTGTTGAGTTCGATACCCCAACGAGGAGAGAGAGACATGAAGATGCGTTACACCGCGCTGGGCCTGGCGGCAATGTTCGTCGTGGCCAGCCCTGCCTTTGCCGGTGAGGCCGAGGCCAAGAAGTGGATCGACAGCGAGTTCCAGCCCAGCACGCTGAGCAAGGACGCGCAGATGGCCGAGATGAAGTGGTTCATCGAAGCCGCCAAGAAGCTGCAGGCCAAGGGCGTGAAGGAGATCTCGGTCGTGTCCGAGACCATCACCACGCACGAGTACGAGTCGAAGACCATGGCCAAGGCCTTCGAGGAGATCACCGGCATCAAGGTCAAGCACGACCTGATCCAGGAAGGTGACGTGGTCGAGAAGCTGCAGACCAGCATGCAGAGCGGCAAGAGCATCTACGACGGCTGGATCAGCGACAGCGACCTGATCGGCACGCACTACCGCTACGGCAAGATCCTGAACCTCACCGACTACATGAGCGGCGCGGGCAAGGACTTCACCAACCCCGGGCTCGACCTGAAGGACTTCATCGGCACCAAGTTCACCACCGGTCCCGATGGCAAGCTGTACCAGCTGCCCGACCAGCAGTTCGCCAACCTGTACTGGTTTCGCGCCGACCTGTTTGCGCGCCAGGACCTGAAGGACAAGTTCAAGGCCAAGTTCGGCTATGACCTGGGTGTGCCGCTGAACTGGAGCGCCTACGAGGACATCGCCGAGTTCTTCACCAACGACGTGAAGAACATCGACGGCAAGCCCATCTACGGCCACATGGACTACGGCAAGAAGGACCCCAGCCTGGGCTGGCGCTTCACCGATGCCTGGCTGAGCATGGCCGGCACCGCCGACATCGGCGCGCCCAACGGCCTGCCGATCGACGAGTGGGGCATTCGCGTGGCCGACGACAAGTGCACCCCGGTGGGTGCCAGCGTGGCCCGTGGCGGCGCCACCAACTCGCCGGCCGCCGTGTATGCGCTGAGCAAGTACGTCGACTGGATGAAGAAGTACGCCCCGAAGGAAGCCACCGGCATGACCTTCGGCGAAGCCGGCCCGGTGCCGGCCCAGGGCCAGATCGCGCAGCAGATCTTCTGGTACACGGCCTTCACCGCCGACATGACCAAGAAGGGCCTGCCCGTGGTCAATGAAGACGGCACGCCGAAGTGGCGCATGGCCCCCGGCCCCAACGGCCCGTACTGGAAGCAGGGCATGCAGAACGGCTACCAGGACGTGGGCTCGTGGACCTTCTTCAAGGACCATGACGCCAACAAGACCGCCGCGGCCTGGCTGTATGCGCAGTTCATCACCGCCAAGAGCACCAGCCTGAAGAAGACCATCGTCGGCCTGACGCCGATCCGCGAGAGCGACATCCAGAGCAAGGCCATGACCGACATGGCGCCCAAGCTGGGTGGCCTGGTGGAGTTCTACCGCAGCCCGGCGCGCGTGGCCTGGAGCCCCACCGGCACCAACGTGCCCGACTACCCCAAGCTGGCCCAGCTGTGGTGGAAGAACGTGGCCCAGGCGGTGACGGGTGAAAAGACCCCACAAGGCGCGATGGACAACCTGGCCGACGAGATGGACCAGGTGCTGGGCCGGCTCGAGCGTGCCGGCATGGCCAAGTGCGCGCCCAAGCTGAACAAGAAGGAAGACCCGAAGAAGTGGCTGTCCGACAAGCAGGCGCCGTGGGCCAAGCTGGCCAACGAGAAGCCCAAGGGCCAGACCATTGCGTACCAGACCCTGCTGGACGCCTGGAAGGCCGGCAAGGCACGCTGATCGTCCACGCCCGATGTCTCTCGGGCCGGCTGAGGCCGGCCCGCTCCAGGAGTTGGCCGCCGCCGCGCGCACTGCGCGCCGGCGGCTTTTTTTGTCAGGCGTGGGCGTCGCTGGCCAGGCGCACCGGCCGGCCTTCGTTGGTGATGGTCGGGTCGGTGCAGCGGCGGCGGCCCAGCGCATCGAGCACCGCCACGCGGTAGCTGTAGCTGCGCGGCTGGCGGTTGGCGTTGCGGTCGAACAGGGTCACGGTCTGGGCGTTCACCCACACCGGCGCCTGCGGAAACTGGCTCTTGTGCCCGCCCTCGATGACGATGGCGCCCAGCGTGGGAAAGCTGTAGCCCAGGGTCTGCAGCCTGAACTCGAGCGTGTGCGGGCCGTCGGTGACGGGCAGCGTTTCAGGGTTCACGATCACCTGGCCATCAACGACGCTGACGTTCACGGTGAGGATGCTGGCGGGGGGGTGAGGCATGGCAGGCGTGGAGGCTCAGTGAGCGGCAGCAAGGCGCCGGCGCAGATCGGCGCACATCGGGTGCCGGAAGGCCGATGCCTCGACGCTATCGGCCAGCGCCTGCGCCGGCTGTAGCTGCCCCAGCGCGTGCAAGGCCATGGCCCGCACGCAAATGCCGCGAAAGTCACGCCGCGGCTCGGCGCTGGCCAGTCGCCCGGCGGCAGCCTGCCAGTGTGCCGTGGCCTGCCCGTGCTGGCCGCGGGCGGCCAGGTGGTCGCCCAGGCGCAGGGCCAGCTCGGCGGCCACGCGCTGCTGCAGCGCATCCAGCCGCACGCCGCCGGCCTCGCGCTCGGCCAGCCGGGCCAGATAGCCGCTCAGCGCGTCGGGGCTGGCCAGGCCCAGCGGCAGCGCCTGGCGCAGGTAGCTGCCCTGCAGATCGACCTGCCAGTACAGCTTGCCGCTGCCGGCCTGCAGCAGGCGCTCGAGCGCCGGGCGGGCCAGGGCCAGCTCGGCGCGCCCGGTGGCGGCATCGCCGCGGGCCTGGGCCAGTTCGGCCAGATCCAGGCGCACCAGCAGCAGCTGGGCCAGCCAGTCGAGGTTGGCGCTGTCCAGCGCCACCAGGGCCTGGCTGCCCTGCAGCGCGCGGGCCAGCGCGGTGGCGGCCTGGTCGAAGCCGCTGGCGCCGTCCAGCAGCGCCAGCACGCCCAGCTCGCGCGAGGCCAGTGCCAGCTGCTGCTGCACCGGGGCCTGGCGCGCGCTGCCGGGCAGGCGCTGCAGCGCGGCAACCTTGCCGCCCAGTGCGCGGCGCGCGGCGTCGTGCTCGCCCAGCAGCTGGTGGGCCTGGGCGATCCAGCCCAGCACATTGGCCACCTCGCCTTCCGAGTCGGGGTGTCGGGTGGCATCGGCCTGGTGCACCGCCAGCGCCTGCTGAAGGGCGCCGAGCGCCTCGCGCGGGCGGCCCGTCTCGAGCTGCACGATGCCCAGGTTGGCCTGGGCATAGCCGCGTTCGAGCTGCCATTCGCGTTGCGCCGGGTTGATCGCCACCAGCTGCTCGGCCAGCTCGCGGTAGCGCTGGAATTGCGCCTCGGTATCGGCCAGCAGGCCGCGGCGCCGCGCGATGTAGCCCAGCCAGTACACGCTTTGCGAATGGTCGAAGATGCGCTGGCCATCGCGCGGGCTGCGGGCCAGCAGCAGGCCGGTGGCGCGGGCGGCCTCGGCAAAGCCCTGGGCGGCGTCGTCGAGCTGGCCGCGCTTTTCGGCCAGCTCGCCGATCAGGTGCAGCGCGCGGGCACGCCGGCCCAGCGCGTCGGCGTCCAGGCGCTGGGCGGGGTCGGCGGCGTAGTGCGCCAGCACGCGTGCGCCCACCGCATCCAGCACGTCGAGCCGGCCCACCGGCTGCAGCTTGCGCCGCAGGTCGCCGAGCATGAACTCGATCAGGCCCTCGGCCTGGTCGCGCTGGCGGCGCGCCTCGCGGCCTTCCAGCAAGGCATTGCCAACGGCCGCGGCCAGCACCAGCGTGGCCGCGCTGCCGGCGGCCACGGCCAGCCGGTGGCGGCGCACGAAGCGCCCGGCCAGGTACAGCCGGCTGTCGGGGCGGGCGGTGATCGGGGCATGGGCCAGCCAGCGCCGCAGGTCGTCGGCCAGCGCCGCGGCGTTGGCATAACGCTCGGCCGGGGCTTTTTTCAGCGCGCGCGCGACGATGGTGTCGAGGTCGCCGCGCAGTGCCCGTGCGCGGCGCGGTGCATC
Organism: Aquabacterium sp. OR-4; assembly: GCF_025290835.2. Lineage (NCBI taxonomy): Bacteria > Pseudomonadati > Pseudomonadota > Betaproteobacteria > Burkholderiales > Sphaerotilaceae > Pseudaquabacterium > Pseudaquabacterium prasiolae. The sequence goes on along the minus strand of NZ_JAOCQD020000002.1, from coordinate 2,199,881 downwards.
GGGCCCGCCCTGGGCGCGCACCGCGTCCGACAGGCGTGGCGGCTGCACCTCGAGCACGGTGCGCAGGCGCTCCAGCGGCGCGGCCTCGCGCGGCGTGGTCGGGTGGCCGCCGCCCAGCAGGCCGTACAGCAGCACGCCCAGCGCATACACGTCGGTGGCGGTGGTCACCTCGCCGCCCTGCAGCTGCTCGGGCGCCGCGCAGTGCGGGGTGTAGGCGCTGCCGGCGCGCTGGGTCAGCTCGGTGGCGTCGCTGCCGCCCTCAAGCAGCTTGGCGATGCCGAAGTCGAGCAGCAGCGCGCGGCCCTCGGGCGTGACCAGGATGTTCGAGGGCTTCAGGTCGCGGTGCAGGATCAGCCGGTTGTGGGCATGGGCCACGGCGTCGATCACCCCCAGCAGCAGCTGCACGCGGGCGCGGGGCGCCAGCTGGTGCGCGTGGCACCAGCGGTCGATCGGCACGCCGGCCACGTGCTCGAGCACCAGGTAGGGCAGGGCACCGTCGCGCGCCACGCCGGCGTCGAGCAGGCGGGCGATGTGCGGATGCGCCAGCCGCGCCAGGATCGCGCCTTCGCGCGCAAAGCGCTCGGCCTGGCCCGGGGCCGTGCTGCCGCCCAGGCCCAGCAGCTCGGCACGCAGGAACTTGATCGCCACCTGGCCTTCGTAGCGCCCGTCGCTGCGCCGCGCCAGCCACACGCTGCCCATGCCGCCTTCGCCCAGCAGGCGCTCCAGCGTGTAGGGGCCCACCGCCTCGCCGGCCGCCGGTGCCGCCACACCGGCGCCCGACATGGCCTGCAGCGCGGCCAGCCCCGGCACCGCCGGGGCGCCCAGAAAGCCGGCCTGGCTGAGCGCGGCGTCGCGCTGCAGCAGCTCGGCCAGCTGCGCGGCCAGCGCCGCATCCTCGGCCTGCAGCGCGGCCAGGCGGGCGTGGCGCGCGGCCTCGTCCAGATCCAGCAGCTCGTCGAGCAGCGGGCTCAGGCGGGTCCAGTCGGCAGGGCGGCTCACTTGAGGGCCAGCGACAGCAGCAGCCGCGCCTTCTGCCAGTCGCGCTGCACGGTGCGCTCGGTGATGGCCAGCGCCTCGGCGATCTCGGCATCGCTGAGGCCGCCGAAGTAACGCATCTGCACCACGGCGGCCAGGCGGGCATCGGTGGCGGCCAGCTCGGCCATGGCCTCGTGCACGCGCAGGATCTCGTCGGCCGGGGCGGTGGCGCCGTGCAGGATGGCGGTGTCGAGCGTGATGTGCTCGGCGCCGCCGCCGCGGCGCTGGGCCTCACGCGCACGCACCCAGTCGATCACCACGCTGTGCATGGCCTGGGCGGCATAGGCGAAGAAGTGGCGCCGGTCGGCAAACTGCAGGCCCTGGGCGCGCTGCCAGCGCAGGTAGCCCTCGTGCACCAGGGCCGTGGTGTCGAGCAGCGTGATCGCGCCCGAGCGCCGCAGCCGCGCGCGCGCCAGCTGCTGCAGCTCGCGGTACAGCAGCTGCACCACCTGGTTGGCGGCCTGCGCATCACCGGCACCGGCGGCCTGCAGCAGCTGGGTGATGGCCGGCGGCGAGGCCTCGGCCAGCGGCGGCGAGAGCACCGGCGCGGCCGGTGGTGGGGTACTGCTGCAGGCGGACATCGATACACAGTGTCACATGTCTGGGCAGGACTTTTTTTGCCGGGGCATGTCGGTTTGGCGCCGCGCGCTGCGTTTGAACAGGGCAGCACCGCTTTGCCGTCACTGCCCCATGAAACACCCGCCCCTGCGTGCCCCCGGCCTGGCGTCCGACCGGCCTGCCAGCCCGGCCGATGGGCTGCCGCCCGCACCGGCGATGGGCCTGCGCCCGCCGCTGCCGCCGGTGATGGTGTGCGCCGACATGGCTGCCGCCACCACCGCGCTGGAGGCCCAGCTGGGCCGCTGCCGCCGCCAGGCCCGGCGCGCCACGGTGCTGTGGGTGCAAGGCGCGAGTGGCGCCGCCGACGACGCGCTGCCCGACCTGCTGCAGGCCATGGGCCAGCGCCTGCGCCACCGCGTGCGGGCCAGCGACGGTGTGCTCCAGGTGGCCGCGCAGGGCTTTGTGGTGCTGCTGGCCGATGCCGATGCGGCCGCGGCCAGCGGCGTGTGCGCGCGGCTGCGCGCCGTGCTGCAAGGCCCCTACCGCGGCGCGGGCGGGCGCGCCGCGGCGCTGCTGCCGCTGCACCTGGGCATGGCGGTGCATGGCAGCGATGGCCACAGCGCCCAGGCCCTGCTGCTCCTGGCCACCCTGCGCGCCGCCGCGCCCGACTGACCGGGGTGGCTGCGCGTTGAACGCGCCAGCCCGGGGTCGCCTGGCGCGGCCGCGGCTCAGCCGGGTGCGGCCGGGGCCGCCAGCTCGGCGGCCGTCCACTCGGCGATCTGCGTGCTCAGCAGCGGCAGTGGCAGCGCGCCCTGGTCGATCACTGCGTTGTTGAAGCGGCGCAGGTCGAAGCGGGCGCCCAGCGCCTGGCGCGCCTGATCGCGCAGCTGCAGGATGTGCAGCTGGCCCACCATGTAGGCCAGGGCCTGGCCGGGGGTGGACAGGTAGCGGTCGACCTCGGCGGTCATGAACACCGGGCTTTCGCCCACCGTCTCCACCATGTAGGCAATGGCCTGCTCGCGGCTCCAGCCCAGGGCGTGCAGGCCGGTGTCGACCACCAGGCGCGCGGCGCGGAAGGTTTGCGCCTGCAGGAAGCCGTAGCGGTCTTGCGGCGTGGTGTAGAAGCCCACCTCGTCCATCAGGCGCTCGGCATACAGGCCCCAGCCTTCGCTGAAGGCGGTGTAGCTGCCCTGGCGGCGAAAGGCCGGCAGGCCGCTCAGCTCGCGTGCACGGCCGATCTGCAGGTGGTGGCCGGGCACGGTCTCGTGGGCCACCAGCGTGGGCAGGGCCCAGCGCGGCCGGCGCGAGAAGGCCAGCACATTGGCGTTGTACCAGCCGGGTGCGCTGCCATCGGCCGGCGGGCCGTTGTAGTTGTCGGCCGCGCCGGGGCCCAGGTGGGCCGGCATCGGGCGGATGCCGTAGGGCGCACGCGGCAGCTCGGCAAACAGCCGCGGCATCTCGGGGTCGAGCCGCTTGGCCACGGCGCGGTAGGCCTCCAGCATGGCCTCGGCGCTGGCGTAGAAGTGCTCGGGCTGGCGCAGCGCGGCGCCGGCCTCGGCAAAGCTGCCGTGCAGGCCCATCGCGGCCATCACCGGCTTGAACTCGGCCTGCAGCCGTGCCACCTCGGCCAGGCCCATGGCATGGATCTGGCGCGGCGTGAGCGCGGTGGTGGTGGACTGGCGCGACAGCTCGGCATACAGCGCCTCGCCGCCGGGGCGCTGGGCCAGGCCGCCGCCGGCGGGCGCGGCCGGCAGGTAGCGCTCGGCCACAAAGGCGCGCAGCCGGCGCATGACCGGCAGCACCTGGCCGGTGATGGCGGCCTCGCCCGCGGCCTGGAAGGCCAGGCGCTCGGCCTCGGGCAGCACCGGCGTGCGGCGGTTGAAGGGCTCGAAGAACGGGCCCTGGCGCACCGCCGGCGCCAGCTGGCCGTCCAGCTGGCCAAGCACGCGCTCGAGCACCGGCCGTGCCGACACCCAGCCCAGCGCGATGCCGCGCTCCAGCCGGGCGACTTCCTGCTCGACCCGCGCCGGCCAGGCGGCCAGGCGGGCCAGCAGCTGCTGGCGCTGCGCCGGCGTGTCGACCGGCACCTGCAGCAGCACCGAGGCCAGCATCTGCTGCACGCCCGACAGCGAGCCCAGCGACAACGTGCGCCAGCCCTCGAAGGCGGCGAGGCGCTGCTGCGCCTCGAGGTTGTGGATGAACATCGCGCGCGACACGCGGTCGGTGGCGCCCAGGCTGTCGGGCGCGATGGCCCGTGCCTCGGCCAGCCAGCCGGCGGTGAGGGCCAGGCGCGCCGCATCGGCCGCGGGCGACACATCGGCCCAGCGGTCACCAAAGCGGTGGTCGCCGCGGAAGGTGGCCCACTCGGGCGTCTGGCGGGCGGTTTCGTCCCAGTGGCGGGCAAACAGCGCGTGCAGGGCCTGGGCGGCGGGGCTGCGCGCCGCGCCGGGCGCGGGGGGGCCGGATGGGTGGGCGTGTGGGTGGGCGCGGACGTCTGCGCCAGCGCCGGGCCTGCACCCAGCACCGGCAGCGTGGCCAGCGCCAGGCTGTCGGCCAGCCAGTGTCGTCGGGTGATGTTCATCGGCCCCGATGCTAGGCCGCGCGCCGGCCTGCCGGCCGCGCCAGGCGGGGCCAAGGGTGCGAACGGTGGTTTGCGGGGCGCCAGCGGCGGCTGCAAACGGCCGCCGGCCTGTCACCAGGTGTGCAGCAACAGCCGCGAGCCGGCCCCGCGGGGCGATCCGCGCCGCCTTGCAAGCGCAGGGCGAGATGCGCAGCACCGCCCTGTGCCCGCGCAGCACAAAGCCGCTCAGCCCACCGCCGCCTGCGCCGCCGCCAGCCGCGCAATCGGCACGCGGAAGGGTGAGCAGCTCACGTAGTCCAGCCCCACCTGGTGGAAGAAGGCCACCGAAGCCGGGTCGCCGCCATGCTCGCCGCACACGCCGGTGGCCATGCCGGGCCGCGCGCCGCGGCCCTTGGCCACGGCCATCTGCACCAGCTGGCCCACGCCCTTTTGATCGATGCTGCGGAAGGGGTCGTGCTCGTACAGGCCCTGGGCCAGGTAGGTGGGCAAAAAGCTGCCGGCGTCGTCGCGGCTGAAGCCCAGGGTCATCTGCGTCAGGTCATTCGTGCCGAACGAGAAGAACTCGGCCTGGGTGGCGATGCTGTCGGCCACCAGCGCGCCACGCGGCGTCTCGATCATGCTGCCGATCTGGTAGGCGATGCGCTCGCCGCGCTCGGCAAACACCGCCTCGGCGCTGCGGCGGATCACCGCGGCCTGGGCATTGAACTCGCGCACCGTGCCCACCAGCGGCACCATGATCTCGGGCTGCACGGCAATGCCGCGGGCCCGGGCGTTGAGCGCCGCCTCGAGCACCGCGCGGGCCTGCATCTCGGTGATCTCGGGGTGGCTGATGCCCAGACGGCAGCCGCGGTGGCCCATCATCGGGTTGGCCTCGTGCAGCTCTTCCACGCGGGCCTGGATGCGGCCCAGGCTCACACCCATCTCGGCGGCCAGCGCGCGCTGGCCGGCTTCGTCATGCGGCACGAACTCGTGCAGCGGCGGGTCGAGCAGGCGGATGGTGACCGGCAGGCCGCTCATCTCGCGGAACAGGCCTTCAAAACACGCAGCACTTGCCCATGCCGCGCGCCACCACGGCGGCATGGCTGGTCATGCCGCCGCGGGCGGTGAGGATGCCCTTGGCCACGCTCATGCCGCGCAGGTCTTCGGGCGAGGTTTCCTGGCGCACCAGGATCACCGCCTTGCCCTGCCGGGCCCAGGCCTCGGCCTCGTCGGCAAAAAACACGATCTGGCCGCTGGCCGCGCCGGGCGAGGCCGGCAGGCCGCGGGCGATCACGCGTGCATCGGCCAGTGCCTGGCGGTCGAACACCGGGTGCAGCAGCTCGTTCAGGCGCTCGGGATCCACGCGCTTGAGCGCCGTGGCCTCGTCGATCATGCCCTGGCCCAGCATCTCGATGGCGATGCGCACCATGGCCGCGCCGGTGCGCTTGCCGTTGCGCGTCTGCAGCATCCACAACCGGCCCTGCTGGATCGTGAACTCCAGGTCCTGCATGTTCTTGAAGTGGTTCTCGAGCGTGGTCTCGGCGGCCAGGTGACTTGCTGCGGCGTGCGGATGCCGGCCACCACATCTTCACCCTGGGCATTGGCCAGGAACTCGCCGTTGAACAGGTCTTCGCCAGTGCCGGCATCGCGCGTGAAGGCCACGCCGGTGGCGCTGCTGTCACCCAGATTGCCAAACACCATGGCCTGCACGTTCACCGCCGTGCCCCAGCTGGCGGGGATGTCGTTCAGCTCGCGGTAGACGCGGGCACGCTCGTTGTTCCAGCTCTCGAACACCGCCACCACGGCGCCCCACAGCTGCTGCCACGGATCCGTTGGAAAGTCGTGCCCGATGCGCGCGCGGATCAGCGCCTTGAAGCGCGCCACCAGCTCCTGCAGATCGGCGGCATCGAGCTCGGTGTCGAGCCTCACGCCCTTCTTCTCCTTGACCATGTCGATGATCACCTCGAAGGGGTCGTGATCCTCCTTGCGCGCCGGCTTCAGGCCCATCACCACATCGCCATACATCTGGATGAAGCGGCGGTAGCTGTCCCAGGCGAAGCGGGCATCGCCGCTGCGCTGGGCCAGGCCGATCACGGCCTCGTCGTTGAGGCCCAGGTTCAGGATGGTGTCCATCATGCCGGGCATCGAGGCGTGCGCGCCCGAGCGCACCGACAGCAGCAGCGGATCAGCCGCATTGCCGAAGCGCTTGCCCATCTCCTGCTCGACAAAGCCCACGCCTTCCAGCACCTGGCCGCGGATCAGCGCCAGCACGGCCTCGCGGCCCCGTGCGGTGTAGGCGGTGCAGGCCTCGGTGCTGATCGTGAAGCCGCTGGGCACCGGGATGCCCAACCGGCACATCTCGGCCAGGTTGGCGCCCTTGCCACCGAGCAGGTTCTTCATCGTGGCATCGCCCTCGGCGCGGGCGCTGCCGAACAGGTAGACGTATTGGGTGCTGGCCATCGATCCGCTCCCGCCCCAGCGACATGCCGGGCTTCAAACCGATAGCGTCGGCCCGGCGCGGCATGCCGTGTTTGACATCGCGCAAGCGTTACCCTCGCGCCCCATGTGGATCGGAACCCTGTTTGCGCTGGCCGCCGGCCTGATGTGGGGCCTGGTGTTTGCCGGGCCGCAACTGCTGCCCGACTACCCGGCGGCGATGCAGGCTTTCGGGCGCTACATCGCCTTCGGCCTGATCGCCGCGCCGCTGGCCTGGATCGACCGCGCCCGCATGCGCGAGCTCACGCGGGCCGACTGGATCGAGGCCGCCAAGCTGGGCCTGGTGGGCAACATCGTGTACTACCTGTTCCTGGCCAGCGCCATCCAGCGCGCCGGCGGGCCGCTGCCCACGATGATCATCGGCACGCTGCCGGTGGTCATCGCCATCAGCAGCAACCTGCGCGATGCGCGGCGCGACGGCCGCCTGCCCTGGCTGAAGCTGCTGCCCTCGCTGGGGCTGATCGGCGCCGGCATTGCCTGCGTCAACCAGGTCGAGCTGCAGGCCCTGCGCGCCGACCCGGCGGGCGCCGAACTGGTGAGTTCAGGCGCCTATGCGCTGGGCGGCGCGCTGGCGGTGGGCGCGGTGGCCTGCTGGACCTGGTACCCGATGCGCAATGCCGACTGGCTGCGGGCCCATGCCGAGCGCTCGCCACGTGCCTGGGCCACGGCGCAAGGCCTGGCCACGCTGCCGCTGGCGGCGCTGGGATTTGCCGCGTTCTGGGCCTGGAGCGCGGCCAGCGGCAGCACCCTGGCCATGCCCTTCGGCCCGCGGCCAGGCCTGTACATCGGCCTGATGCTGGCCATCGGCCTGCTGGCCTCATGGGCCGGCACGCTGTGCTGGAACGAGGCCAGCCAACGCCTGCCCACCACGCTGGTGGGCCAGCTGATCGTGTTCGAGACGCTCAGCGCGCTGGCCTATGCCTATGTGCTGCGCGGCCGCGCGCCCGATGCGCTCACGCTCGCTGGCGTGGCCCTGCTGGTGGCCGGCGTGATGTGGGCGCTGCGCGTGCGGCCCGAGCCGGTGGCCGAGGCCAGCGCGCACGCCGCCTGAAAGCCGCGCCGCATGCGTGTTTCAACCGATTTTGAAACCGCTTTCATGACGGCATCATGCGGCCATGAACACCCGTCCTGACGCCCCGGTCGATGCCGGCCTGCCCGCCGTGCGCCGCAGCGACTTTCCGGCCGACTTCCGCTGGGGCTGCGCCACGGCCTCGTACCAGATCGAGGGCGGCGTGCACGAAGCCGGCCGCGGCGAGTCGATCTGGGACCGCTTCAGCCACACGCCCGGCAAGGTGAAGAACGGCGACACCGGTGACACCGCCTGCGACCACTACCACCGCTGGCCCGAAGACCTGGACCTGCTGCAGCGCCTGGGCGCCAACGCCTACCGCTTCTCGATCGCCTGGCCGCGCATCCAGCCCACGGGCCGCGGCGCGGCGCTGCAAGCCGGACTGGACTTCTATTCACGCCTGGTCGACGGCCTGCTGGCGCGCGGCCTGCAGCCCTGGGCCACGCTGTACCACTGGGATCTGCCGCAGGCCCTGCAAGACGAAGGCGGCTGGATGGCGCGCGACAGCGTGGCGCGGTTTGCCGACTACGCCGACATCGTGACCCGCGCGCTGGGTGACCGCGTCAAGCACTGGATCACCCACAACGAGCCCTTCTGCACCGCCTTTCTGGGCCACCAGCACGGCGTGCATGCGCCGGGCGTGAAGGACCTGGGCCTGGCCCTGCAGGTGCACCACCACCTGCTGCTGAGCCACGGGCGCGCGCTGCCGGTGATCCGCGCCAACGTGGCCGATGCGCAGGCCGGCATCACGCTGAGCCTGCACCCGATCAGCCCGGCCAGCCCCAGCGCGGCCGATGTGGCCGCCGCCCGGCGCCACGACGGCGGGCGCAACCGGCTGTTCCTCGACCCGCTGTTCGGCCGCGGCTACCCGGCCGACGTGATCGAGCGCCTGGGCCCGCTGGCGCCGCGCGTGGTGGCCGGCGACCTGGCCGAGATCGCGCAGCGCTGCGACTTTCTCGGCATCAATTACTACTTTCCCGAGGTGGTGGCCGATGCCACCCACGACGCCGGCCACGACCCGTTGAAAGACCCGCTGGCCACCCGCGTGGTGGACGCGCCTGGCGTGGCGCGCACCGCCTTCGGCTGGCCGGTGGTGCCCGAGGGCCTGACCGAGCTGCTGACCCGCGTGCACCGCGACTACGCGCCGCCGGCGATCTACATCACCGAAAACGGCTCCACCTTCGACGACCAGGTGCAGCCCGATGGCGCGGTGCACGATCCGCAGCGCCTGGCCTTTCTGGTCCGGCACCTAGCGGCGGCGCGCGACACGCTGGCCGCTGGCGTGCCGCTGAAGGGCTACTTTGCCTGGAGCCTGCTCGACAACTTCGAGTGGGCCGAGGGCTACCTGCGCCGCTTCGGCCTCACCCATGTCGACTTTGCCACCCAGCAGCGCACGCTGAAGACCAGTGGGCAGTGGTACGCGCGCTTTTGCCGCGACAGCCTGCCGGCCGCACCCGGCACGGCGGGCTGACGCGCGGCTGATCGGGCCGCCTGATCAGACCACCCGATGAGACCGCCCGATCAGACCGCCCGATCAGGCCCCGCGCCGGGCGCGGCGCGCCGCCAGCAGCAGGCCGCCGCCGGCCAGCATCAGTGCCCAGTCGGCGGGCTCGGGCACGGGCGCGGTGGCGCGCAGCTCGAGGCGGGTGTGCAGCTCGCCGTTGAAGGCCGTGGCGCTGCCCAGGCCGATGAAGCTGGGGCTCAGCAGCGCGCCACTGGCATCGGCAAAGTTGAAGCTGCCAGAGAGCAGCGGGCTGTCCGGCGCGCCGTGGGCCAGCGAGAGCACCAGCTGCGCGGCGCCGCTCACCGGCGCCAGGGTGGCCGCGCCGATCACGGTGATCGCGCCCAGCGCAAAGTCCTGCTTGCGCAGCACCACCTGGGCGCCACCGCCGGTCTGGCCGGTGACGAACAGCTCGACATAGTCGTTGCTGTTCGAGAAGCCGTCGGCGAAGCGCAGGCCCGCGGTGTGGCCGAGCGCAGGCAGGCTGTCGAGCGACAGGCGCAACGAGGCCGCGAAACTGCGTGATTGGGCAAAGCCCGATGCCGGATCGGAGGTGTTGGTCAGCAGCCGCAGGCGCACCGAGCGGCCCTGCGCACCCAGCGCATTGCTGGCCACGTCGCCTTGCGTGGCGTCCAGGCGCAGCGCGCTGCCCGACTCTTGCGCGGCCAATGCCGGATCGGCCCCCGCGGCCACGCCCAGCAGCTGGTAGCTGGCGGCGGTGGCCGTGCCGGTGAAGGCCGGGCCGACCAGCAGGTTGCCGTTGTCGAACCCATCGCCCAGCCAGCGGCTGTTGCCCAGCACCCAGTCGGCCGAGCTGCCGTCGCGGTAGACGTTGAGTTGGGTCATGGCCGTCACCGGCGCGGCGGCGCTGGCCAGCTGGCCGGCCAGCAGGCCGGTGCTCAGGGCCGCGGCCTGCACGGCGCGCGACAGCAGCAATTGCCGCGACGTGGCGCGGCTGGATGGATTGGACATGGGGCCTCCCGGTTGAACAACAAAGGCCCGTCGGCGACTCCCCTCGCCTCGAGGCCGCGGCATGTTATCGGCCGTGCCGGCACGGCGGACACCGCTTCTGGGGGGGGCGTGGTGGTGACGGGGGCCGGGTGGCCGTAGTTGGTGGTCGGCGGCTGTGGCCTGTGGCCGGTGCGCCGGTGCGCCGCGGGCCAGGCCCGCTCAGGGCAGTCCCAGCGCCATCCGCTCGAGCCAGCGGGCCCAGTTCACCGGGCCGCGGTCGCGGCCCAGGCGCACCACCACCGCATCGGCCTGCGGCACGACCACGATGTACTGGCCGTGCAGGCCCTGGGCAAACAGGGTCGGGCTCGGGCTCAGCATTTCGCTGGGCACGCCGCGCACCGCGGGCTGGGCCAGGCGCCGCCACTGCCAGGCATAGAAGGCCGGCGGTGCCCACGGCCGCCGCTCGATGTTGCGCTGCGCCTCATCGCTGGCGCCGGGCAGGCCCTGCTGCGCTGCGGTGCTCTGCCGCAGCCACTCGGCCGGCAGCACGGCGCGGCCGTCGCGCTGGCCGCCATCGAGCACCAGCTGGCCCAGGCGCGCGTAGTCGACTGCGCGCGCGTTCAGGCAGCAAAAACCGCGCACCACGCCCGAGGCGGCGCTGTCCAGGCTCCAGCTGGCCGGGTAGGCGGCACCCATCGGCTGCCACAGGCGTTGCTCGACATAACGCGCAAAGGGCTGGCCCACCGCGCGCTGCACGGCCATGGCCAGCAGCTGGGTGTCGCCGCTGCTGTAGGCGTAGGCCTGGTCGGGCGGGCCGGCAATGCGCAGGCGCCGGATCTCGGCGTTCAGGTCGGGCCGCAGGTAGAAGCGGCCGGCCTCGGCAAAGGGGTTGTTGTAGCTCTCGTCGAAGGCGATGCCGCTGCGCATGCTGAGCAGGTGGCGCAAGCGGATCTGGCCAAAGCGCGGGTCGTTGGCCCGCAACTCGGGCAGGTGGCGGGTGATGGGCTCGTCCACCCCGGCGATGTGGCCATCGGCAATGGCCAGGCCGACCATCAGCGAGACCACCGACTTGGCTGCCGAGAAGCTGGTGAACAGGCTGTCGCGCTGGTAGCCGTGAAAGTAATGTTCGGCCACCAACTGGCCACGCCGCAGCACCAGCAGCGCCACGGTGCCGTTGTCGGCCAGCCAGCGCGCGGCGGCGTCGTCGTCCATGCCGTCGGGCCAGGGCAGGGCGGCGGGCGCCTCGGGCAGCGGCCGGGGCGTGGCCGCGGCGGCGATGGGCGCATTGTCGAAGTGCTGGTGGTCGGTGATCATCGACCGGCCCTGCAGGATCATCCAGCCGGGCAGGCTGCTGCAGCCGGCCAGCAGCGTGGCGGCGGCCAGCAGCGCGGTGATGGACAGTCGCCGGGTGGTGGCCAGTCGCCTGGTGGTGGCCGGCGCGCGTGTCATGCCAGCACCTCGTCCAGCCATTCCACCCAGTGTTTCACCGGGGTGGCCGTGCCGCTCTGCAGGTGCTGGATGCAGCCGATGTTGCCGCTGAGGATCACCGCCGGCTGCAGCTCGGCCAGGTGGCCCAGCTTGCGGTCGCGCAGCTGGTGGCTCAGCTCGGGCTGCAGCACGCTGTAGGTGCCGGCCGAGCCGCAGCACAGGTGGCTGTCCTGGCCCGCCACCTGGATGCTCAGGCCCAGTTCGCGGAAGGCGGCTTCCACGCCGCCCTTGAGCTGCTGGCCGTGCTGCAGCGTGCACGGCGGGTGGTAGGCCAGGCATGTGCCCTGCCCGGCGGGTGAGGCGGGTGCCCCACCGCCCGGCGCCCCCGCCGGGCGGGGGCGGGCGCCCAGCGTGCTCTTCAGCGTGGGCAGCAGATCGGGTAGCAGTTCGCTCACATCGCGCGTCAGGCGGCTGATCTGCGCGGCCTTGTCGGCGTACTCGGGGTCGTGCGCCAGCGCGTGGCCATACTCCTTGACCGTGACGCCGCAGCCGCTGGCGTTCATCACGATGGCTTCCACCTTGCCCTGGCCGCTCAGGCCGGCCACATGCGGCCACCAGGCGTCGATGTTGCGCTTCATGTCGGCCAGGCCGCCGGCATGGTCGTTGAGGTGGCTGCGGATGGCGCCGCAGCAGCCGGCTTCGTCGGCCACCAGGGTCTGGATGCCGCAGGCGTCGAGCACGCGCGCGGTGGCCGAGTTGATGTTGGGCAGCATGGCCGGCTGCACGCAGCCCATCAGCATCAGCACCTTGCGCGGGTGCTCGCGCTGCGGCCACAGCCTGGCGCGCGGGTGCGGGGCGCCGGGCACCTTGTCCTTCAGCGCGGCGGGCAGCAGCGGGCGCACCACGCGGCCCAGGGCCATGGCGGTGCCGAACAGCGGCGAGTTCAGGCCCTCCTTGAGCAGCCAGCGCACCGCGCGCTCGGGCATCGGGCGCTCGACCTTTTCTTCGACGATGCGCCGGCCGATGTCGACCAGCTGGCCGTACTGCACACCGCTGGGGCAGGTGCTCTCGCAGTTGCGGCAGGTCAGGCAGCGGTCCAGGTGCTGCTGGGTGGCGCGCGTGGGTGTGGCGCCTTCGAGCACCTGCTTGATCAGGTAGATGCGGCCGCGCGGGCCGTCGAGCTCGTCGCCCAGCAGCTGGTAGGTGGGGCAGGTGGCGGTGCAGAAGCCGCAGTGCACGCACTTGCGCAGGATGGCCTCGGCGGCCTGCCCGTCGTGGCTGGCCTGGAACTCGGCGGCGAGATGGGTTTGCATGGGCGGCGGTGGGGCAGGAAGGGGCGGAGTTCAGGCCAGGGTGTAGGCCAGGACCCAGTAGTGGGTGTGGGCGATCCACTGCGCATCACGCGCACGCGGGCCCAGGCGGGCGATGGCGTCTTCGGCCGTGGGAAAGTTCTTCAGCACCTCGTGCACCGAGCCGTCGTCGAGCGTGCGGTTCTGGTAGGTGTTGCCGTCGGCATCGGTGCGGCTGATCGGCGTGCTGCTGAGCTGCACATGGCTGTTGTCGAGAAAGACCACCTGCGCGCCGGGTTCCAGCCGCGCATGCAGTGCCTGCAGCCAGCCGCCCAGCCGGGCCAGCGGCACATGGCTCCACCAGCAGCCGGCAAAGGCGGCGTCGAAGCGCTGGCCTTCGATCTGCGCAAAGCTGTAGGCATCCAGCTCGGCAAACTGCACGCAGGCCGGCAAGGCCTTGCGGCGCGCCACGGCCAGGGTCTCGGGGTTCAGGTCGGTGGCCAGCCACTGTGCGGCATCGCGCGCGCCGTGCGGGGTCCACCAGCCGGTGCCGCAGGCCACCTCCAGCACACGCCGGCCGGTGAATTGCGTGGGCAGCCAGGCCTCCATGGCGCGCAGATCCTCCTGCCGCTCGGGCTTGAAGTACACGCGCTCGTAGTAGGCGGCGCGCTGGCGGTAGTAGTCGGCCATGTCGCGGGTGATGTCGCTCATGTGGCGTGTCACTCCTCGGCGAACAGCCGGCCGCGGTTGAACAGCCGGTCGGGGTCGAAGGCATGCTTCAGCCGGCGGTGCACGGTGGCCAGCGCAGGCGCCAGCGGCGTGAAGGCGCCCTGACCCTTGTCACCGGCAAAGGCCGTGGCATGGCCGCCCACGCGGGCGGCGGCCTCGCGCATCTTGGCCGCCGGCGTGGTGGTGGCCACCCAGCGCTGCGCGCCGCCCCACTCCACCAGGTGCTCGCCCGAAAAGGGCAGCACCGGCGCCGTTTGCGGCACCGACAGCCGCCACAACGTGGCGCCGGCGGCCACGGCCTTGTGCGCGCCCTGGAAGAACTCGTCGCTGTGGTCGCGCAGGCCCTGCCAGAAGGGCGCGGCCAGGGGCTCGTCCACCACCTCGCCGCCCAGGCGCTGGCGGGCCGACTGCACGGCAGCTGCGGCGCCACTCAGGCGCAGCACCAGCATGCCGCTCCACCAGGCGCTGGCGTTGACCGGCAGCGGCTGGCCGCCCCACTCGTTGAGCTTTTGCAGTGCCGTGGCCTCGTCCCACTCGAAGCGCAGCGTGATGCTGGCCGGCGCCACCGGCAGCACCTTCAGGCTGACCTCGCAGATCACGCCCAGCACGCCCATCGATCCGGCCAGCAGCCGGCTCACGTCATAGCCGGCCACGTTCTTCATCACCTGGCCGCCAAAGCTCATCAGCTCGCCGCGGCCGTTCAGCAGCGTGGCGCCCAGCATGTAGTCGCGCACGCTGCCCACCGCGGCGCGGCTGGGCCCGGCCAGGCCGGCGGCCACCATGCCGCCCACCGTGCCGCCCACCGTGCCGCCCGACGTTGCGTCGGGTGTGCCGCCGCCTGCACCGCCGGCCAGTGCAAAGCGCGGCGGCTCGAACGGCAGGCACTGGCCGCGCTCGGCCAGCGCGGCTTCCAGCTCGGCCAGCGGCGTGCCGGCGCGCGCGGTCACCACCAGCTCGCTGGGCTCGTAGGCGCTGATGCCGGCCAGCGGCCGCACATCCAGCGTGAGGCCGGTGATCGGCCCGCCGTAGAAGGCCTTGGTGCCACCGCCGGCGATGTTGAGCGCCAGGCGGTCGCTGCGCGCGCCGCGGACCTGGTCGATCAGGCGCTGGAGGGCGAGATCCTGCGTGGCCACGGTCAGAACCTTTCCAGTTCAGGGAAGGGCAGCAGCCCCTTCTTCACATGCATGCGGCCGTACTCGGCGCAGCGGTGCAGCGTGGGGATCACCTTGCCGGGGTTCAGCGTGCCCTGCGGGTCGAAGGCGTGCTTGAGCGCCAGCATCTGCTCGCGCTCTTCAGCGCTGAACTGCACGCACATGCTGCTGAGCTTTTCCACCCCCACGCCGTGCTCGCCGGTGACGGTGCCGCCCATGGCCACGCTGGTCTCCAGGATGTCGGCGCCGAACAGCTCGCAGCGGTGCATCTGGTCGGGGTCGTTCGCATCGAACAGGATCAGCGGGTGCAGGTTGCCATCGCCGGCATGGAACACGTTGCAGCAGCGCAGCTGGTACTTCTTCTCCATCTCGGCAATGGCGATCAGGATGTCGGCCAGGCGCTTGCGCGGGATGGTGCTGTCCATGCACATGTAGTCGGGGCTGATGCGGCCGCTGGCGGGGAAGGCGTTCTTGCGCCCGCTCCAGAACTTCAGCCGCTGCGCCTCGTTCTCGCTGACCGTGAGCTGGGTGGCACCGCAGCGTTGCAGCACCGCCAGCATGCGGCCGATCTCTTCTTCCACCTCCTCGGGCGTGCCGTCGCTCTCGCACAGCAGGATGGCCTCGGCGCTCAGGTCGTAGCCGGCGTGCACGAAGTCTTCCACCGCGGCGGTCATCGGCTTGTCCATCATCTCCAGCCCGGCCGGGATGATGCCGGCGGCGATCACCGCGGCCACCGCGTCGCCGGCTTTGCGGATGTCGTCGAAGCTGGCCATGATGCAGCGCGCCACCTGCGGCTTGGGCGTGAGCTTGACCGTGACCTCGGTGATCACCGCCAGCATGCCCTCGCTGCCCACCATCACCGCCAGCAGGTCGAGGCCCGGCGCGTCGAGCGCCTCGCCGCCAAACTCGATGGCCTCGCCCTCCACCGTGTAGCCGCGCACCTTGAGCACGTTGTGCACCGTGAGGCCGTACTTCAGGCAGTGCACGCCGCCGGAGTTTTCGGCCACGTTGCCGCCGATGGTGCAGGCGATCTGGCTGCTGGGGTCGGGCGCGTAGTACAGGCCGAAACGCGCCGCCGCCTCGCTGATGGCCAGGTTGCGCACGCCGCACTGCACCACCGCCGTGCGGCTGACCGGATCGACCTTGACGATGCGGTTGAACTTGGCCAGTGCCAGCGTCACGCCCAGCGCATGCGGCATGGCGCCGCCGAAGAGACCCGTGCCGGCGCCGCGGGCCACCACCGGCACCTGCAGCGCATGGCAGGCGCGCAGCACGGCGGCCACCTGGTCTTCGGTTTCGGGCAGGGCCACCACCAGCGGCCGCTCGCGGTAGGCGGTGAGGCCGTCGCACTCGTAGGGCACGGTGTCCTCGGCCTGCCACAGCAGCGCATGGGCCGGCAGCTGGCGCGCCAGCGCGGCCACCACCTCGCGCTGGCGCTCGGCGCGGGCGGCACGGTCGGGGCTGTCGGTGGGGGCCGCGGTGGCCGTCAGGGCCAGGGCGGGTGTCGGGGCGTTCATCGGTGTCTCCTGGGCTCAGGCGGGCTCAGCCGGTGCAACTGTACGCATGGATTGCCGGACGACCCGTCGCCTGGGCGCAAAGGGGCTGCACCCTGGGTGCGGGCAATGGCGCGGGTGGGTGGGGTTGTGCCGGGATGGCTTGCGCGCTGGGCTGCGCTGGGCTGGCCTCGTTGGCTGGGGTGTCGCAGGGTTCGTTGCAGCGCGCCGGGTGTTCGCCCCGGCGGGCGACCTACTTTCTTTTTGCGAAAAGAAAGTAGGCAAAGAAAGCGCATCCCAACTTTCCGACACCACTGAGCATTTTGTTTGGTGCATCGAGGCGGGCGCCTCGCCCGCCCCGCGGGCTCGAACATAGCCAGCCGGAGAAAGTTGTAGCCGGTCCACGCGCGCGGGCCCCCCGGTCAAGACTTGCGGGCGCAGCGTGGTGTGGGAAGGGCTTGGTCCATGGCATGGCCTTGACCCCAGTTCTGCCCTTGAGCGCAGCGCGCGGTCAATGGCATGGCAGCGTCCGCTGCCAGAGCCTTCACAGATGAGTGTCCATGCCATCGGCGGCCATGTGTCCCATGCCAAGCCCATGTCGCCCGCCGGGGCGAACCCCCGGCGCGCTGCAACGAGCCATGGGAAACCACGCCAGCGAAGCCGCGCGCTCAAGACATCACGACGATCAGTGGATCACCATCAAGGTGAACGGCCACACATACGCCTGCAGCGTCACGAACAGGCCCACCAGGCAGGCCAGGGCCACCGAGTGGAAGAACACATAGCGCAGGATGTCGCCTTCGTGGTTGAACCAGCGGGTGGCGGTGCTGGCCACCACGATCGACTGCGCATCGATCATCTTGCCCATCACCCCACCCGAGGAGTTGGCCGCTCCCATCAGGTTGGGGCTCAGCCCCAGCTGCTCGGCCGCCACCTTCTGCATGCCGCCGAACAGCACGTTGCTGGCCGTGTCCGAGCCGGTCATGGCCACGCCGATCCAGCCCATCAGCGTGCCGAAGAAGGGGTACAGCACGCCGGTGCCGGCAAAGGCCAGGCCCAGCGTGGTGTCGGTGCCCGAGAAGCGGGTGAGCGTGCCGAGCGCCAGCATCAGCACGATGGTCAGCAGCGAGGTGCGCACCAGCCACAGCGTGCGGCCGAAGGTGCGCACGATGTCGCCCAGGCCGTAGCCCATCACCAGCGCCCCCACCACCGCCGACAGCAGGATGCCGGTGCCGGTGGCCGACAAGCCGTTGAGCACGTACACCGCGGCCTCCTTGTGCGGCGTGGGCACCACCGGCGGCACCTTCTCGATCAGGTTGTGCAGGCCGCCGATCGGGAACTTGGGCGCCCAGATGTCGTTGAGCGCGCTCTTCACCGCCGGCAGGCCCCACACGAACACCGCCACGGTCAGGATCAGCCAGGGCGTCCAGGCACGCAGCAGGGCCTGCGGGCTGTGCTGGACGATCACCGTGGCCGGCTTGGCCGTGCCGCCGTCGCTCTCATGGCCCTTCAGGCTGGGCGAGGTCCAGATCTTCTTCGGCTGCCAGAACTTCAGGAAGCCCACCAGGCACACCATGCTCACCAGCGCGGCGATGATGTCCACCAGCTCGGGGCCGATGAAGTTGCTCACCAGGTACTGCGGGATGGCAAAGCTCAGGCCCGTCACCAGGATGGCCGGCCACACCTCCCACATGGCCTTGCGCCCGGCAAAGGCCCAGATCAGCCAGAACGGCACCAGCAGGCTGAAGAACGGCAGCTGGCGGCCGATCATCGCCGTCACTTCCATCAGGTCGTAGCCGTGCACCTTGGCCAGCGTGATCACCGGCGTGCCCAGCGCGCCAAAGGCCACCGGCGCGGTGTTGGCGATCAGGCTCAGGCCCGAGGCGGCCAGCGGGCTGAAGCCCAGGCCGATCAGGATGCCGGCGGTCACGGCCACCGGTGTGCCGAAGCCCGCCGCACCCTCGAAGAACGCGCCGAAGCAAAAGGCGATCAGCAGCAGCTGCAGGCGCCGGTCGGCGGTGATGCCCGAGAGCGAATCCTGCAGGATCTTGAAGCTGCCGTTGCCCTCGGCCAGCTGCTGCAGGAAGATGATGTTCAGCACGATCCAGCCAATCGGCAGCAGGCCGGTCAGCGCGCCGTAGAACGCGGCATTGCCGGCCAGGCCCACCGGCATGCCGTAGCCCCACACCGCCACGCCGAACGCCGCCACCAGGCCCAGGCCGGCGGCGATGTGGGCCTTGATGTGCAGGAAGCCCAGCGCCACCAGCATCACCACCACCGGAATGGCCGCCAGCGCGGTCGAGATCCACATGTTGTGGAAGGGGTCGTACACCTGCTGCCAAAGCATGGCTTGTCTCCTGGCTTGTGTTTGAACGTCGGGTTGGGCGCGGCAGCCGGTGCCCATGCACTGGGCCCGACCCGCAGCGCGGGGCCCTGCCTTGCGTGCATCCAACAGCCACAACAAGCAGGCCGCGCCGGGGCGAGATGGTGCGCGGGCGCCCCGTGGCGGGGCGTGAAAGCTGGCACCGCCGCGCGTGAAGCTTTTTCACGCGTTCAGGTGGTGTTCAGGCCGCGCGGGCGGGCCGGGGCCGGGTCAGTCGGTGGCCAGCGCCCGCGTCAGCCAGTCGACAAAGGCCTGGCACTCCCAGCGCGCCAGCGTGCCGGGCTTCCAGCACAGCCAGTGGTGCAGCGGCGAGGGCACGGCGCGTGGCGACAGGCGCACCAGCCGGCCGCTGTTGAGCCAGTCGGCGGCCAGCTTCAGCCGGGTGAGCGCCACGCCGAAGCCGGCGGCCGCGGCGTCGAGCACCAGGCCCACGTCGTTGAACTGGGCGCCTTCGCGCGGCTCGGGCAGCACGATGCCGCAGGCCTGGAACCAGTGGCCCCAGGGCACCAGGGTGCTGCGGATCAGGCGCGCACGGCCCACCTCCTCGGCGGTTTCGAAGTGGCCGATGAAGGGCCCGGCCTCGCCCTCGTAGGCCGGGCTGCACACCGGGGTGACCTGGTCGCTGAGCAGGCGCACCTGCTCGATGCCGCTGTAGGGCCCGGTGCCGTAGCGGATCTCCAGATCGGCCTCCTCGGCCTTCAGGTCGGCCAGCGGAATGGCCACCTGCATCACCAGCTCCACCTCCGGGTAGGCATGGCGAAAGGCCGCCAGCCGCGGCAGCAGGATCTGGCGCGAAAAGGTGGGCGTGACCGCCAGCCGCAGCCGCGCCACCGGCTGGGCCGGTGCGTCCAGGCCGGGCAGCTGGGCCAGCGCCTGCAGGCCCAGGCGCACCTGGGTGAGGTAGGCCGCACCGTCGGCGCTGAGCGTGAAGTCGGCGCGGCTGAACAGACGCCGGCCGAGCTGCGATTCGAGCTGGCGGATGCGGTGGCTGACGGCGCTGGGCGTGACGGCCAGCTCATCGGCCGCGCCGCTGACGCTGCGCAGCCGCGCCACGGCCTCGAAGGCCTGCAGATTGGCGATGGGCGGAATGCGTGGCGCGGGCATGCGGCTTCACGGTTGCGGGCCGCGGGCCGAGCGCCGGGTCGCGCCCAGGCCGGCCCGCACCCGCCTGGCGGCGGGCGTTGCGTACCCGCGGCGCCGGGGGCTCACAGCAACACCGTCAGCACGCCGGTGTAGCCGTACAGATGGTGGCGGGCGACCTCGCCGCCGGCGAAGAAGCCGATCAGCGGCACATCGCCCAGCGCACGCTGCACGATCAGCGCCTCGGCCGAGGGCCCGCCGAAATGCGGCCCGCCGCGGCCCGAGCACGAGACATAGATGGCCGCGGCAATGCGCCGCCCGGGTGCCTCGCCGGCCGGCGGCGGGGCGGCGCCAGGCAGCACCGGCACCGGCGCGTCGGCCTCGAGCTCGTCGCGGATCTCGGCGCAGATGCGCACCAGGTCGCGCCGCGCGGCGGCCACGTCGCGGCGGCAGAAGGCCAGCTGCTGGCCGGGCGCCAGCACCTCGGCCACCGCCACGCCCTGGCGCACGGGGTCGATGCCGACCAGGTGGCGCACCCGCGTGTCGGCACCAAACTGGCCGCCGCGCGCCAGCATGGTGTCGTCGGCATCGCTCAGCGCCACCAGCGTGCCGCGCAGGCCGGCCACGGCCTGCTGCGGCTGGGCCAGGCTGAGCTGCAGATCGGCCAGCAGCTGCGGCAGCGCCGGCTGGCCGTCGAGGGTGAGCACCAGGTTCTGCTCGGCCGTGGTGACGCGGCGCGTCGGCCCGGCCGGCTGGCAGCCCTGGGTGACGCGTGACAGCAGCGGCACGCCGGCCGCGAAGGCCACGCCCGAGAGCCCGCCCTCGAACACGCCGTCGGCGATGTGCAGGTTGCGCCCGCGCGAGGCGGCCAGGCCGCCGAACAGGTAGCCCGAGCCGGTGCGCTCGGCCAGTTCGACGATCAGCTCCTCGAGCTCGGGCGTGGCCGGATCGGCATGCACCAGGGCCGTGTCGGCCAGGGCCTCGTCGAGTGGCCGGCGGCCGTTGAACACGCTGAACTGCGTGGTCGGCAGGTCCAGCAGCATCAGCACCAGCGCCGGTTCGTCGAAGTACTCCACGCCGCTGGCCATCACGCCCACGCCCACCGCGCCGGCCCACTGCACGCCGGGCCAGCGCTGGCGCGCATCGTCGAGCAGGGCCTCGGCCTGCGGCACGTAGCGGTCGCTCAGGTACAGCAGGCCCAGCGTGGGATGGAAGGCCGGCCGCCGCGCCGCGCGCTGGGCATCGGCCTGGGCGGCGGCCAGGGCCAGCGCCATGCGCGCATCGGGATGCGTGGCGTGGGCGGTGATGGCGGCTTGCATGGGCGGGGTGGGCCGGTGGGCTGGGGCTGGCGGGTGCGAGGGTGCGGGTGCAGGTGGGAGCAGGCGGGTGGCGGCAGGGCGGGCTGCGCCGGTGCCTGCGCCTCAGCGCGGGCTGCGCTTGGCCGCCGCCTTGCGGGCGACCTTGGCCGCGGCCTTGGGCGCCGGCGTGCCGGCCGCGCCCCGGCGTGCCGGCTTGCGCGCGGCCGGGGCTGGCGGCATCGCGGCACCACCCGCCGCAGCCCCCACCGTGCCGCCCATGGTGCCGCCCATGGTGCCGCCCATGGTGCCCGCCACCGAGGCGGCCTTCTGCGCCACGCTGGCGGCCGTCTTGACCATGTTGCCGGGCATGGCCGCGGCCTTTTTCAGCGTCTCGCCGGCGGCGTCGAAGCTCTGCTTGACCATCGCGCCGGCCAGGTTCTTGGCGGCATCGGTGGCGCTGTCGTTCATGGCCGAGGCGGCCAGGTCGGTGAACTGCTTGGTCAGCGCGCCCCACCACTGCATCGGGTCGATCACACCCGGCGGCACGCTGGCCGTCGGGGCCTCGGCCGGCGCCTCGGGTTCGGGCTCGGGGGCCGGTGCCGGCGCGCTGGCACGGGCTGCCGGGCTGGGCGCCGGGCTGGGCTCCGGCACGCGGATCTTGAGCGACTCGGTCAGGTCGCCCAGCGAGACGTTCATGGTCTTCAGCGTCGACAAGGTCATGCGCTGCACCTCCAGCGCCTGGATGGTGGCGCCCAGCATGCGCGCGTTCTGCTCCAGCCAGAACTGCACGGTGCGCAGCTCCTCGATGCGCTTTTCCAGCTCCTGCGGGTCGAGCGTGGGGGCGATCCAGTGGCCCACGTTGGGCAGCGCCGCACCGGCGTTCTTCACCAGGCCCTGCAGGAAGTCGAAGCCGGGAACCATCTTGGTGAAGGACAGAGGATCGGACATGCGCATCTCCTAGGCTGGATTTGGGGTGTGCCGGCCATGGTAGCCCGGCGCGCCGCGCCGTGGCGGGCGCCGCGCGCGCGGGCCCATGCTCAAGGGGCGGGGCGTTCGAGCCGCAGCACGCCGTCGGTCTGCGTGAAGCTCAGCTTGGACAGCACGTCCATGCCCAGCAGCGGCGCGCCCAGCTGCGGCAGCACGGTGAGCGGCAGGCGCTCGGCGCGCACGCCGCCATCCAGCAGCAGATCGGCCCGCGCCTGCCAGCCCTGCACCACGCCGCCGGCGGTGTGGCTCTGCACCCGCGCCTCGGGCTGCAGGCCCAGCTGCTCGGCCAGGGCCAGCGGCAGCGCGGTGCGCGTGGCGCCGGTGTCGACCAGAAAACTCACCGGCCGCCCGTTGACGCTGCCGGTCCAGTGAAAGTGCCCGTCGGCACTGCGCCGCAGCTCGATGTGCCGGCCCTCGATGACGATGCGGCTGGCCTGCTGCTGCGCCTGCCAGGCCTGCACGCCCAGAAACACGGCCGTGCCCAGCACCAGCCAGAGGGTGATGTGCTTGAGGGTGCGGGGAAATTCGGTCATCGGTGGCGCGGCATCGGCCGGCGGGGGGAGATGCGCCGCACGATGCCACAGCCCGCGCCAGGCCTGCGGCATCATCGTGCACCAACAGGGAGGATATTCAAATGGCAGGCATGTTGGGCCGCCCGCGCACGGGCGGCATTGGATGGCGGGACTGGGCCGCCGGGCTGGCGGCGCTGTGGGTCGGCATGGCCGCCCAGGGGCAGACGGCCGCGGTGGCGCCGGCGGCCGGTACGGCTGCCGCGACCGCAACCACGGCTGCAGCCACGACCGCCGCCCATGCGGCGGCCGGGCCCGCCAGCGCGTTGCCGCCGGCGGCGCTGTTCTTCAGCCATGACGACCTGGGCGAGGTCGAGCTGTCACCGTCGGGCCGGCAGCTGGCGGCCATTGCCAATGTGCGCGGCCGGCGCGCCCTGGCGGTGCTGCCCGTGGACGGCGCGGGCACGCCCAGGGTGGTGGCGGCCTATGCCGATGCCGACATCGAAAGCTTCGAGTGGGTGGGCAACGAGCGCCTGACCTACCGCCTGGTGGACCTGAGCCGCGGTTCGGGTGACCAGCGCGGCGCGCCGGGGCTGTTCACGGTGCAGGCCGACGGCCAGGGGCAGCGCATGGTGGTGCGCATGCGCTGGGACACGGTGGTTGATCGCGTCGGTCCCGGGCGCCAGCCGCTCGAGTGGCATCACCGGCTGCTGGCGGTGCCGCGCGACACGCAGGACGAGGTGGTCATCGGCCGCATGGTGTTCGATGGTGGTGGCGACCTGCGCGAGGTGGTGCCGATGCGCCTGAACCTGGCTACCGTCACCACCCGCTCGCTGGCCGCGGGCATGCCCGACGGTGCCACCGACTGGTGGTTCGACCCCCGCGGCGAGCCGCGCCTGGCGCAGGTCGTGCGCGACGGCGAGCTGCGGCTGCACTGGCGCGGTCCGGGCGACGCCGCCTGGCGCGAAATTGCGCGCATGCCCAACACGCGCCGGCCGTGGTCGCCGCACTCGGTGGACGAGCAGGGGGGGCTGTACGTCACCCAGCCCGCCGGACGCGAGGGCACCAGCGAGCTGCGCCGCTTCGACTTTGCCACCGGCCAGCCGGCCGGCGAGTCGCTGGTGCGCACGCAGGGCTTCGACTTTCGCGGCAGCCTGGTCAGCGCGCCCGAGGGCGGGCCGGTGCTGGGCGTGCGCGCCGAGACCGACGCCGAGACCACGGTGTGGTTCCAGCCCGATCTGAAAACCTGGCAGGCCGAGGCCGACAAGATGCTGGCCGGCCGGGTCAACCGCCTGAGCTGCCGGCGCTGCACCGGTGACGACCCGGTGCTGCTGGTGGCGTCGTGGTCCGACCAGCAGCCCGGCGAGCTGTGGCTGCTGCGCCCGCGCCGCAGCGACGCGCGCTGGAGCCGCCTGGGTGTGGTGCGCAAGGACATCGAGCCGCGGCGCATGGCCACGCTCGATTTCCACCGCGTGCCCACGCGCGACGGCCAGCAGATGCCGCTGTGGCTCACGCTGCCGGCCGGCGCCGACAAGGACAAGCGGCCGCGCCCGGCGGTGCTGCTGGTGCACGGCGGCCCCTGGGTGCGCGGCGGCCATTGGCGCTGGGATGGCCAGGCGCAGTTTCTGGCCTCGCGCGGCTATGTGGTGATCGAGCCCGAGTTCCGCGGCAGCACCGGCTACGGCGCGCGCTGGTTCCAGGCCGGTCGCAAGCAATGGGGCCGGGCGATGCAGGACGACCTGGTCGATGCCGTCCACTGGGCCGCGGCGCAGGGCCATGTCGATGCCGGCCGGGTGTGCATTGCCGGCGCCAGCTATGGCGGTTATGCCGCGCTGATG
Source organism: Aquabacterium sp. OR-4 (assembly GCF_025290835.2). NCBI lineage: Bacteria > Pseudomonadati > Pseudomonadota > Betaproteobacteria > Burkholderiales > Sphaerotilaceae > Pseudaquabacterium > Pseudaquabacterium prasiolae. The sequence goes on along the minus strand of NZ_JAOCQD020000002.1, from coordinate 2,175,526 downwards.
GCGCCGCTCAAGCATCCCGGCATCTTTCGCTGCGCCGCCTCGTGGGTGGGCGTGACCGATCCGCGCGCGATGATGAACCGCTGGGACGCCTGGCAAGACTTCAACGACGAGGTGCGCCGCTACAGCTGGCCGGCGCTGGTGGGCGATCCGGTGACCGATGCCGCGCTGCTGGACGAAGCCACACCGGTGCTGCGCGCCGCCGAGTGGCAGATTCCGCTGCTGCTGGCCTATGGCGCGCAAGACCGCCGCGTGCCGCTGGCCCAGGGCGAGGCCTTTCGCAACGCGCTGCGCCGCGCCGGCAAGCCCGAGCCCGAGTGGATCGTCTACGCCGACGAAGGGCATGGCTGGCTCAAGCCCGAGAACCGCTTCGACTTCGCGCGGCGGCTCGAGGCCTTTCTGGCACGGCACCTGAACTGACAGGCCGAGCGTCGTTCACCCACGCCCGCCTTGCACCCCAGGGCGCCCCGGCCCGTCAGGGGGTCTCGGCGGGGGCTGCGTCGGCCGGGGCGCGGCCGCTTCGGCGGCGTCGGGGGCTTCACCAGCCTCGGCCTCGGCCGCGCTGGCCATGCCCGGCCCCACCACGCGCTGGGCCAGGGCGCCGAACAGGCTTTGCCCGTCGCGGCCCTTCAACTCCAGGCGCACGGTGTCGCCCAGGGCCAGCCAGGCGCTGCGCGGCTCGCCGTGCAGCGCGGTCTCCAGCGCCCGCTTGTCGGCCAGGCAGCCCACGCCCTGCGCCGCATCGTCGGCGCGGGCCGGGCCGGCGCCCAGCATGCAGCCGGCGCGCAGGTTGCGCGTCTTGGCGGCCCGGGCGATCAGCTCGCCGAAGTGCCAGGCCATGCCGGCACCCGGGCACTGGCCCAGCTTGCGGCCATTGACCGCGGCCAGCAGCGGCAGATGCACCCGGCCGCCCTGCCAGGCCTCGCCCAGCTCGTCGGGGGTGATTGCCACCGGGCCGAAGGCGGGCGCCGGCAGCGCATGCTCGGTGGGCGCCAGCGCGCGCAGCCGCCACAGGTTGGCCAGCACCAGCAGGCGCACGCCGTCCAGGCCCTGCTCGGCGCTGGCGCCCATGTCCACGTCGCCGGTGATGGCGGCCAGGCCGGCGCCGAAGTCGATGTCCCAGGCGGCCGAGCCGAACCAGGCGTCGTCGCAGGGGCCGAGAAAGTCATCGCTGGCGCCCTGCAGCAGGGGCGGCTGCGCTGGCGCGTCGCTGTCGGCCGCGGCTTCAGCGCCGGCCTGGCGCTGCGCCGGCGCGGGCCAGGCATCGGCCTGCAGCCAGCCATAGGCACGCGGCAGCGGCGCCATGCACTGGCGCGGCTCAAAGGCAAAGGCATGGCGCGCCTTGCCCTGGTTCAGCGTGGTGTACAGGTCCTGCAACTGCGGCGACAGGAAGTTCCAGTCGTCCAGCACCTGCTGCAGCCGGCTGGCGATGCCGTTGGCGTAGTGCGCGGTGCTGAGGTCGCGCGAGACGACCAGCAGCTGGCCGTCGCGCGAGCCATCCTTGTAAGTGGCGAGTTTCATCGTGGTGGTGCGGTCTTGGGCGGTCTTGGGCGGTTCTGTCGGGCGCGGACTGTCGGGCGCGTTCTGTCGTGCGCGGCGCGGTGCCGCGGGCCGGGCCGCGGGGCCCGCCGGATTTGGCACCATTGTCCGATGCGCGCGCCACCCCCCCATGCCCGCCAGCCGCCGCCGCCCGGCCGGCGGCCATGGCCGCGCCTGCTGCTGCTGGCAGGCCTGGTGCTGGCGGCGCACGGCCTGCTGATCGCGCACTGGCTGGCGGGCACGCCGCCCAGCGGCAGCGGCGCGGGCCCGGCGCCGCGGCCGATGCTGCTGGTGCCACCGGCCTTGGCGCCGCCCGCTGCCCTGGCCCGGATGGCCGACACCGCGCCACCGGCCGCCGCCGCCCGGCCCGCCCCCCGCCGAGCGCCACGCCCAGCCGGCCCAGGCCCCGACCCCGACCCGCCCGCCCCCTGGCGCCGCAGCCCGGCCCGAACCCGCCGCCGCCGATGGCCCGCGGCCACCCGCGCACGATGCCGCGGCCCCCGGCGAGGCCGCCGCCCCCTGGCTGGCGCAGCGCCCGGCCGCCGCCGCGGCGCCGGCCGCGCCCGACGCCGCCGCCGACGCCGCCACCGATGCCGAACCCGACGCCGAGTCCGCCCCGCCGCCGCCGGCCGATGGCGCGCCGCCGCCGGTGTACGCCACGCGGGTGCCGCTGCCGGTGCTGCTGCGCTACCAGGTGCGCAGCGGCCAGGCCGATGCCGCAGGGGACGGCACCGCGCCGCCGGCCCGTGGTGAAGCGCGCCTGCTGCTGCGCCACGATGGCCGGCGCTACACGCTGCAGCTCGAGGCCCAGGCCGGCGGCCGGCCGCTGCTGGAGCAGGCCAGCACCGGCGGTTTCGACAGCGCCGGCCTGGCGCCCGAGCGCTTCACCGACCGACGCCGCGGCCGCGGCTGGCGCGCCGCCAACTTTCGCCGCGACACCGGCCGCATCGGCTTCTCGGGCCCGCGCATCGACTTTGCGCTGCTGCCCGGCACGCAAGACCGCTTGAGCGTGCTGGCCCAGCTGACCGCCATCGTGGCCGCGGCGCCCGAAACGCCGCCGGCCGGCGGCATCCGGGTGTTCGTGGCCGATGCGCGCGGCTGGGCCGAGACCTGGCACTGGCAGCTTGACGGTCACCCGTCGCTCCATACCCCGCTGGGCAGCCTGACCCTGGCGCACTGGCGGCGCGAGCCGCCCAGGCCCGAGGGCCTGCGCGTGGAGGCCTGGCTCGACCCCGCACGCGGCCACTGGCCGGCGCGCCTGCGCTTCACGCTGCTGCGCAGCGGCCAGGTGCTCGATCTGCTGCTGGCGGCCGAGCCGGCGCCGCCGCCGTGAGCGCCGCCGCGGCCCAGGCCCGCTGTCCACCCCCTTGACCGGGCGCCTGCCACCGGCTTGAAAGCCGCGGCGGCGGCCCCAGCTGCAGGTCAAAGGAGTTTCACCATGCAGATGCTCTACAACTCGGATCACTTCGTCGTCGTGGCCTTCGACCTCAGCGGCGACGCCGTCGCGGCCGCGCCGCTGGTGGCCGCCGCGCCAGCCGCCGCCCCGTCGGCCGCGGTCGAGCCCACCGAGGCCGCCGCCGCCGACGTCAGCCCCACCGTGCCGGCGCCGCCGCGCCTGGGCGGCTACGAGATCGTCGACAAGCTGGCGCGCAAGGAGATCTTCATCCAGGGTGCGGTGGCGGCGTCGTTCCAGCAGGGCGTGCAGGCGCTGGTGGCGCAAGGGCCCGATCCCGAGGCGCTGGACGAGTTCATCGGCAGCTTCACCACGCTGGCGCAGCAGCCGGTCGTGCTGCACTGAGCCTTCTGACCGGGCGGCCCGAGCCGGCGCGCCGGCCGCCGGCTTGCCCTGCGCCCCGGCCTGGGCCAAGATCGCCCCGCCACGGTGCCTTGCCGGCCGCTGGTGCGGGCGGGGCGCAACCCCGGTCAGCGGGGGAGGGCGCGGCGTGGCGCGAGGGCACGGTGCATCGCAGTGGATCCTGTCGCCGGGCATGGCCGAGTCGCCGGTGCTCGACCGCCTTTGCGCGCATTTCGTGCTGGCGCTCACCGTGCGCCATGGCGGCCAGTTCAACCTGCGGCGCGACGGTGCCAGCCTGCTCACCCTGGTGGGCCGCCACCTGGCCTGGCCGCCGGCCGTGCTGGGCCGGCTGCGTGCCTACCTGGGCCGGCGCTGCGAGGGCCATGCGCTGTGGCGCGGCCACCAGGCGCTGGATGACGCCGGTTTCATCCGCCGCCACGGCCCCTGGCGCGGGCCCTACGAAGAAGGCACGCTGTTTTTCTACCTCGACGAGTACCTGAAGGACGCGCCGAAAGACTTTGCCGCCGTGCTGGCCGCCAGCTGCGAATGGCTGGCGCGCGACCTCAAGAAGCAGCACACCCAGGTGCAGAAGAACATCGACGCGCTGGCGCAGCTGCTGCAGCTCAATGCCGCCGAGCGCGCGGTGCTGCTCTACGGCACCCTGGCGCGCTACCAGCGCGAACTGCGCGGCCTGCTGGTCGAGTTCAAGGTCAGCAATGCCCACGAGGCCTATGCGGCGATTGCCGCGGTGGCGGGGGTCGACCAGCGCGAGGTGGCCGAGGCCTTGCGCGCCGGCAGCCGGCTCGAGCGCATCGGCATGGTCGAGAACCTGATCTCCGAGCACAACATCACCGACCTGGCCGACCTGATGAAGGTCAGCGACCAGCTGCCGCCGGTGCTGATGCGCGAGTACCAGGGCCCCGAGGAGCTGATGGCGGTGTTCACCCGCCCGGCCGCGCGCAGCGCGCTCGCGCCGTCCGATTTCAGCTACGTGGCCGACGATGTGCAGGTGCTCACCCGTCTGCTGGCCAATGCCGTGGCCCAGGGCGCGGCGGGGGTCAATGTGCTGATGTACGGCCCGCCGGGCACCGGCAAGACCGAGCTGGCCAAGGTGTGCGCCCAGGCCGCCGGCCTGGCGCTGTACGAGGTGGAGTACGCCGACCGCGACGGCCATGCGCTGAGCGGGCGCGACCGCTACCGCTCGCTGCAGGTCAGCCAGGTGGTGCTGGCCGGTGACCGCCGCGGCCCCGAGGGTGCCGCGCCCGCCCTGCGCGAGGCCGCCGCCAGCGCAACGCCCGGCGTGGCCCTGCTGTTCGACGAGGTCGAAGACGTGTTTCCACCGCTGGCCGCCGACGCCGCGCAGTGGATGGCGCGCTTCGATGCCGGTGGTGGCGCCAGCGAGGGCGGCCACGCCAGCGTGTCGGGCAAGGCCTGGGTCAACCAGGTGCTCGAGAGCAACCCGGTGCCGGTGATCTGGATCACCAACCGCATCGAGCAGATCGACCCGGCCTTTCGCCGCCGCTTCCAGTACCACCTCGAGCTGAAAAGCCCGCCGCCCGGCGCGCGCGATGCGCTGGTGCGCCGCGCGCTCGAAGGCGCGCCGGTCAGCGACGCGCTGGTGGCCCGGCTCACCGAGCGCCGGGCGCTGACGCCGGCGCAGATCCGCACCGCGGTGCGCTTTGCCCGCCTGGCGGGCCACGATCAAAGCCCCGGTCAGGGCCTGGAGGCCATGATCGAGCGCCAGCTGGGCCATGCCGACCGCGCGCTGGGCGTTGATTCGGCCAGCCGCGCGCGGCCGGTGGTCACGCGTTACGAGCTCGAGCTGCTGAACCTCGAATGCCGCTACGAGGTGTCGCGCATCGTCGAGGCGCTGCGCCTGCGTGGCCACGGCACGCTGTGCCTGCACGGCGCGCCGGGCACCGGCAAGACCGCGCTGGCCGAGCATGTGGCCGAGCGCCTGGGCCGGCCGCTGATGGTGCGCCTGGCGTCCGACCTGATGAGCAAGTTCGTTGGCGAGACCGAGCAGGCGATGGCGCGCATGTTTGCCGAGGCGCAGGCCGAGCAGGCCGTGCTGCTGCTCGATGAGGCCGACAGCTTTCTGCGCAGCCGCCAGCGCGCCGAGCGCGCCTACGAGGTCACCGAGGTCAACCAGATGCTGGCCGGCATGGAGCGTTACGCCGGCATCTTCATCGCCACCACCAACCTGTTCGAGCAGCTCGACGAGGCGGCGCTGCGGCGCTTCGCGTTCAAGATCCGCTTTCTGCCGCTGCAGCGCGCGCAGCGCGAGCGCATGTTCGTGGCCGAGGCGCTGGGCGGCGACCCCGCCGCGCTCACCGAGGCCCGGCGCAGCCGTCTGGCCGCGCTGGATGCCCTGACGCCGGGCGACTTTGCCGCCGTGCGCCGCCAGGCCGAGGTGCTGGCCACCACGCTGGCGGCCGACGAGTTTCTCGAGCAGCTCGAAGCCGAGCACCGGCTCAAGCCCGAGGTGCGCCAGCGCCGCAGCATCGGGTTCACGCCGGGCTGAGTGCGGGCCCCCCACATCGCTGCACTGCTGCACTGCTGCACTGCTGCGCTGCTGCACTGTTGCGCCCCTGCGCCCCTGCGCCCCACCCGGGCGCTCGGTTGCCGGGGCGAGCCCGGCGGGACCGGGTGGGCCGTGACATCGGCTTCACCCGGCGGCTTCAGGCGCGGCCGGGCCGGTCGATATCCTCATCGATGGAAAGCCTGGCCCGTCCCCTGTTCAGCAACCTGCCCGTGGCCGGCGCTTGGGTCGTGGCCGCGCTGGGCCTGGCGGCGGGCGTGGTGTTTGGCGTCTGGCAGTGGCAGCGTGCGCGCCGCCTGCAGCGCGCGCTGCAGGCCAGCCACGACAACCTCGCGCAGCTGCGCGACGAAGCCGATGAACTCGGCGTGCCCGGCCTGCTGGGCCGCGCCCGCTTCAACCGTGCACTCGAGGCCTGCGCCCAGGGCTGCGACCGCGACCGCACCGCGCTGGTGCTGCTGTTCGTCAACCTCGACGGTTTTCGCTCGGTCAACGACGCCTGGGGCTACCGCAGCGGCGACGGCGTGATGGCCCAGGCCGCGCGCCGGCTGATCGAGGTGGCCGGCGCCGCCGTGCCGGTGGGGCGCCTGGGCGCCGACGAGTTTCTGCTGCTGGTGCCCGGGCCGCTGGACGGCGGCTGCGCGCTGGCCGGCCGGCTGTGCCAGGCCCTGGCGCGGCCGTTCGAGCTGGCCGGCACCGCGCAGGCGCGGCTGACCTGCTCGGTGGGCCTGGCCGCCTACCCGGCGCATGGCTCGCACAGCCGCCTGGTGGGCCACGCGGCGCAGGCCATGCGCGCGGTCAAGCGCATCGGCGGCGACGACTACATGGTGTTCGAGCCGCAGATGGCGGTGAGCCTGCGCGAGCAGACGGCCCTGGTGGCCGACCTGCGCGACGCGGTCATGCTGGGCCAGCTGGAGCTGTACTACCAGCCCAAGGTCGATGCGCAGACGCTGCAGATCACCGCCGCCGAGGCGCTGCTGCGCTGGCACCACCCGCAGCGCGGCATGGTCAGCCCGACGGTGTTCATCCCGCTGGCCGAGCGCCACGGCCTGATCGGCGCCATCGGCAACTGGGTGATCGAGGACGCCACCCGCCAGGCCGCCGCCTGGCGCGACCAGGGCCTGCGCATGCGCGTGGCCATCAACCTGTCGGCCTACCAGATGCGCCAGGACGACCTGGCCCAGCGCATCGAGGGGGCGCTCAGCCGCCGCGGCCTGTCGCCGGGGCGCTTCACGGTGGAGATCACCGAATCGGTGGCGATGGAAGACACCCAGGTCACCCAGCGCAGCTTCGAGCACCTGCGCGCGCTGGGCCTGCATGTGTCGATCGACGACTTCGGCGTCGGCCAGGCCAGCCTGTCCTACCTGCGGCGCCTGCCGGCGGCCGAGCTGAAGATCGATGCGTCCTTTGTGCAGGACGTGGCCACCAGCGCCGACGCGCGCGCCATCGTCGACGCCGTGGTGCGCATGGCCCATGCGCTGGCGCTGCGGGTGGTGGCCGAGGGCGTGGAGACGCCGGCCCAGCGCGATGCGCTGGTGCGCCTGGGCTGCGACGAGCTGCAGGGCTTCCTGTTCGCGCGGCCGATGCCGGCGCGCGCGCTGGCCGCCTGGGCCCAGCTCGACGGCGACCGCCCGCCGCGGCCGGGCCAGGCCGCGGCCGGCCAGCCGGCCGACCGGGCGCAGTTCCGCGACTCGCTGTTCCACGACACCGAGCCCTCGGCCAACTGAACAAGGCCTTGGCGCGGGCCGCGGCCGGCCGGGCTTTCTACAATGCGGCCATGAGCTTCGTCCACCGCCCCTATACGCGCGCCGCCGCGCTGCCTGAAACGCTGAAGCAGCGCATCGTCATCATCGACGGCGCCATGGGCACCATGATCCAGCGCCACAAGCTGGGCGAGGCTGATTTCCGCGCCGAGCGCTTTGCCACCCACGGCAAGGACCTGAAGGGCAACAACGACCTGCTGGTGCTGACCCGCCCCGACGTGATCGCGCAGATCCACGAGCAGTACCTGGCCGCCGGCGCCGACCTGATCGAGACCAACACCTTCGGCGCCACCAGCATCGCGCAGGAGGATTACGACCTCGGCCACATCGCCCGCGAGATGAACGTGGCCGCCGCCCGCCTGGCGCGCGAGGCCTGCGACAAGTTCAGCACGCCCGAGCATCCGCGCTACGTGGCCGGCGCGCTGGGCCCCACGCCGCGCACCGCCAGCATCAGCCCCGATGTCAACGACCCCGGCGCGCGCAACGTCGATTTCGACACCCTGCGCGCCGCTTACCGCGAGCAGGCCGAGGGTCTGCTGGAAGGCGGCTGCGACCTGTTTCTGGTGGAAACCATCTTCGACACGCTCAACGCCAAGGCGGCGCTGTTCGCGCTGGATGAGCTGATGGACGAAACCGGCCACCGCCTGCCGGTGATCATCAGCGGCACCGTCACCGATGCCTCGGGCCGCATCCTCAGCGGCCAGACCGTGCCCGCCTTCTGGCACAGCGTGCGTCACGCCCGGCCGCTGGCCGTGGGCCTGAACTGCGCGCTTGGCGCGGCGGTGATGCGCCCCTACATCGAAGAGCTCAGCAAGGTGGCCGGCGACACCTTCATCAGCTGCTACCCGAACGCCGGCCTGCCCAACCCGATGAGCGACACCGGCTTCGACGAGACGCCCGATGTCACCGCCGGCATGCTGGGCGAGTTTGCCCAGGCCGGCTTCGTCAACATCGTTGGCGGCTGCTGCGGCACCACGCCCGAGCACATTGCCGCCATTGCGCACAAGCTGTCGGGCTACCGGCCGCGCAGCAAGGCCGATCCGCTGTTCAGCGGCCTGCTGGCCGCCTGAGCGCTGCGCGCCCGCGGCCGCCATGGCTTCCAAGGGGCAAGCCGGGCCCGACCTGTTCGGCGGCTCGGGGCAGCTGAGCGCGCAGGCCATGGCCGAGCGCGACCGCCACACCGTGCTCGACGCGCTGTGCCTGGCCGGCGCACCGCGCGGCAAGACCTGGCTGATGCAGTTTCTGCGGGCGCTGGAATGGCGCTCGGCCGACGGCACGCATGCGCTGTCCAACGACGAGATCACCCAGGCCTGCCAGCAGCTGGTGGCGCGCGGCGAGGCGCATGCGGTGGAGGGCATCGGCTGGCGTGCCGACCCGGTGGCGCGCGATCAGCGCTGGCCGGCGCTGTGGCGCCACCCGCAGGCGCCGACCTTCTGGCGCGCCTGGGCCTGGGCCACCGGCGGCGGCATCGGCAACATGGCGGTCGAGCCGCACTGGGTGAGCCTGCGCACGCCCGACGATGGCGAGGCCATCACCCGCCTGGCGCTGCTTACCCGGCCGGCGGTGGACGAATTCAACCGCCTGCTGCACGGCCCGCTCAACCGCGCCATCACGCCCGAGGCCTTGCTGCTGGCGCTGGCCGAGCCCTTTGACGCCGAGTTTCTGGCCGCGCTGTCGCCGGCGCTGCTGTGGGGCCTGGTCGAGCGCCTGCTGCAGCAGCTGCCCGGCGCGATGCGCGCCTTTCCGGCGCTGCGCGACTGGCTCGACACCCGCCTGGCCAACCTGGGCGCCGCGGCCGATCAGGTGCCGGCCGGGCTGTGGCTCGAGCTGGTCGAGCAGCGCCTGCTGGCGCTGCAGCCCGCCGCCTGCCGCGCCGCGCTGGCGCAGCTCAACGCCAGCAGCCCGGTGTGCGGCATCTTCAACGGCCTGCTGCAGCTGCAGGCCGGCCACTGGGCCGAGGGCACGGCCACGGTGGCCGACAGCCTCAAGGCCGCCGCCAAGCTGGTGGGCAAGCGCAACCGCCTGGTGCCCGAGCGCGTGACCCGCTGGCATGCGCTGGGCCTGCTGGCCCAGGGCGATGTCGAGTCGTGGACCGCGGCGCGCAAGTTTGCGCTGGCCGAGGCCGGCAGCCGCAGCCCGGCACCCACCGACGGCTGGGGCCGCATCGCCCATGCCGCGGCGGTGCGCCTGGGCGACGAGCGCCCGGTGGCCCTGGCCTTTGACGCGCCGCAGGCCCGCTGGTCGGGCCGCGTGGTGGCCGACGACGAGGCCATGCGCCTGGTGCTGGCGGCCTGGCTGGGCCATGCGCCGCAGGACTGGACGGCACCGCGGGTGCAGGCCGTGGCCGATGCGCTGCGCCGCCAGGGCGAGCACTGGCTGGCCGAGCTGCTGGACCAGGCCTGCCGGCGCCTGGGCTGGCCGCAGCCGCAGCGGCCCGACGACGCACCGCCGCCCTGGCCGGTGGACTTTTTCCCGCCGCCGGTGGAGCCCTGGCGCGAGGCCCTGGCCGCCATTGCCGCACTCGACACCCCGGCGGCTGCCACGGCCAGCGGCGCCGCCGCCCCGCTGCACTGGCGCTTGACGCTCGACGCCGCCGGCCGTCCGCACGACCTGCAGGCCTTCGAGCGCGGTGCCCCGGCCAAGGGCGGGCGCGGCGCGGTCAAGGGCAAGCCGCTGGGCCTGGCCACGCTGAAGAAGGCCACCCGCTTGGACGCGCGCGACGCCGCCGTGGCCCGCTGCCTGCGCCAGGCCGACTGGAACCGCCGCCTGCAGTGGCTCGACCTGGCTGCCGCCGTGCTGGCCCTGGTGGGCCACCCCGACCTGGCGCTGGCCGATGCACCCGAGCAGCCGGTGATGCTGGAAGAAGGCCGGCCCACGGTGGAAATGCGCCGCGAGCGCGCCGCCGATGGCAGCGAGTGCTACCGCCTGCAGGTGCTCGAGCTGGGCAGCGCGCACGAGGCGCCGCCCGCGCTCGACCACCAATGGGACGGCGTCAAGCACGAGGAAGAAGCCGCGCGCCGCGACGCCGTGCGCATCGTGCGCGACGGCCCCGACCGCGCGCGGTTGCTGCAGCTCTCGCCCGCGCACCGCCGTGTGCTCGAGCTGTCGCGCCAGCCCTGGGCGGCGCCGGCCAGTGCGCAGGCCGAGCTGGCCGCCGCGCTGCGTGCGCTGGCCGGCCACTTCACCGTGCACAGCGAGGCCACGGCCGGGCGCGCGCTGGCGGCCGAATCGCGCCTGGTGGCCCAGCTCACGCCACGCGGCGGCACGCTGCAGGTGCGCCTGGCGGTGCGGCCCTTCCACGCCCTGGGGGCCGACGTGGGCCCGCTGCTGCCGCCGGGCGATGGCCGGCTGCGCTGGGTGGCACAGCAGGGTGGCGAAACCTGGGCCGCCACGCGCGATCTGGCCGCCGAAAGCGCCCACCTGGCCGCGCTGGCCGAAGGCCTGCCCTTCCTGGACGATCCGCAGGCCCAGCCCGGCCTGTGCGGCTGGCACATCGCCGATCCGCAGCAGGCGCTGCAGGCCATCGAGACCCTCGGCCGCCATGTGGCCGTGGTGGCGCTGGAGTGGCCGCAGGGCCAGCCGCTGCGCGTCATCGCCCCGGCCGAGGCGCAGCTGCAGGCCGTGGTCAAGACCGGCGGGCGCGACTGGCTGGGCCTGGACGCCACGCTGAAGGTCGACGACCGCACCGTGCTCAGCCTGCGCCAGCTGCTCACGCTGGTGAATGAATCGCGTGGCAGCCGCTACCTGCCGCTGGCCGAGAACGCCTGGCTGGCGCTGACCGACCGGCTGCGCCAGCAGCTGGCCGACCTGGCGGCGCTGGCCGAGGCCGCGCCCGCGCCCGGCTCGGCCAAGGGCCGCAAGGCCGCCGCGCAGGATGACGGCGTGCAGCTGCCCGCCGCCGCCGCCGGCTGGCTGGCCGACGCGCTGGCCACGGCCGATGGCCGCGCGCCGGCCGGCGACAGCGCCTGGCAGCAGCGCGTGACGGCCCTGGCCCATGCCGCGGCGCTGGAGCCCCAGGTGCCGCCCGCGCTGCAGGCCTCGCTGCGGCCCTACCAGGCCGACGGCTTTGCCTGGCTGGTGCGGCGCACGGCCGCCGGCTTTGGCGTGGTGCTGGCCGATGACATGGGCCTGGGCAAGACCCTGCAGACCCTGGCCCTGCTGCTGTACCGCCAGGCCGAGGGCCCGGCCCTGGTGGTGGCGCCCACCTCGGTGGTGGCCAACTGGGCCGCCGAGGCGGCGCGCTTCGCCCCCGGCCTGCGCGTGCGCGACCACGCCACCGAGCGCGAGGCCGCGCTGGCCGATCTGGCGCCGGGCGACGTGGTGCTCACCAGCTACGGCCTGCTGCTGCGCGACATCGACGCCTTCACGCCCACCGATTGGGGCAGCCTGGTGCTGGACGAAGCCCAGGCGCTGAAAAACGCGGCCACCCAACGCGCCAAGGCCGTGGCCGAGCTGAAGGCCGGCGCGCGCCTGGCGCTCAGCGGCACGCCGGTGGAAAACCGCCTGGCCGACCTGTGGTCGCTGATGAACCTGCTCAACCCCGGCCTGCTGGGCAATGCGCAGCGCTTCAACGAGCGTTTTGCCAACCTCATCGAGCGCCAGCGCGATGCCGCGGCACAGGCCCGGCTCAGGCGCCTGGTGGCGCCCTTCATCCTGCGCCGCACCAAGGCGCAGGTGCTCGACGACCTGCCGCCGCGCACCGAGATCGTTCACCGCATCGAGGCCGGCGACGCCGAGCGCGCGCTCACCGAGGCCCTGCGCCGCGACGCGGTGGAGCGCGTCAGCCAGGCCGCCAAGAGCGGCGGCCACGCCGCGGTGCAGGTGCTGGCCGAGCTCACCCGCCTGCGCCGCGCCGCGTGTGATCCGCGCCTGGTGCTGCCCGAACTGGCCGACGAGGGCCTGCAGCAGGGCGGCGCCAAGCTGCAGGCCATCGAATCGCTGGTGCTCGAGCTGGTGGAGGGCCGCCACCAGGCCCTGCTGTTCAGCCAGTTCACCGATTTTCTCGACCGCATCGGCGAGCGCCTGCAGGCCTGCGGCGTGCCCTTCCAGCGCCTGGACGGCAGCACGCCGGCACCGCAGCGCGCGCAGCGCGTGGCGGCCTTCCAGCGCGGCGAGGGCGCGGTGTTTTTGATCAGCCTGAAGGCCGGCGGCTTCGGCCTGAACCTCACCGCGGCCGACTACGTGATCATTGCCGACCCCTGGTGGAACCCCGCCGCCGAAGACCAGGCCAGCGGCCGCGCCCACCGCATGGGCCAGCAGCGCCCGGTCACCGTCTACCGCCTGGTGCTGGCCGGCTCGGTGGAAGAGCGCATCGTGGCCCTGCACCACGACAAGCGCGCGCTGGCCGACGGCCTGCTGGAAGGCCAGGATGCGGCCGGCGCGGTGATCGACGCCGAGGCCATGCTGGCGCTGTTGCGCGGCTGAGCGGCGGCGTTCGCGGGTGCGCCCGATGGCGATCGGGGCCTGCGCTCAGCCGGCCGCCGGCTCCAGATCGGCCCACAGCACCTCGGGTGGCAGCACCAGATCCACGCTGGCCAGGTGCACCGGCTCGCTGGCCTCGCTGGGGTGCAGTACCCACAGGCCGTCGGCGCCCTTGCGGAACAGGTCGCAGCGCTGGCGGTCCACATCCACCAGCAGGTATTCGCGCAGGCTGGGCAGTTGGCGGTAGGCGGCGAACTTGTCGCCACGGTCGTAGGCGCCGGTGGAGCGCGACAGCACCTCGGCCACCAGCACCGGCTCGCGCTTGATCAGGCGGTCGGCCAGGTCATTGGCGCTGCAGGTCACCATCAGGTCGGGGTAGAAGAAGCAGTCGGCGGTTTCGACGCGCAGCTTGACGTCGCTGCCGTAGACACGGCAGGGGCTGCCGCCAAGGTGATGGCGCAAAGCGATGTAGAGATTGCCGGCCACGGTGGCATTGCGATCTTCACCCCCCGCCATCGCAAACACCTCGCCCGCGATGAATTCGGTCTTCTCGGTCTGCCCGGCGTCCCAGGCCAGGTACTCCTCGGCCGTCATGCGAGGCTTTTGCAAGGTGTATCCCATGGGCCGCTCCGACACGCGAAGGTTCATGCCCGTCAGTCTAGCGGGCCGAGATGCCCGACCGCCACCCGGCTGCTCGTGCAAACGTCGGGATTGGCCCATCCGTACAATGCGGGCTCTTCCCGAGGAGCGTTGCGACGGCGGCCCGATCATGCATCAGGCGCGCCGCCAGGCTCGGGACGGCGTGGTGCCCGCCCGGGCCTGCGCCAGGCAACGGCGCTCACCCCACGCTGTATCTGCAGCCGTCCAGGGTGAGCCGGGCGGCTTTTTGCTTGCCCTGAGACCTGCCGCTGCCCGCCATGACCGACGCTGCCCAACGCCCCCATCCCGTCGCCCCGATGCGCCTGTCCGGCCTGGAGCCGGTCACGCTGGATGCGGGCGCGCTGTTCGTCAACATCGGCGAGCGCACCAATGTCACCGGCTCCAAGGCCTTTGCGCGCATGATCCTCGAGGGCCGTTTCGAGGACGCGCTCAGCGTGGCCCGCCAGCAGGTGGAGAACGGCGCGCAGATCATCGACGTGAACATGGACGAGGCCATGCTCGACAGCCAGGCGGCGATGGTGCGGTTCTTGAACCTGATCGCCAGCGAACCCGAGATCGCGCGCGTGCCGATCATGGTGGACAGCTCGAAGTGGAGCGTCATCGAGGCCGGCCTGAAGTGCATCCAGGGCAAGGGCATCGTCAACTCGATCAGCCTGAAGGAGGGCGAGGCCGAGTTCCGCCGCCAGGCCACGCTGCTGCGCCGCTACGGCGCCGCCACCGTGGTGATGGCCTTCGATGAGCAGGGCCAGGCCGACACCTTTGCGCGCAAGACCGAGATCTGCGCGCGCGCCTACAAGATCCTGGTGGATGAGGTGGGGTTCCCGGCCGAGGACATCATCTTCGACCCCAACATCTTCGCCATTGCCACCGGCATCGAGGAGCACGCCAACTACGCGGTCGACTTCATCGAGGCCACGCGCTGGATCAAGACCCACCTGCCCGGCGCCAAGGTGAGTGGCGGCGTGTCGAACGTCTCTTTCAGCTTCCGCGGCAACGAGCCGGTGCGCGAGGCCATCCACACCGTGTTTCTGTACCACGCCATCCAGGCGGGCATGGACATGGGCATCGTCAACGCCGGCATGGTGGGCGTGTACGACGACATCCCCGCTGATCTGCGTGAACGCGTGGAAGACGTGGTGCTGAACCGCCGTGAAGACTCCACCGAGCGCCTGCTGGAGGTGGCCGAGAGCGTGAAGGGCGCGGCCAAGGACGACACCGCGCGCCTGGCCTGGCGCGCCGGCAACGTGGACGAGCGCCTCAGCCACGCGCTGGTGCACGGCATCACCGACTTCATCACCGAAGACACCGAGGAGTGCTGGCAGGCCATCAGCGCGCGCGGCGGCCGGCCGCTGCATGTGATCGAAGGCCCGCTGATGGCCGGCATGAACGTGGTGGGCGACCTGTTCGGCCAGGGCAAGATGTTTCTGCCGCAGGTGGTCAAGAGCGCCCGCGTGATGAAGCAGGCCGTGGCCCACCTGCTGCCCTACATCGAGGCCGAGAAGGCCGCGCTGCAGGCCGCCGGTGGTGATGTGAAGCCCAAGGGCAAGATCGTGATCGCCACCGTCAAGGGCGACGTGCACGACATCGGCAAGAACATCGTCACCGTGGTCTTGCAGTGCAACAACTTCGAGGTGGTGAACATGGGCGTGATGGTGCCTTGCCAGGACATCCTGGCCAAGGCCAAGGTCGAGGGCGCCGACATCATCGGCCTGTCGGGCCTGATCACGCCCAGCCTCGAGGAGATGCAGCACGTGGCCGCCGAGATGCAGCGCGACGAGCACTTCCGCATCAAGAAGATCCCGCTGCTGATCGGCGGTGCCACCTGCAGCCGCGTGCACACCGCGGTCAAGATCGCGCCGCACTACGAAGGCCCGGTGGTCTACGTGCCCGATGCCAGCCGCTCGGTGGGCGTGTGCGCCGATCTGCTGAGCGACGAGCGCGCCAGCAAGTTCATCGACGACCTGAAGAGCGACTACGACAAGGTGCGCGAGCTGCACGCCAGCAAGAAGGCCACGCCGCTGGTGCCGCTGGCGCAGGCGCGTGCCAACAAGGCGCGGCTGGACTGGGCGGCCTACACGCCGCCGGTGCCGAAGTTCATCGGCCGGCGCCAGTTCAAGAACTACGACCTGGCCGAGCTGGCCCCCTGCATCGACTGGGCGCCGTTTTTCCAGACCTGGGACCTGGCCGGCAAGTTTCCCGAGATCCTGAAAGATGCCGTGGTGGGCGACGAGGCGGTGCGCGTGTTCAGCGACGGCAAGCGCCTGCTGCAGCGCGCCATCGACGGCCGCTGGCTGCAGGCCAACGGCGTGGTGGGCCTGTGGCCGGCCAACACGGTGGACGACGACACCATCGCCATCTACACCGACGAGTCGCGCAGCGAGGTGCTGATGCACTGGCGCCCGCTGCGCCTGCAGACCGAGCGGCCGGTGATCGACGGCGTGGCCAGGCCCAACCGCAGCCTGGCCGACTTCATCGCGCCGCGCGTGGATGCCGGCGGCAAGGATGACTACATCGGCCTGTTCGCCGTGACTGCCGGCCTGGGCGCCGACAAGAAGACCGCCCAGTTCGAGGCCGACCACGACGACTACTCGTCGATCATGCTCAAGGCCATTGCCGACCGCCTGGCCGAGGCCTTTGCCGAGCGTCTGCACCAGCGTGTGCGCACCGAGCTGTGGGGCTACGCGCCGGGCGAGCGCTTCAGCAACGAGCAGCTGATCGCCGAGGCCTACCGCGGCATCCGCCCCGCACCGGGCTACCCGGCCTGCCCTGACCACAGCGTCAAGCGCGCGATGTTCAATGCGCTGCAGGCGCATGACATCGGCATGAGCCTGACCGAAAGCCTGGCCATGACGCCGGCCGCATCGGTGAGCGGCTTCTACCTGGCCCACCCCGATGCGGCCTACTTCAATGTGGGCCGCATCGGCGAAGACCAGCTGGCCGCCTGGGCCGCCGCCGAGGCGATGGACGAATCGCTGGCCCGCCGCCTGCTGGCGCCGGTGCTGGGCTGAGGCCGGGCACCCGCCTCAAGACCCCGGCAGTGCCCGCCGGTACTGCAGCGCCTCGGCCAGCTGCGGCACGCCGATCTGGTCGGCACCGGCCAGGTCGGCGATGGTGCGGGCCACCTTGATCACCCGGTGCAGGCCGCGGCCTGACCAGCCCAGGCGCGTGGCGGCCTGTTGCAAAAACTGCGCGGCGGCCGGTGCCAGCGCGGCATGCGTGTCGAGGTCGGCCGCTTCCAGCAGCGCATTGGGCCGCCCCTGGCGCGCGGCCTGGCGTGCGGCGGCGTGGGCCACGCGCCCGGCCACGGTGGCGCTGGGCTCGCCTTCGGCCTGGGCCAGCAGCTCGGCGGGCGGCACCGCGGCCACTTCCACCTGCAGGTCGATGCGGTCGAGCAGCGGGCCCGACAGCCGGCCCTGGTAGCGCGTGATCTGCTCGGGCGTGCAGCGGCAGGCGCGGCCGGCCACCTGGGCGCCCAGCCAGCCGCAGGGGCAGGGGTTCATCGCCGCCACCAGCTGAAACGCGGCCGGAAACTGCGCCTGCCGTGCGGCGCGCGAGATCGTGATGCGCCGGGTTTCGAGCGGCTCGCGCAGCGCCTCCAGCGCGCTGCGCGGAAACTCGGGCAGCTCGTCGAGAAACAGCACGCCGCCATGGGCCAGCGAGATCTCGCCGGGCCGTGGCGGCGAGCCACCGCCCACCAGGGCCACGGCGCTGGCCGAGTGGTGCGGCGCGCGGTGCGGGCGCTCGCGCCAGCGCGCCGGCGCCAGGCCGCCGGTGCCGGCCGTGGCCAGGCCCTGCAGCGCGGCGGCGGCCAGGGCCTCGTCTTCGTCCATCGGCGGCAGCAGGCCGGCCAGGCGCTGGGCCAGCATGGATTTGCCGCTGCCGGGCGGGCCCACCATCAACAGGCTGTGCTGGCCGGCCGCGGCGATCTCGAGTGCGCGCTTGGCGGCGGCCTGGCCGCGCACATCGCGCAGATCGGCCGTGGTTGCGGTGGCCACGGCGGGTGGCGGCGGCGGCAGCACGGGCAGCGCTTCGGCGGGGCCGTCCTCGGCGCTGTCGGGGCGCATGGCGCGCACCACATCCATCAGGTGGTTGGCGGCGCACACCCGCACGCCGCCAGCGCGCGCCGCGGCCTCGGCGCTGGCGCGCGGCAGCACCAGGCTGCGCGGGCTGCCCTCGCGGCGCAGCGCCAGGGCCAGGGCCAGCGCGCCGCGCACCGGGCGCAACTCACCGGCCAGGCTCAGCTCGCCGGCAAACTCGGCCTGGGCCAGCTTGGCGGCATCGAGCTGGCCATCGGCGGCCAGGATGCCGAGGGCGATCGGCAGGTCGAAGCGGCCGCTTTCCTTGGGCAGATCGGCCGGCGCCAGGTTGACGGTGATGCGCTTGTTGTGCGGAAACGCAAAGCCCGAGGTGCTGAGCGCGGCGCGCACGCGCTCGCGGGCTTCCTTGACCTCGGTGTCGGCCAGGCCCACCAGCGTGAAGCTGGGCAGGCCGTTGGCCAGGTGCACTTCCACCTGCACTTCAGGGGCCTGCAGACCGTCCAGTGCACGGCTGCTGATCACGGCCAGCGTCATCGTGGTGCTCCTCCTGGTGCCATTCGGGGGTGAATGGATTGTGCGCGTCCCTTGAACTGGTGAATTCAACGCACCACATCAGTGCGCCAGGTGGATTTGCGCCATGTCGGTGCGGGCAAATGCTGCATTCCGGGTTGTGCACACCGGCTTGGGGCGCCCGCTGGCGTGCTGCACCGGCCGTGGCCGGGGTGCTGCCCTTGGCACAAAAGCTGCAGAAACCTACCGGATCGCTCAACCCATAAACCATTCCCCGCGGAGTCAACAGACATGAAGAAAACGCTGCTCGCCGTCTCGGCTGCCCTGGCCGCCATGGCCCTGCCCACCGCTTCGTACGCCGACCTGGCCTTCAACGTTGGCGCTGTCAGCGACTACCGTTACCGCGGCATCTCGCAGACGCGCCTGAAGCCCGCGCTGCAAGGTGGCGTCGACTTCACCGCCGGCGGTTTCTACATGGGTGCCTGGGGCTCCACGATCAAGTGGATCAAGGACGTGCCGGGCGGCGGCTCCGATGTCGAGATCGACCTGTACGGCGGCTACAAGGGCGAGATCGCGAAGGACCTGGCCTTTGACGTGGGCCTGCTGCAGTACTGGTACCCCAGCGCCACCAGCGCCAGCTGGAACACCGTCTACAAGAACCCCAACACCACCGAGGCGTATGGCGCACTGACCTTCGGCCCGGCCACCGCCAAGCTGTCGTACGCGCTGACCAACCTGTTCGGCAACTACGACTACGCCGCCGGCAAGGACAGCAAGGGCAGCTACTACCTCGACATCAGCGCCGGCTTCGACGTGGGTGGTGGCCTGATGCTCACGCCGCACATCGGCTACCAGAAGGTGATCGACATCGCCAACGCCTCGTACACCGACTACTCGCTGACCCTGAGCAAGGACTTCAGCGGCGTGGTGCCCAGCATCGCGATCGTGGGCACCGATGCCAACAAGAGCTTCTACGTGCCGGGCGCCAACGCCAACAGCACCAAGTTCCTGGGCAAGGCGGCGCTGGTCGTCGGCGTCAAGTACAACTTCTGAACGTGCTGGAGTAATGCCATGAAGATGGTGACCGCCATCGTCAAGCCTTTCAAGCTTGACGAAGTTCGTGAGGCCCTCAGCGCCATCGGCGTGCAGGGCATCACCGTGACCGAGGTCAAGGGCTTCGGTCGGCAAAAGGGCCACACCGAGCTGTACCGCGGCGCCGAGTACGTGGTCGACTTCCTGCCCAAGGTGAAGATCGAAGCCGCCGTGGACGACGCCATCGTCGACCGCGTGATCGAGGCCATCGAGGGCTCGGCCCGCACCGGCAAGATCGGCGACGGCAAGATTTTCGTCTCGCCCCTCGAGCAGGTGGTGCGCATCCGCACCGGCGAGACCGGCAAGGACGCGCTCTAAGCGCCCCCAGGGACGGGCTGCGCCCATCCCGCCCCCGCGGGGGTCAGGCCCAGTGGCTGTGCCACCTGGGCCTGAGGCGCCCCTCATCCGGCAAGAGAACCTCCACGAAAGACATGCCATCATGAGAAAGCTGTTTGCTTCACTCGCCCTGGGCCTCGCGGTCCTGGGCTTTGCGGGCGGGTCGCTGGCGCAAGACGCCGCGGCCTCCGCGCCGGCGGCGCCCGCCGTCGCTTCGGCCCCGGCCGATGCCGCACCGGCCGCCGCGCTGGCCCCGGCCGCCGCTGCAACGGCCGAAGCCGCCTCGGCGCCTGCCGCTGCGGCCCCCGTGGCCAACAAGGGCGACAACGCCTGGATGCTGGTGTCCACCCTGCTGGTGATCATGATGACGATCCCCGGCCTGGCCCTGTTCTACGGCGGCCTGGTGCGCAGCAAGAACATCCTGTCGGTGCTGATGCAGGTGATGGTGACCTTCTCGCTGATCGTCGTGCTGTGGGCCATCTACGGCTACAGCCTGGCCTTCACCGAGGGCAATGCCTACATCGGCGGCTTCGACCGGCTGTTCCTGAAGGGCGTGTTCGACCCCGCGGCCGGCACCTTCGCGATGGCCGCCACCTTCAGCAAGGGCGTCTACATCCCCGAGCTGCTGTTCGCTGCCTTCCAGGCCACGTTTGCCGGCATCACCTGCTGCCTGATCGTGGGCGCCTTTGCCGAGCGCATCAAGTTCTCGGCCGTGCTGCTGTTCTCGGCGCTGTGGTTCACCTTCAGCTACGCGCCGATCGCGCACATGGTCTGGTACTGGATGGGCCCCGACGCCTACGCCAGCAAGGACGTGGTTGACGCCATGAACGCCAAGGCCGGCCTGATCTGGCAATGGGGCGCGCTGGACTTTGCCGGCGGCACCGTGGTGCACATCAACGCCGCCGTGGCCGGCCTGGTGGGTGCCTTCATGATCGGCAAGCGCGTGGGTTATGGCCGTGAAGCCATGGCACCGCACAGCCTGCCGCTGACCATGGTGGGTGCCTCGCTGCTGTGGGTGGGCTGGTTCGGCTTCAACGCCGGCTCGGCGCTGGAAGCCGGCAACTCGGCCATCCTGGCCTTCATGAACACCTTCACCGCCACCGCCGCCGCGGTGCTGGCCTGGAGCCTGGGCGAGGCCATGCTGCGCGGCAAGGCTTCGATGCTGGGTGCAGCCTCGGGTGCCGTGGCCGGCCTGGTGGCCATCACCCCGGCCGCCGGTAACGTGGGCCTGATGGGCGCCATCGTGATCGGCTTCGTCTCCGGCTTCGCCTGCCTGTGGGGCGTGCACAGCCTGAAGAAGATGCTGGGCGCCGATGACTCGCTGGACGTGTTCGGCGTGCACGGCGTGGGCGGCATCGTGGGTGCCCTGCTGACCGGCGTGTTCAACACGCAGGATCTGGGCGGCCCGGGCCTGGTGACCGACTGGGTCACCGCCACCGTGGGCTCCAACCCGATCGGTGCCCAGGTGTGGATCCAGCTGAAGGGCGTGCTGCTGACCGTGGTGTGGTCGGCGGTGGTGGCCGCGGTCTCGTTCAAGATCGTCGACCTGGTGATCGGCCTGCGCGTCACCGAGGAAGAAGAGCGCGAAGGTCTGGACATCAGCTCGCACGGCGAGACGGCGTACAGCAAGTGATCGCCTGCGGCCGGGCAGCCAGCCCGGCCGGCGTCACGCGCTAGAAGAAAAAAGGGCTGCCTGCGGGCAGCCCTTTTTGCATGCCGCCGCGTGCGGCCGCGACCTCACGGCGCCGCTGATCGCGCAAAGGCGTCCTTCAACAGAGGGACGGGGGCGTGCCGGTGCGGCGGCCGGCGGGCGCGCCGCTATCCTGCCGGCCATGCGCCGATTTCTGAGTGATCTGTCCCTGCCGGCCGTGGTGGCCGGCTTCGTGGCCGTGCTGGTGGGCTACACCAGCTCGGTGGCCATCGTCTTCCAGGCCGCGCAGGCGCTGGGCGCCAGCGCCGCGCAAACGGCCAGCTGGATGTGGGCCCTGGGCCTGGCCATGGGCATCAGCTGCGTGGGCCTGAGCCTGCGCTGGCGCATGCCGGTGCTCACCGCCTGGTGCACGCCGGGTGCGGCGCTGCTGGCCGCCACCCAGGGCGTGGGCCTGGCCGAGGCCACCGGGGCCTTCATCGTCTGCGCGCTGCTGATCATCCTGGCCGGCGTGAGCGGCCTGTTCGAGCGCGTGATGGACAAGGTGCCGATGGCCGTGGCCGCGGCGCTGCTGGCCGGCGTGCTCACCCGCTTCGGGCTCGACGCGGTGCTGGCGGTGCGCAGCTCACCCGCGCTGGTGCTGGTGATGGCCGGCGCCTTTCTGGCCGGGCGGCGCTGGTGGCCGCGCTACGCGGTGCCGGGCGTGTTGCTGGCCGGTGTGGTGCTGGCCGCGCTGCAGGGCCGGCTGGACGGGGCGGCGCTGGGCGCGGCCCTGCATGGCGCCTGGGCCACGCCGGTGTGGGTGACGCCGCAGTTCAACCCGGCCACGCTGGTGGGTGTGGCACTGCCGCTGTTCATCGTCACCATGGCCTCGCAGAACCTGCCGGGCGTGGCGGCCCAGCGCGCCGCGGGTTATGCGGTGCCGGTGTCGCCGGTGACCACCGCCACCGGCCTGGTCACGCTGGTGCTGGCACCCTTCGGCTGCTTTGCGATCAACCTGGCGGCCATCACCGCGGCCATCTGCATGAGCCCCGAGGCCCATGCCGATGCCGCCAAGCGCTACACCGCGCCGGTGGTGGCCGGAATCTTCTACACGCTGCTGGGCCTGGCCGGTGGCGCCGTGGCGGGGCTGTTTGCGGCCTTTCCGCGCGAGCTGGTGGCGGCGGTGGCCGGGCTGGCGCTGCTGGGCACCATTGCCGGCGGCCTGGCCGCGGCCTTGCGCGACGAGCGCCACCGCGACGCGGCTGCCATGACTTTTCTGGTCACGTTGTCGGGCGTCAGCATGGCCGGCATCGGCGCGGCCTTTTGGGGCGTGGTGGCCGGCGCCGTCACGATGGCCGTGCAACACTGGAAGCCCGCTCGCTGATTTCACCTGACAGGCCCGCCATGAAGCTGCTGTTCGTTGCCGACCCGCTGGAAACCTTCAAGACCTACAAGGACACCACTTTCGCGATGATGCGCGAGGCCGCGCGCCGCGGCCACCAGCTGTGGGCCTGCGAGCCGGCCGACCTGGTGTGGGTGAAGGGCGCCCGCGTGGTGGCGCGCGGCGCGCGCTGCATCACGCTCAAGGGCGAGGCTGCCAGCGCGCCGGTGACCAGCGCCGTGCACAGCGATGCCTGGTTCGATGTGGCCACCCAGGCCGAGCTGGCCCTGGCCGACTGCGATGCCGTGGTGATGCGCAAGGACCCGCCCTTCGACAGCGAGTTCTTCTACGCCACCCACCTGCTCAGCCAGGCCGAACGCGAGGGCGCACGCGTGTTCAACCGCCCGGCGGCGCTGCGCGACCATCCTGAAAAGCTGGCGATCCTGGAATTTGCGCAGTTCATCGCGCCCACGCTGGTGACGCGCAGCGCGGCCGCGATCAAGGCCTTCCATGCCGAGCACCAGGACATCATCCTGAAGCCGCTGGACGGCATGGGCGGCATGGGCATCTTTCGCGTGGGCAGCGACGGCATGAACCTGGGCAGCATCACCGAGACCCTCAACCGCGACGGCGCGCAGAGCGTGATGGTGCAGAAGTACCTGCCGGCCATCGTGCACGGCGACAAGCGCGTGCTGCTGATCGGCGGCGAGCCGGTGCCCTACAGCCTGGCACGCATTCCGCAGGGCAGCGAGATCCGCGGCAACCTGGCCGCCGGCGGCAAGGGCGTGGCCCAGCCGCTGACCGAGCGCGACCGCGAGATCGCCGCGGCGCTGGGCCCGATACTGGCCGCACGCGGCCTGCTGCTGGTGGGGCTGGACATCATTGGCGACAGCCTCACCGAGGTCAACGTCACCAGCCCGACCTGCTTTCAGGAGATCATGCAGCAGACCGGCTTTGACGTGGCGGCGATGTTCATCACCGCGCTCGAGTCGCAGCTGCACTGAACCCCGCACCGACACCACAACGCCATTCTTCAGGGAGACCCCACCCCATGCCCATCCAGACCCGAGCCGCCGTTGCCTGGAAAGCCGGCGATCCGCTGACCATCGAGACCGTGGACCTGCAAGGCCCGCGCGACAACGAGGTGCTGGTGGAAGTCAAGGCCACCGGCATCTGCCACACCGACTACTACACGCTCTCGGGCGCCGACCCCGAGGGCCTGTTTCCGGCCATCCTGGGCCACGAGGGCGCGGGTGTGGTGATGGAGGTGGGCAAGGACGTGACCTGGCTGAAGCCCGGCGACCATGTGATCCCGCTCTACACGCCCGAGTGCCGCAACTGCAAGTTCTGCCTGAGCAAGAAGACCAACCTCTGCCAGGCCATCCGCGCCACCCAGGGCAAGGGCCTGATGCCTGATGGCAGCAGCCGCTTCAGCATCAACGGCGAGCCCATCCTGCACTACATGGGCACCAGCACCTTTGCCAACCACATCGTGGTGCCGGGCATCGCGCTGGCCAAGATCCGCCCTGACGCGCCCTTTGACAAGGTCTGCTACATCGGCTGCGGCGTGACCACCGGCGTGGGCGCGGTGCTGTTCAGCGCCAAGGTCGAGGCCGGCGCCAACGTGGTGGTGTTCGGCCTGGGCGGCATCGGCCTGAACGTGATCCAGGCGGCCAAGATGGTGGGCGCCGACAAGATCATCGGGGTCGACCTGAACCCGGCCCGCGAGGCCATGGCGCGCCAGTTCGGCATGACCCACTTCATCAACCCGAAAGAGGTGCCCAACGTGGTGGATGCCATCGTGCAGCTCACCGACGGCGGGGCCGACTACAGCTTCGAGTGCATCGGCAACACCCAGGTGATGCGCCAGGCGCTCGAGTGCACGCACAAGGGCTGGGGCCGCAGCATCATCATCGGCGTGGCCGAGGCCGGCGCCGAGATCAGCACGCGGCCGTTCCAGCTGGTCACCGGCCGCAAGTGGGAGGGCTCGGCCTTCGGCGGCGCGCGTGGCCGCACCGACGTGCCCAAGATCGTCGACTGGTACATGGACGGCAAGCTCAACATCGACGACCTGATCACCCACAAGCTCAAGCTCGAGGACATCAACGAGGGCTTTGCGCTGATGAAGCGCGGCGAGTCCATTCGCTCGGTGGTCGAGTTCTAGCCGCACCCGTAGAGCTGACGCCATGAGCCTGGATCGTATGGAACTGCTCAGCCAGCATGGCTGCTTCGGCGGCCAGCAGCGCTTTTACAAGCACATGTCGGCCGAGATCGGCCTGCCGATGCGCTTTGGCGTGTACCTGCCGCCGGCCGCGCTGGCCGGCCAGCGGGTGCCCGTCGTGGTGTGCCTGGCCGGCCTGACCTGCACCGAGGAAACCTTTGCCATGAAGGCCGGCGCGCAGCGCCTGGCCGCGCAGCTGGGCCTGGCCCTGCTGATGCCCGACACCAGCCCGCGCGGTGCCGGCGTGGTGGGTGAAGACCAGCACTGGGACTTTGGCGTGGGCGCCGGCTTCTACCTTGACGCCACGCAGGCCCCCTGGGCCGGCCACTGGCGCATGGAGAGCTATCTGCTGAAGGAGCTGCTGCCGGCGATGGCCACCGAGTTCGGCCTCGACGGCGAGCGCGTGGGCATCCTGGGCCACTCGATGGGCGGCCATGGCGCGCTGACGCTGGCGCTGCGCCATCCGGCACGGTTTCGCAGCGTGTCGGCGCTGGCGCCGATCTGCGCGCCCACGCAATGCCCCTGGGGCCACACCGCGTTCAACGGCTATCTGGGCCAGGACGAGGGCCACCACGCCGAATGGGCCGCTCACGATGCCAGTTTGCTGATGGCGGCCAAGACCGCGCCGCCGTACCCGGGGGGCATCCTGGTCGACCAGGGCCTGGACGACAAGTTTCTGGCCGAGCAGCTGCACCCCGAGGCGCTGGAAGCCGCCTGCGCCAGCGTGGGCCAGCCGCTCACGCTGCGCCGGCATGCCGGCCAGGATCACGGCTACTACTTCATCGCGTCGGTGATCGACGACCATCTGAGGCACCACGCCAGCCAGCTGGCGTGAGCTCCGGTCCGGCCGCTCAGGCCGCGCAGCGCTGGGCTGTGGCGGGCAGGGCCGTGGTGGCCAGCGCCGGCAGGTTGGCGGCGCTGCGGCGGTGGCGGCCGGCAAAGGCCTCGAACACCTCCACCGTCATCGGCTTGGCAAACAGCCAGCCCTGGGCGTAGTCGCAGCCGGCGGCCTGCAGCCACAGGCGCTGCTCGTCGGTCTCCACGCCCTCGGCAATCACCTGCATGCCCAGCTCGTGGGCCATCACGATCATGGCCTTGCACAGCGCGCGGCCGGTGTCGCCCTGGTGCGAGCCGTCGGTGAGGCCGCTGACAAAGCTGCGGTCGATCTTCAGGTAGTCGATGTGGAACTTCTGCAGGTAGGCCATCGAGCTGTAGCCGGTGCCGAAGTCGTCCAGCGACACCGGAATGCCAGCATCGCGCAGCGCCAGCAGCTGGGTCGAGACCTCGGCGCCGGTGTCGAGCAGCAGGCCCTCGGTGATCTCCACCGCGATGGCGTCGCCGGCCAGGCCGCGGCGGGCCAGCTGCTCGGCCCAGGTGCCGCGCGGGCCGGCCGGGCCGCGAAACTGCAGCGGTGAGCGGTTCACGCTGATCTGGAAGCGCGCATGCAGCGTGGCGCGCCAGTGCTGGGCCTGGTCGGCGGCAGTGCGGAACACCCACTCGCCGATCTCGCCGATCAGGCCGGTGGCCTCGGCGATCGGCACAAACACGGCCGGGCTGATGGCGCCGCGTTCGGGGTGCTGCCAGCGCAGCAGCGCCTCGGCCTTGTGCACCTGCCCGCTGGCCAGGTGCACGATGGGCTGGTAGACCACGCTCAGCTGCTGCTGCTGCAGGGCCTGGCGCAGGTCGGCGGCCAGGCGCATGCGCAGCTGGGCGTCGTCTTGCAGCGTGCGGGTGAAGTGGTGGAAGCGGTTGCGCCCGGCGTCCTTGGCGGCGTAGAGCGCCTGGTCGGCGTGCTGCAGCAGGTTGTCGATGCCCACGCCGTCGTCGGGGCAGCGGGCGATGCCGATGCTGGCCGAGATGTAGACCTCCTCGCCGGCCAGCGTGAAGGCCTGGCTCAGCGCAGCGATGATGCGCGCGGCAATCGCCTCGGCCTGCACGGCGCCGCCGGCCAGCTCGGGCAGCACCACGGTGAACTCGTCGCCGCCCATGCGCGCCAGGGTGTCGGTTTCGCGCACGCAGGCGCGGATGCGGCGCGTGGCCTCCACCAGCAGCTGGTCGCCGCTGTCATGGCCCAGCGTGTCGTTGACGGTCTTGAAGTGGTCCAGGTCGATCAGCATCAGCACCAGCGGCAGCTGGCTGCGCAGGCTGCGGATCAGGCCCTGCTCGAGCCGGTCGCGCATCAGGCGGCGGTTGGGCAGGCCGGTCAGCGCGTCGAAGTGCGCCTGCTGCCACACCAGGGCCTCGGAGGCCTTGCGCTCGGTGATGTCGACCATGATGCCGGTGTGCACCACGCCCTGGGCGTCACGCGCCACCTCGGTGGACTGGGCGGCCAGCCACTTCTCGCGGCCGTCGTCCAGGCGCACGCGAAACTCGGCGGCCAGCGCCTGGCCTTCGAGGTGGGCGCTGGTGAGGGCGCGCATCAGCGGCTCGCGGTCCTCGTCGACCACCAGGCGGTGGATGCGCCAGCCATCGGCCATCAGCTGCTCGGGGGCCAGGCCGAACAGGGTTTGCGCGCCGGCGCTGGCGTAGTCGTAGTGCAGCTGGCCGGCGGCATCGAAGCGCAGGCGAAACAGCATGCCCGGCACCTGGCCGGCAATCTGGCGCAGCATCTCCTCGCGGCCGCGCAGCGTGTCGGTCACCGCCAGCTGCTCGGTGAGTGCCGAGCGCAGCCGGCGCAGCACGAACTCGCACGACAGCATCACCACCAGGCCCAGGCCGGTGAAGCCCACGCCCAGGTTGATCCAGCGCAGCAGCGGCAGCTTCGAGATGCCGCGCACCATGGGCAGGCTCAGCTCGAGCCCGACGCCCACGCCCACCAGCGAGCAGGTGCACAGCGCCAGCACCGCCAGCGCGCCGCGGCGGCCCAGCAGCAGCATGGCCAGGATGGGGGTGGCCAGCAGCCAGGCCAGCATCATGGCGCCCAGGTGGGTGAGCAGCCACACGCCGGTGCCGTAGAACACCGCCAGCACGCCCAGCGCGCGCAGCCGGTAGCCCAGCGGCCGGGCCAGCTTGAGCAGGCACACGCCGCCCAGCACGCCACTGGCGGCCCACAGGTGGCGCCAGTCGCCCATGTTCAGGCCCACGGCCACCGACATGGCCACCTGCAGCGCACCGGCCAGCAGGCCGGCGCGCAGCAGGTGATCCAGCAACTGCAGGCGCCATTGCTGCAGTGCTGCCGAGGCGCGGTGGCTCAGGCCGCCGGCCGGGGCCGGCAAGTCGTGCGATGGGGAGGGGGATGCGTACGGCGTGGTCAAGACGGGGTGCCGGCGGCCGGGAAAGGCGGCACGCGGGCTTGCACCGCTGTATCGGCCCGGGCCTGCGCACAGTGCAGCCCCGGCCACCGCGTGCCGGCCTGAACTGTGGCAAAAGTCCGCTGCGGCATGGCCGCGCCCAATGGCAACCAGCCGGCCACGCCGGAAGGCGATCAGCCGGCCGCGCCGCGCTGTGCCCGCTGGTCGGCAATGAACGCGCGGTACCAGTGCGCGCTGTCCTTGGGCGTGCGCTGCTGGGTGGCGTAGTCCACATGCACCAGGCCGAAGCGTTTGGCGTAGCCCGAATCCCACTCGAAGTTGTCGAGCAGGCTCCAGCAGAAGTAGCCGGCCACGTTGGCGCCCTGTGCCATGGCCTGGGCCACGGCGTCCACGTGGCGCTGCAGGTAGTCGGTGCGGGCGGCGTCGTCCACGCGGCCGGCCAGCAGCTGGTCGGCATGGGCCATGCCGTTCTCGGTGATCAGCATCGGCGGCGGCTGGTAGGCGGCGCTCAGGCGCAGCAGCAGGCGGGTGAGCGACTGCGGGTGTGTCTCCCAGCCCATGTCGGAAAAGCCCAGCGCGCCGGGCGCCGGCAGCGGCGGCTGGCGGGTGCTGAGCCACTCGCGGGTGTAGAAGTTGACGCCCAGAAAATCCATCGGCTGGCCGATGGTGGCCAGGTCGCCGGCCTGCAGCTGCGGCGCGTCGGCGCCCAGGTGCTCGAGCACATCGGCCGGGTAGTGGCCGAGGAACAGCGGGTCCATGTACCAGCGGGTGGACAGGCCATCGGCCAGGCGCGCGGCGCGGCGGTCGGCCTCGCTGGGCTCGGCGGCCCAGGGCGGGGTGTGGTTGAGCACGATGCCCAGCGGCGCGCGCGTGGCCGTGCGCATGGCCTGCAGCGCCAGGCCGTGCGACAGCAGCAGGTGGTGCGAGACCTGGAAGGCCGCCCGCCGGTTGCGCAGGCCGGGCGCGAACTGGCCGGTCTGGTAGCCCAGCGTGGCGGTGCACCAGGGCTCGTTGTGCGTGGCCAGGCCGGCCAGGCGGTCGCCGAAGCGGCGCGCCACCTCGGCCGCATAGTCGGCAAACAGCGCGGCGCAGTCGCGCGACTGCCAGCCGCCCATGTCATCCTGCAGGGCCTGCGGCAGATCCCAGTGGTACAGCGTGGCATGCGGCGCGATGCCGGCGGCCAGCAGGTCGTCGATCAGCCGGTCGTAGAACGCGAAGCCGGGCGCGTGCCAGGCGCCGCGCCCCAGCGGCTGCAGCCGCGGCCAGGCGAACGAGAAGCGGTAGGCGTCCACGCCCAGCCAGCGCATCAGCTGCAGGTCGACCGCGTGGCGGTTGACATGGTCGCAGGCGATGTCGATGTGGCTGCCGTCCTTCACCTTGCCGGGGGTGGCGCAGAAGTGGTCCCAGATCGAGCGGCCGCGGCCCGCGGCATCGCCCTCGATCTGCGCTGCGGCGGTGGCCACGCCCCAGGCGAAGCCGGGCGGAAAGCCGGGGAGGGAGGCGGGCGCGCCATGGCTGGCGCCGGCCGCGGCGGGCGGCGGCGTGTGCGGGAGAGGCATCGGAGTTCCTGGATTCAGGCCGGCCGGTGTTTGCCGGGCTGGCGCGGGAAGGGCGCGAGGCAGGCGGCCAGCACCGAGGGCACGGCCGCGAACATCACGAGAATGAAGTAGGCGCGGTAGCCCAGGTGGTCGGCCAGCGGGCCGCTGAGCGCCTGGGTGGGCACCAGCATCAGGTTCATCAGCGCGGTGCAGAACGCGTAGTGGGTCATGTGGTACCGGCCCGGCGACACCTGCTGCATCATGTAGAGCATGTTGGCCACGAAGCCGAAGCTGTAGCCGAACTTCTCCACCGACACCAGCGCCGCCACCATCCACAGCGACAGGCCATGGCCCGGCCCGGCCAGCTGCGACAGGATCACGTAGGTGATGTGCGGCAGGTTCAGGCACAGCGCCATGAACACCAGCGTCTTGCGGTTCAGGCCGTGGCGGGCCAGGAAGGCGCCGCCCAGCAGGCCGGCCACCAGGCTCACCGCGGTGCTGGCGGTGCCGTCGATCAGGCCCTTCTGCATCAGCGTGAGGCCGATGCCGCCGGCCTCGGGCGCGGCCTGCAGAAACAGCGGCCCCTCGATCTGCAGCAGCCCCTCGGAGCTGCGGTAGAAGAACACGAACAGCAGCATGCCCCAGATCTGCGGCTTGGCGAAGAAGTCGACGATGGCCTCGACGAAGCTGCGCGCCACGTTGGCCACGCCTTTCGGGCGCTGGGCCTGGCTGCCGCCGGGCAGCATCCAGGCGTGGTAGGCGGCCAGCAGCGCCAGCGTGGCCGCCGACAGGCCCATCGCCCAGCCCCAGGCGCTGGTGGCCGGCAGCCCGTGCTGCTGCTGCAGCGAGCCGGCCGTCCACACCACCAGGGCGGTGCCGAACAGGCGGCCGATGTTCCAGAACACGCCCTGCACGCCAATGAACGCGGCCTGCTGCTTCTCGCCCAGCGCGGTGAGGTAGATGCCGTCCACGCAGATGTCCTGCGTGGCCGAGGCGAAGGCCAGCACCCACAGCAGCGCGATGGTGATCTGGAAGTAGTTGGGCAGCGGCAGGCACAGCGCAATGCCGGCCAGCAGCAGCGCCATCAGCGCCTCCATGGCCAGCACGAAGAAGCGCTTGCTGCGGTACATGTCCAGGAACGCCGCCCAGAAGGGCTTGAGCGACCAGGCGATGCCGATGCTGGCGGTGGCCAGCGTGATCTGGCCGTCGCTGTGGCCCAGGTCCTTGAACATGGTGCCGGCCACCCAGATCACCATCGCGAACGGGATGCCTTCGGCCAGGTAGGCCGAGGGCACCCACAGCCAGGGTGGGCGCCGGGGGCTGGGCGGGCGGCTCATCGGGCGGCGCTCAGGCGCGGTGGCATGCGGCCGGCGTCAGAAGCGCACCTGGGTGCGCAGGCCGTAGGTGCGCGGCGGGTTGTAGAACGAGGTCCAGGTGCCGCCGGTGACCCACGAGGCGTCGGTCTTGACCTTCTCGTCGCCCACGTTCACCACGAAGGCCTCGACGAACCAGCGGCCCTTGCCCTCTTCATAGCGCAGGCTCAGGTCGGCGGTGCTGTAGGCGCCCTGCAGGCGCGCGTCGGGCGTGGCGCGCGCGGTGGCCGAGTAGCGGCCGTCCATCTCGCCAAAGGGGCCGAGCTTGGTGCGCGACTGGTGGTGCACCTGCACGCGCGGCGTGAGCTTGCCGCCGGCGGCGGCGAAGTCGTGCTCGAAGGCCACCGTGGTGGAGAACTTCGGCGCATGCGGCATCTGCTGGCCCGACAGGTTCTGCGCATTGGCCGCCACGGCGCAGTCGAGCAGGGCCGAGTCGCAGGTCAGGAAGTCGTCGTACTTGGCGTCCAGCACCGAGGCGTGGCCGGTGATGCGCGTGGCCGGCGTGACGCGCCAGCTCCACTCGGCCTCCAGGCCGTTGATGTTGGCGCGCGCGGCATTGCTGGTCACCAGCTGCTGCTGGCGTGCGGTGCCGGTGCCGGTGTACTCGATCGACGAGACCTGCATGTCCTTGTACTTCATCGCGAAGCCGGCCAGGTTGACGGCCAGTGCGCGGTTGAAGAACTCGGCCTTGGCGCCCAGTTCGAGGTTGGTGAGGAACTCGGGCTTGTGGCGCCGGCCGCCATCGGACAGCCCGCCCGACTTGAAGCCGGTGCTGGCGGTGGCATAGGTCATCAGGTCGCGGCTGGGCTTGTACTCGACGCGCGCCAGCCAGGTGCTGGCGTTGTCCTTGGCCACGGCGTCGTTCCTGCCGCCGCCCGGCCAGGTGCCGGTGCCATCGGGCAGGGCGCTGGCGTGGGCGCTGCCGCAGGTGGCGTGCGAGACCACGCCGCCCGGGCCGATCAGGCGCCCGCCGGTGGCCAGGGTGGCGCCGAAGTCGGGGCACACCCAGTTGCGGCCGCCCACGTCCTTCTTCTCCTCGCGGGTGTAGCGGCCACCGAGGGTGGCGCTGAGCATCGGCGAGATCTTCCAGGTGCCCTGGCCGAACACGGCGTTGGACGACAGCGTGCGCTTGGGCTGGATGAAGCTCATCGCCCAGGCGGTGTCGGTGGGCGCCGTGGGGTGCACGACGATCGGGCCGCCGCCGGCCAGCAGCGGGCTTTGCGAGATGTCGATGTCGAAACGGATGCGGTTGTCCTCGCTCACCGAGAACAGGCCGGCGATCCACTCGAAGCTGCCGCCGCCGATCGACTTGAGGTTCAGCTCGTGGGTGCTGCTGTCAAAGCGCGACCACTCGGTGCGGTGCTCATGCTTGAAGCCGGGCTGGGTGCCGGCGTCGTTGTCGCTGGCGTTCTTGCGCGCCATGCTGGTGAGGCTGCCGATGTAGCTGAGCTCCAGCGCCGGCGTGATGGCCCAGTCGACCCGGGTGCGCAGCTGGGTGCTGTCCTGGTCGAGCATGCCGGGGGTGTCGACCAGGGCCGAGTTCCACTTCTGGCCGGCGCGCGGGGTCTGCATCAGCGAGACCTGGCCGGCGCCGTTGTCGCGGTAGTACTCCAGCGCGGTGGTGGTGCTGATGTCGGGCGTGGGCAGCCACAGCAGCGTGGCGCGCACGCCGGTCTGCTCGGTGGCGCCGTACTGCTTGGCGCCGGGCTGCACATTGCTGCGCGGCTGGAACTCGACCCAGCCGTCCTGCTTGTCGCTGATGGCGGCGATGCGCAGCGCCGCGCGCTCGCCCAGCGGCAGGTTGGCGGCGCCCTGCAGCGCCAGGCGGTGGCGGTCGCCGACGGTGATGCCGACGAAGCCGCTGGTGTCGCCCAGCCGCGGCTTGGCGGTGACCAGGTTCACCGAGCCGGCGGTGGCATTGCGGCCGAACAGCGTGCCCTGCGGGCCGCGCGCCACTTCCACGCTGGCCAGGTCGAACATCAGCGCCGTGGCGCCCTGCGGCCGCGGCGAGTAGATGCCGTCGACATGGAAGGCCACCGCCGGGTCGCCCAGCTCGGTGTGGTTGGTCGAGCCGATGCCGCGCAGAAACACGTGCACGCCGCCCGAATCTCCATGCTGCTCGACCGTGAGGTTGGGCACCATCGACTGCAGCGTGCTGAGGTCCTTGACCTGCGCCTTGTCGAGCTCGCGCTGCGAGAAGGCGGTGACGGCCAGGGGCGTGTCCTGCACCGTGGTCTGGCGCTTGGTGGCGGTGACGGTGACGCGCTGGGTGTCGGCGGCGTCGGCCGCCGCGGTCTGGGTGGTCTGGGCGGTGGCCGGCGTGGCGGCCAGCGGCGCCAGCAGGGCCAGCACGGCGGCACTCACGGTGCGCAGGGCCAAGGGTCGGGTCATGGCATGTCTCCTGGTGCCGCGGCGTGCATGCGCCGCGGTGGTGTGGGTCTGGATGCAAAGGCGTTCCGGCAGCGCAGCGCACAAGGGCCCGCAGCCGCACGGATTGCCGATTGACAACGCTGTCAAACGGACAAATGCGATGTTCTAGCGCTTGTCCTGCGCTGTCAACGTCAATGAACCGTTTGCCGGATCGGGACTAACCCGCGGCCTTGGGCGCCTGCACCGAGGCGCGCAGCAGCAGCCCGTAGGGCAGCACGCGGTCGGTCATGGCCGGCGCCGGGGCGACCGGCCCGCCGGCGGGCTGTGCCATGGCCGGCGCCGGCTCGGCCGGGCTGGCCGACGAGCGCGACACCAGCATGTCGACCGCCGCCTCGGCCATCTCGTTCACTGGCTGGCGCACGGTGCTCAGGGGCGGCCAGATCAGGCTGGCCAGCGGCGCGTCGTCGAAGCCCGCCACCGACAGGTCGCGCGGCACCTGCAGCCCGTGCTGCTGCGCCGCGGCCAGCACGCCCAGCGCCATCTCGTCGTTGGCGGCAAAGATGGCGCTGGGCGGCTCGGGCAGGCTCAGCAGCGCATGGCAGCCGGCCATGCCGCTGGGAAAGCTGAAGTCGCCCGGCACCACCAGCGCCGGGTCATCGGCCAGGCCATGCGCCAGCAGTGCCTGGCGAAAGCCCTCGCGCCGGTGCGGCGCCGCGGCCTGCCGCGGGTTGCCGTGGATGTGGCCGATGCGCCGGTGGCCGTGGCCGATCAGCACCTCGGTGATGGCGCGCGCGGCGGCCACGTCGTCGATCGACACATTGCCGAAGCCCGGCCGCGCCATGCCCGGCGAGATCAGCACGCAGGGCACGCGCGCGTCGCTCAGCAGGCGCAGGATGTCGGGGTCGTCGCAGACCGGTGGCGCCAGGATCAGGCCGTCGGGGCGCAGCGCGGTGAGCATGTGGCGCAGCTGGTCGGGCACATGCTCGCCGCTGTCGTCGAGCTGCTCGACCACCAGGTGGTAGCCCAGCGCCCGGCAGCGCGCGGTGGCGCCTTGCTGCAGGCCCATCACGAAGGCCGCGCTCGAGGCGTAGTACAGCAGGCCCAGCAGGCTGGAGCGGGCCCGCGCCAGGCTGCGCGCATGCAGGTTGGGCCGGTAGTCGAGCGCCTTCACCGAGGCCATCACCCGCTCGCGCATGGCCGGCACCACGTTGGGCTCGTCGTTGAGCACGCGCGACACCGTCTTCATCGACACCTGGGCATGGCGCGCCACATCCGTGATGGTGGGGGCGGCAGGGTGACGGGGGCTCATCGGCAGGACAGGGCGGCAGCAGCCGGCGGGCGGTGGCGGGGCGGCGTCACTGTGCCACAAGCCCCGGCGCGGGCGCCGCCGGCCCGCACCCGCGCAGCCGCGACAATCGCGCCCATGGCCCTGATCACCCTTGCCGACGCGCAGCTTGCGTTCGGCCACGTCGCCCTGCTGCACCACACCGCGTTTGCGCTTGAAACCAACGAGCGCGTGGCGCTGATCGGGCGCAATGGCTCGGGCAAGAGCAGCCTGCTCAAGATCATGGCCGGGCTGGAGAAGCTCGACGACGGCACGCTGCAGCAGCAGCAGGGCCTGCGCCGCTTCTATGTGCCGCAGGAGCCCGAGTTCAAGCCCGGCGCCACGGTGTTCGAGGCCGTGGGCGAAGGCGTGGCCGAGGCGCGCGCGCTGCGCGAGCGCTACGAGGCGCATGCCGATGGCGAGGATCTCGACGCGATCCAGACCCGCATCGAGGCGCTGGACGGCTGGAACTGGGAAAACCGCGTCACCGAGGCGCTGCAGCGCCTGGCGCTGGACGGCGAGGTGCTGGTCGAGCGCCTGTCGGGCGGGCAGAAAAAGCGCGTGGCTCTGGCCCAGGCCCTGGTGGCGCGGCCCGACGTGCTGCTGCTCGACGAGCCCACCAACCACCTCGACATGGACGCCATCGACTGGCTGCAGGGCCTGCTGACCCAGTGGCAGGGCTCGCTGGTGACCATCAGCCACGACCGCGCCTTCATCGACGCGGTGGCCACCCGCATCGTCGAGCTCGACCGCGGCATCCTGCGCAGCTACCCGGGCAGCTTTGCCGCCTACGAGAAGG
Organism: Aquabacterium sp. OR-4; assembly: GCF_025290835.2. Classification (NCBI taxonomy): domain Bacteria; kingdom Pseudomonadati; phylum Pseudomonadota; class Betaproteobacteria; order Burkholderiales; family Sphaerotilaceae; genus Pseudaquabacterium; species Pseudaquabacterium prasiolae. Next base: position 2,139,950 of record NZ_JAOCQD020000002.1, on the reverse strand, counting down.
TGAAAGAGGACGAGCTCAACAGCGAGGCCCTGGCCAATGCCCGCTTCGACAAGCTGCTGGCGCAGGAAGAGGTGTGGATTCGCAAGGGCGTCGAGGCCCGCCGCACCCGCAGCGTGGGCCGCGTGGCGCGGCTGCAGCGCCTGCGCAGCGAGCGCGCGGCCCGGCGCGACCAGGTGGGCCAGGTGCGGCTGGAGCTCGACGCCGGCCTGCCCAGCGGCAAGATCGTGGCCGAGCTGGCCCATGTGGGCAAAAGCTTCGGCACGGCGCCCGAGCACAAGCTGATCGTGCAGGACTTCAGCACCACCATCCTGCGCGGCGACAAGATCGGCCTGGTCGGCCCCAACGGCGTGGGCAAGACCACGCTGCTCAAGTTGATCCTGGGCGAGCTGGACCCCGATGCCGGCAGCGTGCGCCTGGGCACCAAGATGCAGGTGGCCTACTTCGACCAGATGCGCGCCGGCCTGAACCTCGACGCGACCCTGGCCGACACCATCAGCCCGGGCAGCGAGTGGGTCGAGATCGGCGGCCAGAAAAAACACATTAAGAGCTATCTGGGCGACTTCCTGTTCTCGCCGGCGCGCTCGGACAGCCCGGTGCGCACGCTGTCGGGCGGTGAGCGCAACCGCCTGCTGCTGGCGCGCCTGTTCGCCTTGCCGGCCAATGTGCTGGTGCTCGACGAGCCCACCAACGACCTCGACATCGAGACGCTGGAGCTGCTGGAGGAGCTGCTGCAGGGCTATGCCGGCACGGTGTTCCTGGTCAGCCACGACCGGCGCTTTCTCGACAACGTGGTCACCAGCCTGCTGGCCTGGGAGGGCGACCTGCAGCCCGGACGCTGGCGCGAATACGAAGGCGGCATCGCCGACTGGCGCGCCCAGCGCGCACGCATGCTGGCAGCCCAGGCCACCGCCGCCGCCGCGCCGGCAGCGCCTGCCGCACCGGCGGCTGCGGCCAAGGGCGCCGCGGCTCCTGCGCCGGCCCCCGCGGTGGCGGTTGCTGCTGCCGCACCCAAGGCCCGCAAGCTCAGCTACAAGGAGCAGCGCGAGTTCGACGAACTGCCCAAGCGCATCGCGGCCCTTGAGGCCGAGCAGAAGACCATCGACACCACGCTGGCCGACGGCAGCCTGTACGCCACCGATGCCGCCCGCGCCGCCTCACTGGCCCAGCGCCACGCGGTGATCGACGACGAACTGCTGGCGGCGCTGGAGCGCTGGGAGCAGCTCTCAACCTGAGCCGGCCCGCACCCGCGCGGCGGGTGGCCGCCGTACACGGCGGCCGGGTGCGCCATTCACCTCGGGCCGAGCGCCGGGCCGCTCCCAAGCCGGCCCGCACCCGCGCGGCGGGTGGCCGCCGTACGCGGCGGCCGGGTGCGCCATTCACCTCGGGCCGAGCGCCGGGCCGCTCCCAAGCCGGCCCGCACCCGCTTGGCGGGTGGCCGCCGTACACGGCGGCCGGGTGCACCATTCACCTCGGGCCGTAGCCCTCCCAGCCCTCGTTGGTGGCCGCCGGGTGTGAGCGGCTGACGATCAGGGCCGATTGCAGGTACAGCGCGTTGAGCAGGCGCATCGCGCCCTCGCGGCTGATGCCGGGCCAGTCGGCGATCTCGCGCAGGTTGTGGGTCTGGCGGCGCAGGCGCGCCACGCAGCTGGACAAGACCGTGGGCATGGTCAGCCCGCCCAGGTTGACGCCTGGCGACACGCGGTAGGCGGCCTGGCCGGCCAGCTCGGGCAGCAGGGCGGCGCGGGCGCCGGTGAGCGCCACCGCCCACAGCACCGGCGCCAGTGGCGCATAACCCAGGGAATCGCCCATGCGCGCCAGCAGCGTGGCGTCGCGCGGCGGCCGGCTGAGCGCCGGCTGCACATGCAGAACCTGCACGCGGGCCAGGTCGCTGGCCAGGAACTCGGCCACCGGCTGCTGGCAGTGCACCATGCCGTCGGAGGGGTAGATCGACAGCGTCAGCTCCTGCCCCGGCGCCTCGAGCCGGATGGCCAGCGGCTGGGTGTGGCGCACGCCGGCGGCCAGCACCTCGAGCAGTTCGCGGCGGTCGCCGTCGCGCTTTTCAAAGCGCATCAGATCCTGCAGCAGCGAGGGGCTCAGCGAGTTGAGGTGGGTGGCCCCGCTGTCCAGTGCATCACCGGCGTGCGAAGCCGGGCCGGCGGGTCGCAAACCCCGCGGGTCAGACGCGGGCGGCAGGGGCTGGGTGGACTGGAACATGGTGCGCGGGATAACGCCGGAATGGTACGCGCGCACCGAGCGGCGCCCACCGCCGGGCTTGGGGGCCCCGCATTCGCGGTGGGGAGCTCATGGCGGCTGCTGATTCAGCAGCAGGGCGCGCGCGTTTTCAAAGGCGCGCCAGAAGCGCAGATCCTGCGCCGAGGCAAAGTTCACCCGCATCAGCGGGCTGCTGCAGGGTACGGCGTGGAACAAGCTGCCCGGCGCCAGCAGCCAGCCGGCATCGGCCATGCGCGCGGCCAGCGCGTCGGTGTCGACACCGGTATCCACCCAGCCGAAGAGGCCGTGCGGTGCCGTCACAAAACGGCAGCCGGCGGCCTCGGCCAGGCGCACCACACGCTGGCGGGCGCCCTCCAGCTGCAGCTGCACGCGCTCGGCATGGCGGCGCAGCAGGCCCTGGTCGAGGCACCAGGCCACCGCGCGCTCCATCAGCGAGGGCGTGGTCAGGGTGGTCAGCAGCTTGGTGTCGATCAGGCGCTCGGCCAGCGCCGGCGCGGCGGCCACGTAGCCCACGCGCCAGTTGGGCGCCAGGATCTTGGAAAAGCCCGAGACGTACACCGTGCGCTGCAGGCCATCCAGCGCCGACAGCCGCGGCGCATGCGCCGGTGCCAGCCAGGCGTAGGTGTCGTCCTCGACGATGGTCAGGTCGTGCGCGTCGGCCAGCTTCAGGATCTGGTGCGCCGCGGCCAGCGACAGCGTGTGGCCGGTGGGGTTGTGCAGCACGCTCACGGTGACGTACAGCCGCGGCCGGTGCTCGGCCAGCAGGCGCGCCATCACCGCCAGGTCGGGGCCGTCATGGCCGTCCTTGCAGCGCGGCACCGGCAGCAGGCGCATGCCCAGGCGGCTCAGGCGCGCGAACTCCACCGCCCAGCCGGGCTCGTCGACCAGCACCGCATCGCCCGGGCGCAGCAGCGTGCGCGCCACCAGATCGAGGGCATGCGTGGCGCCGGTGGTGGTGACGATCTGGCCCGGCGCCGCGGCCAGGCCCAGATCGCCCACCAGGCGGCGCGACAAGGCCTGGCGCAGCCCGGCGTCGCCGGCCGGCTCGCCATAACGCAGCGCCTCCTGGGCGTCGGGCAGGGCGCGGCGCAGCGCGCGGGTCAGCAGCGCGGCGTCCAGCCAGGCCTCGGGCAGCGTGCCCTGGCCCGGGCCGGGGCCGATCAGCCGCGGCAGCGTGGCGGTGGCGGCGGCCTGGGTCGGCGTCACCGCCTGGCTGCCGCTGCGCTGGAACATGCCGCGGATCAGCGCCGTGGCGTCCACCGGCGCCTCCAGCGTGGCGCCGCCCGGCAGCCCGTCGGGCGGAATCAGCGCACCGGCCGGCGCCGCGGTGCGCGCCGCGGCCACCGGCCCGCGCACAAAGAAGCCGCGCTGGCGCCGCGCTTCCACCAGGCCCTGGGCCTGCAGCTGGTCATAGGCCAGCACCACGGTGCTGGGGCTCACGCGGTGCTGGCGCGCGCAGTCGCGCACCGAGGGCAGGCGCGCACCGGGCGTCAGCGTGCGGTGGCGGATGCGCTCGGCAAAGTGCGCCGCCAGCTGTGCGCCCAGCGGCTGGCCGCGGCCGGGCAGCGGGGCGCCGGGCAGGGCGTCGGGCAGCGTGCCGGGCAGCGTGCCGGGCGGTGGGGCTTCCGGCGTGGAGGGGGTCGGGTCGGGCATGGGTGCGGCGCCTGGGTGTATTGTTGTTGTGGGCAATACAGATGCGTTATCTGTACTGCTGACTGTGCTGCTACTGTGCTGATGGTGCCCCTAGACTGGCCGGCATGTCCAGCCCCCCATCCACCCTTGTCGCCGATCCGGTGCCGTCCCGGCCCGCCAACGCACCAGCCGGCCTGTCGCCGGCCACGCGCGGCTGGCTGCTGGGCGCGCTGGGTGTGGCCCTGTTCGCACTCACCATCCCGATGACCCGCCTGGCTTCCGGCAGCTTGGCGGCGCCGCAGCTGCCGGCCGAGTTCGTGGCCATCGGCCGCGCGGCGCTGGCCGGGCTGCTGGCGGCCGGCTGGCTGCTGGCGGTGCGCGCGGCCTGGCCCACGCCCGCGCAATGGCGCGGCCTGGTGCTCACCGCCAGCGGCGTGGTGTTCGGTTTTCCGCTGTTTCTGGGCTGGGCCGTGCAGCGGGTGGAGGCGGCGCATGCCGCGGTGGTGTCGGGCCTGCTGCCGATGGCCACGGCCGCGCTGGCCGCGTTGCTGCTGCGTCAGCGCGCCAGCACGGCGTTCTGGGCCTGCGCCGCGCTCGGCATGGGCCTGGTGCTGGGCTTTGCGCTGTGGAAGGGCGGCGCCCACCTGCAGGCTGCCGATGGGCTGCTGCTGGCCGCCGTGCTGTGGGGCGGCTTCGGTTATGTGATGGGCGCGCGCCTGTCCACGCCGGGTGGCCCGGCGCGGCCAGCCATGGCGCCCGAGCAGGTGATCAGCTGGGTGCTGGTGGCCAGCCTGCCGGTCACGCTGCCGCTGGCGGCCTGGGTGGCGCCGGCCGACGTGGCCCATGTGCGGCCCGCGGCCTGGGGCGGCTTCGTCTATGTGGCCGTGGTGTCGATGTGGCTGGGCTTTTTTGCCTGGTACCGCGGCCTGGCGCTGGGTGGCATGCTGCGTGTCAGCCAGGTGCAGCTGGTGCAGCCGTTCCTGTCGATGGCGCTGGCCGTGCCGTTGCTGGGCGAGGCGGTCGATGCCGCCACCGTGGCCTTTGCGCTGGCCGTGATGGCCACCGTGGCGCTGGCCCGCCGCCTGCCGATGCGCCCCGCTGCGCGATGATGCGGCCGCCGAACCTTGATGCCCCTGCTTTGGAGAGTGAGCACCCCATGACGCTTTGGACCCAGGCCCGCCGCAGCGCGCGGCTCAACCCGTCGATCATCCGCGAGATCCTGAAGGTGACCGAGCAGCCCGGCGTGCTGTCGATGGCCGGTGGCCTGCCCTCGGCCGACACCTTTCCGGTCGAGGCCATCCGCGCCGCCTGCGAGCGGGTGCTGAGCGATTCTCCGAAGCAGGCGCTGCAGTACTCGTCCAGCGAAGGCTTTGCGCCGCTGCGCGAGTGGGTGGCCGCCCAGCTGGCGTCCCAGGGCATGCGGCTGGCGCCCGATCAGGTGCTGATCACCACCGGCTCGCAGCAGGGCCTCGACCTGGTGGCCAAGGTGCTGGTCGACCCCGGTGCGCCGGTGGCGGTGGAAACGCCCACCTACCTGGGCGCGCTGCAGGCCTTCAATCCCTTCGAGCCGATCTACGCCAGCCTGGCCGGCGACGGCGAAGGCCCGCGCCCCGAGGCCCTTGCCGCGCTGCCGCACGACGCGCCGGGCACCCGCTTCGCCTACCTGCTGCCCAACTTCCAGAACCCCACCGGCCGCGTGATCGGCGCGGCGCGGCGCGATGCGCTGGTGGCCGCGGCCCAGGCCGCCGGTGTGCCCATCGTCGAGGACAACCCCTACGGCGACCTGTGGTTCGACGCCCCGCCGCCGGCGCCGCTGGCCGCACGCTGGCCCGAGGGCGTGATCTACCTCGGCAGCTTCAGCAAGGTGCTCACGCCCGGCTTCCGCCTGGGCTACCTGGTGGCGCCGCCCGAGCTCTACCCCAAGCTGCTGCAGGCCAAGCAGGCGGCCGATCTGCACACGCCGGGCTTCAACCAGCGCGTGGTGCACGAGGTCATCAAGAACGGCTTTCTCGACCAGCATGTGCCCACCATCCGCGCGCGCTACCAGCGCCAGTGCCAGGCCATGGCCCAGGCGCTGCAGCAGCACATGCCCGAGGGCACCGAGTGGCAGGTGCCGCAGGGCGGCATGTTCTTCTGGCTGCGCCTGCCGGCCGGCTGCGATGCGCTGGCCCTGCTGCCGCAGGCCGTGGCCGCCGGCATCGCCTATGTGCCCGGCTCGGCCTTCTTTGCGCCGCAACCCGGCCATGGCCCCGGCCAGGGCGCCGATGCGCGCACCCTGCGCCTGAGCTTCGTGACCCTGACGCCCGACGACATCGCCCAGGGCGTGGCCCTGCTCGGCCGCGTGCTGCGCGAGCACCTGGCCAAGCATGCCGAGCCCACGCCATGAGCGCGCCGGGCCGCTCCCGGGCGCGGATCCCGCAGCGCGCAGCGCGCAGGGGGGGCCGGTGAGCGCCATGGCCCTGCCCGATCTGGCCGCGCTGCGTGCCGCCCAGGCCGTGGTGGCCGCCGCCATGCCGGCCACGCCGCAGCACCGCTGGCCGCTGCTGGAGCAGGCCATCGCCCGGGCGCCGGACGACGGCACGCAGCTGTGGGTCAAGCACGAGAACCACACGCCGGCGGGGGCCTTCAAGGTGCGTGGCGGCGAGGTCTACCTGCAGCAGCTGCTGCAGCCACCGGCCCGGCGCCCGGCCGGCCTGGTGAGCGCCACGCGCGGCAACCATGGCCAGTCGATCGCCCGCGCCGCGGCGCGCCACGGCCTGGCGGTGTGCATCGTGGTGCCGCGCGGCAACAGCCGCGAGAAAAACGCCGCGATGCGCGCGCTGGGCGCCGAGCTGCTGGAGCACGGCGACGACTTCCAGGCCGCCAAGGAGCATGCCCAGGCACTGGCCGCGGCGCGCGGCTGGGCCATGGTGCCGTCCTTCCACCCGCAGCTGGTGGCCGGTGTGGCCAGCTATGCGCTCGAGCTGTTCGACGCCGTGGCTGGGCTGCAGCGGGTGTATGTGCCCATCGGCCTGGGCTCGGGCGCGGCCGGCCTGATCGCTGCGCGCGATGCCCTGCGCCTCGATTGCGAGATCGTCGGCGTGGTGTCCAGCGGCGCGCCGGCCTATGCGCTGTCGCTGGCGCGGGGCGAGGCGGTGTCGCACCCGGTCAGCACCGAGCTGGCCGACGGCATGGCCTGCCGCACGCCCGACCCCGACGCGCTGCCGGTGCTGGCGCGCGGCCTGGCCCGTGTGGTGCAGGTCGACGACCACGCCGTGGCCGCCGCGATGCGCCAGCTGTTCGAGGCCACGCACCAGGTGGCCGAAGGCGCCGGTGCCGCCGCCTGGGCTGCGGCCTGGGCCGAGCGCGCGCAACTGGCCGGCCGCCGCACCGCGGTGGTGATGAGCGGCGGCAATGTCGACCGCGACATCTACCAGCAGGTGCTGGCCGGCACCTGGCAGCCCGCCACCGCCATCACCGCCACCGCCTGACCCCCGCCTTGCAGGAGAACCCGAGACCATGACCGCGCGCCGCTTCAGCCAACTCGATGTCTTCAGCGCGCAAGCCCTGCGCGGCAACCCGCTGGCCGTGGTGCACGACGCCACGGGCCTGGGTGACGCCGAGATGGCCGCCTTTGCCCGCTGGACCAATCTGTCGGAAACCACCTTCCTGCTGCCGCCCAGCGACGACGCCGCCGCGGCCGGCGCCGACTACCGCGTGCGCATCTTCACGCCCGGCGGCGAGCTGCCCTTTGCCGGCCATCCCACGCTGGGCAGCTGCGCCGCCTGGCTGGCCGCCGGCGGCAGCCCGCGCACGCCCGGCGTGGTGGTGCAGCAGTGCGGCGTGGGCCTGGTGCGGGTGCGGCGCGACGGCACCCGCCTGGCCTTTGCCGCGCCGCCGCTGCGCCGTACCGGCGAGGTCGAGCCCGGCCTGCGCCGCCTGGTGGCCACCGCGCTGCGCCTGCCCGACGACAGCATCCGCCGCCTGGTGTGGGTGGACAACGGCCCCGGCTGGATGGCCGCGCTGCTGCCCGACGCCGCCACCGTGCTGGCCCTGCAGCCCGACTTCGCGGCCATGCAGTCGCTCAAGCTGGGGGTGGTGGGGCCGCATGCGGCGGGCGGCGAATGCGCCTTCGAGGTACGCGCCTTCGTGCCGGCGCTGGCGGTGCCGGAAGACCCGGTCACCGGCAGCCTGAACGCCGGCCTGGCGCAGTGGCTGATCGGCGAGGGCCTGGCGCCCGAGCGCTATGTGGCCGCACAGGGCGCCGCGCTGGGACGCGCCGGTCGCGTGCACGTGGCGCGCGACGGCGCCGACATCTGGATCGGCGGCGACGTGGCCACGGTGGTGCAGGGCCAGGTCAGCCTGTGAACTGCGAACTCGACCACCTGGTGGTGCTGGCCGACACGCTGGCGCACGGCGCCGCCTGGTGCGAGGCCACGCTGGGCGTGGCCCCCGGCCCGGGTGGCCGCCATGCGCTGATGGGCACCCACAACCGTGTCCTGCGCATCGATGGCGACGGCTTTGCGCAGGCTTACCTCGAGATCGTCGCCATCGACCCCGACGCCGCGCCGCCGGGCCGCGCGCGCTGGTTCGGCATGGACGACCCGGCGCAGCAGCGGCAGCTGCGGCGCAACGGGCCGCGCCTGGCGCACGCCGTGCTGCGCACGCCCGATGCCCAGCAGCTGCACCATGGCCTGGGCACGCTGGGCTGCCAGCCGGGCCGCGCGCTGAAGATCTCGCGCGAGACCGCCAGCGGCACGCTCCACTGGTGCATGCTGGTGCGCGACGACGGCGCCATCGACCTGGCCGGCCATCTGCCCACGCTGATCCAGTGGCAGGGCATGCACCCCACCGAGGCCATGCCGGCCAGCCCGGTGCGCCTGCAATCGGCCACGCTGGGCGGCCTGCCGGCGCCTGTGCGCGAGCTGCTGCGCCTGCGCGGGCTGAGCGGCCACGACACCGGCCCGGCCGTGACGGTGACGCTGGACACGCCGCGCGGCGCCGTCACACTGCACAGCACGCCCTGAACCACGCTCACGCACCGCCATGGCCACTGAAGAACTGTTTCGCGACGACGCCACGCTGGCCCAGTGCGAGGCCACCATCACCGCGGTCAGCGAGGCCGGCATCGAGCTCGACCGCACCGTGTTCTACCCCCAGGGCGGTGGCCAGGCCGGCGATGCCGGCATGCTCACCCGGGCCGATGGCACCGGGCTGGCCGTGGCCGATACGCGCAAGGGCGCCGGGCCCGGCCAGATCCTGCATCTGCCCGCCCCCGACGCCGACCTGTCGGGCTGGCAGCCCGGCCAGCGCGTGCGCGCGGCCATCGACATGGCCCGGCGCCAGGCCCACCGGCGCTTTCACACCGCCACGCACCTGCTGTGCGCGCTGGTGCCGCACCCGGTGGACGGCTGCTCGATCACCGCCGGCTACGCGCGGCTCGACTTCCACATGACCGAGCCGCTCGACAAGGACGCGCTCAGCGCCGGCATCGCGCGCCTGGTGGCCGCGGCGCACCCGGTGCAGCCGCGCTGGATCAGCGAGGCCGAGCTTGACGCCAACCCCGGCCTGGTGCGCAGCATGAGCGTGCAGCCGCCGCGATCGGCCGACGGCCAGGGCCGCATCCGCCTGATCGAGATCGCCGGCGTCGACCTGCAGCCCTGTGGCGGCACGCATGTGGCCAACACCGCCGAGATCGGCGCCGTGGTGGTCACCAAGATCGAAAAGAAGAGCGCGAAGACCCGGCGCGTGGTGCTGGGCTTCAGTTCACAAGCGTGATCGAAGCAGGGCGAGGCCAGCGTCGGGTCGTTCGCTCGAGCGCCGAGCGAAGCGGTTCATCCGGAGCGAAGCGGCGCGAGGCCAGCGCCGGGCCGCCCCAAGCGACCGGCCTCGCCGACCCCTTGGGGGTGCCTGGCCGATCCCGGCCAGGCGGGGCTGTCAGTTGCTGTACTTCTCGGCCCGGAAGTCGTCGTGGCAGGCCTTGCAGCTCTGGCCCACACCGCCCGCGGCGGCCTTGATCGCGTCCAGGCTGCCGGTCTTGGCGGCGGCGTCCAGCTTGCCCATCTCGGTCACCATCTTGTCGGCGGCGGCCTTGTACTTGGCGGCTTCCTTCCAGATCTCGGGCTTGGCGCGGTGCGGCAGGCCCTTGTCGGTGCCTTCGCCAAACGCGGTGAAGGGCAGCGCGGCCAGGCTGTTGGCGATGTTGGCATTGAAGGCGGCGGCCTTGGCATCGAACGGCACCTTGCCCTGGGCCATGGCGGCCACGCGGCTGAAGTGCGCGGCCATCACCACAAACGCGCCCTGGCGGTACTTGATCGCGTCCTCGGGCTTCTGGAACTGGGCGGCAGCGGGCAGGCTGGTCAGCAGGGTCAGGGCGGCGACGGGCGCCAGCAGCAGGTGTTTCATGCGGGGATCTCCAACGAATGACCAAAGGGGGTGCCCCGGCCAAGCTGGGTGAGTGCCTGGGTGCGGCCTGGGCGACGCGAAGTCTACGGTGCAAGCTGCCTGTTTATTCCGGTCGAGGCCGACCCGGCCCGGCGCAGCAGCGGTTGGTGCGCGCCGCGCATTCGGCTATCGTTGTCCGCATCAATGGCTTGCACCGGCCCGCTGCCGGCACCGATTGCCCCATGTCGCTCGAAGCTCACACCCAAGCGGTGCGGGTGTGGGATCTGCCCACCCGCCTGTTCCATTGGCTGCTGGCCGCGGCCGTGCTGGGCCTGTTCGTCACTGGCCAGATCGGCGGCAACCTGATCGTCTGGCACATGCGCCTGGGCCTGCTGGTGGGCGCGCTGCTGGTGTTCAGGCTGCTGTGGGGCGTGGTGGGCGGGCGCTGGTCGCGTTTTGCCAGCTTTGTGCGCGGGCCGGGCACGGTGCTGCGCTACCTGCGCGGGCAGACCCAGGCGTCCGAGCACCTGGATGTCGGCCACAACCCGCTGGGCGCCGGCTCGGTGCTGGCCATGCTGGCGCTGCTGGCGCTGCAAGTGGGCAGCGGCCTGGTGGCCGACGACGAGATCGCCACCACCGGCCCCTTGAACCGCTTCGTGTCGAGCGATCTGGCGCTGCAGGCCACGGCCTGGCATGCCGGGATCGGCCGCTGGCTGCTGGTGGCGCTGGTGGTTCTGCATGTGCTGGCCATCGTGCTGTACGCGCGGCGCGGCAAGCGCCTGCTGCCGCCGATGATCAGCGGCGACAAGCAGCTGCCCGCCAGCACTCCGGCCAGCACCGATTCGCTGACCACCCGCCTGCTGGCCGCCGTGCTGGCCGCCGCCTGCGCGGCCGCCGCGCTGTGGCTGGCCCGGCTGGGCGGCTGAGCCGCGCGCAGCCACCGCGGCGGTAGACTGCCGCGCAGCCGCCCCGCCCGCCAACCCGACGCCCTGCGCCCGCCCGCCCAGCCCGATGCCGCAAGCCGACATCCGCCTGCAGTCTGCCGACTCGCCCGAACTGCTCGACGCCGCGCGCGTGCTGTTTCGCGAGTACGCGCAGCAGCTGGGCATCGACCTGTGCTTCCAGAACTTCGACGCCGAGCTGGCCGAGCTGCCCGGCGCCTATGCGCCGCCGCAGGGCGGGCTGCTGCTGGCCTTCGTCGACGGCGAGCTGGCGGCCTGCGGCGCCTTTCGGCCGCTGCCCGATGTGGACTATGCCAACGCCAGCGAGATGAAGCGCCTGTACGTGCGCCGCGCCTTCCGCCGCTTCGGCCTGGGCCGGCTGATGGCGCAGGCGCTGATCGACGCCGCCACCGGTGCCGGCTACTCGTGCATGCTGCTCGACACGCTCGACGACATGGAGGCCGCGCGCGGCCTCTACGAGACCCTGGGTTTCTTCGAGGTACCGCCCTACTATTTCAACCCGATCCCCGGCGCGCACTACCTGAAGGTGGATCTGGCCTGAGCATGGGCAAACCGGGCCCGGCCATCGGGCGCCGGCGCTTCTTCACACCGCAGGCTGCTCCGCCCGCGTCACCCTGTTGTTCCGGCCATGACCCTTCTTGATCCCGCGGCGCTGAGTGCGCTGCCCGTGCCGCATGCGCTGCTGGGCGAATCGCCGTTGTGGCATCCCGACGAGCAGGTGCTGTACTGGGTCGACATCCCCGGGCGCGTGCTGCACCGCTTTGACCCGCTGCGCGGCGAGCACCGGGCCTGGCCGCAGGCCTCTGATCCAGCCTGCTGCGTGCCGGTGCTGGGCGGCGGCCTGCTGCTGGCCATGCGCGACGGCCTGTGGCACTTCGACACCCGGCGCGGCGAGCGCACCCGGGTGGCCAAACCGCCGTACGACCCGGCCACCCAGCGCTTCAACGACGGCAAGGCCGATGCGCAGGGCCGCTTCTGGATCGGCACCATCGACGATGCCCGCGAGCCGCGCGCCGCGCTGTACTGCCACACGCCCGGCGAGGGCCTGAAGCGCGTGGCCGAAGGCATCACCGCCAGCAACGGCCTGGCCTTCAGCCCCGACGGGCGCACGCTGCTGTGGGCCGATACCAAGGCCCATGCGGTCAGTGCCTTCGATGTTGACGGCCACGACGGCAGCCTGTCGAACCGCCGCGTCTGGCGGCAGTTTGCGCTGCGCGACACGGCTCGGCCGATCACCGAGTACGGCGGCCGGCCCGATGGCGCGGCCATGGACAGTGCCGGCGGCTACTGGCTGGCGCTGTTCGAGGGCCAGCGCCTGCTGCGCCTCGATCCGCAAGGCCACACGCTGGCCGAGCTGCCGCTGCCGGTGCGCTGCCCCACCATGCCCTGCTTTGGCGGCGCCGACCTGCGCACCCTGTACATCACCAGCTCGCGCGAGAAGCGACCGGCCGACGAGCTGGCCGCCCAGCCGCTGGCCGGTGGCGTGCTGCAGATGCGGGTGGAGGTGCCGGGGCTGCCGGCCTACCTGGCGCGGCTGTAGCGGCTGTGACGGTTGTCACGGCGACAATCGGCGCCGGCGGCACGCGCTGCCGGCGGCCGCGAACCCGGCCGCCAAGGCCGGCACGGCGAGGCGCTTGTCGGCGCAAATCCTACGCCCCTGAGGGGAGAGGTCGACCGTAAGGGGTTTCCACGTATACTCCCGCGGTTTGCCGCAACCCCCAACGAGCCCCCGAATGCCTGATCGGCGCGACGCCACAGCCGCCCGACAAGACACCTGGGGCCAGCCAGAAGATGAGGCGGCAGACGAGGGTTTCAAGAGGCTCAGTCGCGAGGAGGCGGCCGCCCTGCGAGCCCGCCATCCGTCGGTGTCACCCTGGCGGGTCATCGCCGTGCAGGCGGTGGTGGGTGTGGCGGTGGCCCTGATCGGGCAGCTGCTCACCGGACGGTCCGAGGTGGCGTGGTCACTGCTCTACGGGGCAGCGGCTGTGGTGGTGCCGGGGGCCTTGATGGCGCGCGGCATGACCCGCAAGCGCCCTGGCATGACAGCCGGCTCGTTGGCCGTCAGTTTCATGTTGTGGGAGCTGGTGAAAATCGGTGTTTCGGTCGCGATGCTGGGCGTCGCGAACTGGATCCTGCAGCCTCCCCACTGGCCTGCCCTGCTGGTCGGTCTGGTGGTTGCGCTGAAGATGTATTGGGCGGCGCTGCTGATGTGGCGACGTTCGAAGTTTTGACTGGTTACGACAGGATTACAGACCCATGGCAGCCGAAGGCAGTGGACCCAGCGCTGGTGAGTACATCACCCATCACCTGCAGCACCTGCAGAAGGATTTCTCCTTCAACAGCGTGAAGCAGAAAGACATCGTCGATTTCAGCCTGTTCAATTTCGACTCGCTGTTCTTCTCGACCGTGTTGGGCCTGGTGGCCGTGTTCCTGCTGTGGCGTGGCGCGCGTGCCGCCACCTCGGGCGTGCCCGGCCGCTGGCAGGCTGCGGTGGAGATGCTGTTTGAGCTGGTGGACAACCAGGCCAAGAGCGTGATCCACAACGAGGCCAGCCGCCGTTTCGTCGGCCCGATGGCGCTCACCGCGTTCATCTGGATCTTCCTGATGAACTTCATGGACATGCTGCCGGTGGACTTCCTGCCGCAGATCTGGCACACCGCCGGTCCGGCGATGGGCTTCAAGGACTACATGCGCGTCGTGCCGTCGGCCGACCTGTCCACCACGCTGGGCATGTCGACCTTCGTGCTGCTGGTGTGCCTGTTCTACAGCGTCAAGATCAAGGGCCTGGGCGGCTGGGGCCATGAGCTGGTGTCGGCGCCCTTCGGTTCGCACCCGGTGCTGTGGCCGTTCAACTTCCTGATGCAGATGATCGAGTTCCTGGCCAAGACCGTCTCGCACGGTATGCGGCTGTTCGGCAACATGTTTGCCGGCGAACTCGTCTTCATGCTGATCGCGCTGATGGGCGGTGCCTGGGCACTGAATGCCTCGGGCATCAGCCTGGCCCTGGGCCACGTTGTGGCCGGCACGATCTGGACGCTGTTTCACATCCTCGTGATCGTGCTGCAGGCGTTCATCTTCATGATGCTCACGCTGATCTACATCGGTCAAGCGCACGATCATCATTGAGATTTTTCCCTTCCTGTTTTCCTTTTCCCTTTCCTTCCCTCACCTGTCTTTTGGAGACTTGAAATGAACGACATCCTCGGTCTGGTTGCTCTGGCTTGCGGCATCATCGTGGGCCTCGGCGCCATTGGCGCTTCGATCGGTATTGCGCTGATGGGCGGCAAGTTCCTCGAGTCGTCGGCCCGTCAGCCTGAGCTGATGAACGAACTGCAGACGAAGATGTTCATCCTGGCCGGTCTGATCGACGCCGCGTTCCTGATCGGCGTGGCCATCGCCCTGCTGTTCGCGTTCGCCAACCCGTTCGCCGCCACGCTGCTGGCCAACCTGCCGAAGTAATCCCGGCTCCCTTTCAGGCTTGAAAGGAGTTAAGCCGTGAACATCAACGCAACTTTGTGGATCCAGTGGATCCCCTTTGCGATCCTCGCCTTCGTGACGGCCAAGTTCATTTGGCCGCCGCTGGCCAAGGCCCTGGACGAGCGCGCAAAGAAGATCGCGGATGGTCTGGCGGCTGCCGATCGTGCCAAGCTGGAACTGGCCGACGCCAACAAGCGCGTCGAGCAGCAACTCAGCGCAACGCGTGACGAAGCGGCCAAGCGCCTGGCCGATGCCGAGCGCCTGGGTGCCAGCCTGGTCGAGGAAGCCAAGCGTCGCGCCAGCGACGAGGCCGCCAAGATCCTGGCCGCCGCCAAGGCCGACGCCGACCAGCAGCTGATGCAGGCGCGTGAGCAACTGCGTGACCAGGTCGCCGGTCTGGCCGTCAAGGGCGCCGAGCAGATCCTGCGCCGCGAGGTCAATGCCCAGGCCCACGCCGATCTGCTGTCGCAGCTGAAGAGCGAGCTGTAAGCCATGGCCGAGCTCGCAACCATTGCGCGTCCGTACGCCGAGGCATTGATCGCGGCCGGCGCCGACCAGGCGGCCGTCACCCAGGTGGCGGCGCTGGCGGCGGTGGCGGCCGATGCCGAGGTGCAGCAGTTTGCCGGCCACCCCAAGGTGACCGGCCAGCAGGTGCATGAACTCGTCGCGGGTCTTGCCGGTCGCCAGCAGGCGATGGGCACGACCGCGCTGAACCTGCTGCAGGCCGTGGTCGACAACGGCCGCCTGGCCGCCCTGCCCGAGATCGCGCTGCAGGCGCAGGCGCTGCTGAACCAGCGTTCCGGCGTGTCGCAGGCCCTGGTGCAGAGCGCCTTTCCGA
This sequence comes from Aquabacterium sp. OR-4, assembly GCF_025290835.2. Taxonomy (NCBI): domain Bacteria; kingdom Pseudomonadati; phylum Pseudomonadota; class Betaproteobacteria; order Burkholderiales; family Sphaerotilaceae; genus Pseudaquabacterium; species Pseudaquabacterium prasiolae. The sequence continues at coordinate 2,124,446 of NZ_JAOCQD020000002.1, read as the reverse complement.
TGGATGCCGCCCAGCTGGGCGAGATCCAGCCGGTGCTCGAACAGCGCTTCGGCCGCAAGCTCGAGATCGTGGTCGAGGTCGACGCCAACCTGATCGGCGGCATCCGCGCCGTGGTTGGCGACGAGGTGTTTGACACCTCGGTGCGCGCGCGCCTCGAGCGCATGCGCCTGGCCCTGACCGCCTGACCGGACAAGGTCTGCCCCCATTGCGCCCGCGCGCCCGAAGAACCCCTCCAGCACGTCGGCTCTGCCGAGCCGACGTGAGCGGAACTGCAAAGTCCCGGAGCACCCCATGCAACTGAATCCCGCAGAAATTTCCGAGCTGATCAAGAGCCGCATTGAGGGCCTTGGCGTCTCGGCCGACATCAAGAACCAGGGCACGGTCGTGTCCGTCACCGACGGCATCGTGCGCGTGCACGGCCTGTCCGACGTGATGGCCGGCGAAATGCTCGAGTTCCCCGCCACCGCCAGTGGCCAGGCCACCTACGGCCTGGCGCTCAACCTCGAGCGCGACTCGGTTGGCGCGGTGATCCTGGGCGAATACGAGCACATCTCCGAAGGCGACACCGTCAAGTGCACGGGCCGCATCCTGGAAGTGCCGGTCGGCCCCGAGCTGATCGGCCGCGTCGTCAACGCGCTGGGTCAGCCGATCGACGGCAAGGGCCCGATCAACGCCAAGATGACCGACGTGATCGAGAAGGTCGCGCCCGGCGTGATCGCCCGCAAGAGCGTTGACCAGCCGGTGCAGACCGGCCTGAAGTGCATCGACTCGATGGTGCCGATCGGCCGTGGCCAGCGCGAGCTGATCATCGGCGACCGCCAGACCGGCAAGACCGCCGTGGCCATCGACGCGATCATCAACCAGAAGGGTCAGAACATGACCTGCGTCTACGTCGCGATCGGCCAGAAGGCTTCGTCGATCAAGAACGTGGTGCGCGCTCTGGAACAGCACGGCGCGATGGACTACACCATCGTCGTCGCCGCGTCGGCCTCCGAATCGGCCGCCATGCAGTACGTGTCGGCCTACTCGGGCTGCACGATGGGCGAGTACTTCCGCGACCGCGGCCAAGACGCGCTGATCATTTACGACGACCTGTCCAAGCAGGCCGTGGCCTACCGTCAGGTCTCGCTGCTGCTGCGCCGCCCGCCGGGCCGCGAAGCCTTCCCTGGCGACGTGTTCTATCTCCACAGCCGCCTGCTCGAGCGTGCAGCCCGCGTGAATGCCGACTACGTCGAAGCCTTCACCAAGGGCGAGGTCAAGGGCAAGACGGGTTCGCTGACCGCCCTGCCGGTGATCGAAACCCAGGCCGGTGACGTGTCGGCCTTCGTGCCGACCAACGTGATCTCGATCACCGACGGCCAGATCTTCCTGGAAACCAACCTGTTCAACAGCGGCGTGCGCCCGGCCATCAACGCCGGCATCTCGGTGTCGCGCGTCGGTGGTGCAGCCCAGACCAAGCTGATCAAGGGCCTGTCGGGCGGCATCCGTACCGACCTGGCGCAGTACCGTGAACTGGCCGCCTTCGCGCAGTTCGCCTCCGATCTGGACGCTTCCACCAAGAAGCAGCTGGACCGCGGCGCACGCGTGACCGAGCTGCTCAAGCAGGTGCAGTACGCCCCGCTGTCGATCAGCCTGATGGCCGCCTCGCTGTACGCGGTGAACAAGGGCTACTTCGACAGCGTCGAGGTCAAGAAGGTCCTGGCCTTCGAGCACGGCCTGCACCAGCACCTCAAGAGCAGCCACGCGGCCCTGCTGGCCAAGCTGGAAGCCGAGAAGGCTCTGGACAAGACCGCCGAAGAAGAACTGGCCGGCGCGATCACCGCGTTCAAGAAGTCCTTCGCTTAATCACCCCGAAGCGGCCTGGCGGCCGCCTCCCCCTCAAGGGGGCGACGCCAGCGGCCCGGCACAGCCGGAACCGCGGCGTCCGCTTGAAAGGAGTGCCAGATGGCAGTCGGAAAAGAAATACGCGGCAAGATCAAGAGCTTCGAGAACACGAAGAAGATCACCAAGGCCATGGAGATGGTCTCGGCCTCGAAGATGCGCAAGGCGCAGGACCGCATGCGCGCGGCCCGGCCCTATGCCGACAAGATCCGCAACATCACGGCCAACCTGTCTCAGGCCAATCCTGAGTACAAGAGCCCGTACATGCGCCAGGGCGACGAGTCCAAGGTGACCGGCTTCGTTGTCGTCACCACCGACAAGGGCCTGTGCGGCGGCTTGAACACCAACGTGCTGCGTGCCGTCACCAACAAGATGCGTGACGTGCAGGCCGCCGGCGGCAAGAGCCAGGCCGTGGCCATCGGCAACAAGGGTTTCGGCTTCCTCAACCGCCTGGGCGCCCCGGTCATCAGCCATGTCACCCAGCTGGGCGACACGCCGGTGCTCGAGAAGCTGATCGGGCCGGTCAAGGTGATGCTCGATGCCTTCGTCGAAGGCAAGGTCGATGCGGTCTACCTCTGCTACACCAAGTTCATCAACACGATGAAGCAGGAACCGATGGTCGAGCAGCTGCTGCCGCTGACCGCCGAGCGCCTGGAGCAGACGGCGGCCGAGAAGGTGCAGCACGGCTGGGACTATGTCTACGAGCCGGATGCGGCGTCGGTGATCGACGACCTGCTCACCCGCTACATCGAGGCGCTGGTCTACCAGGCCGTGGCCGAGAACATGGCCTCGGAGCAGTCGGCGCGCATGGTGGCCATGAAGGCCGCCACCGAGAACGCCGGCACGCTGATCGCCGACCTGAAGCTGGTCTACAACAAGACCCGCCAGGCGGCCATCACCACCGAGCTGTCCGAGATCGTCAGCGGCGCGGCCGCCATCAGCGGCTGATCGGCCGCACGCAACGAATTCAGATTGAAGGATTACCAAATGGCTAACACCCAAGCACAAGGCAAGATCGTCCAGTGCATCGGCGCTGTGGTGGACGTTGAGTTCCCGCGCAACAGCATGCCCAAGGTGTACGACGCGCTGAAGCTCGAAGGCTCGGCGCTCACCCTCGAAGTGCAGCAGCAGCTGGGCGACGGCATCGTGCGCACCATCGCGCTGGGCTCGTCCGACGGCCTGCGCCGCGGCCTGATGGTCAGCAACACCGGCTCGGCCATCACCGTGCCGGTGGGCAAGGCCACGCTGGGCCGCATCATGGACGTGCTGGGCAACCCGATCGACGAGCGCGGTCCGGTCAGCATGGACCTGTCGGCCCAGATCCACCGCAAGGCCCCGGCCTATGACGAGCTGAGCCCCAGCCAGGAACTGCTGGAAACCGGCATCAAGGTGATCGACCTGATCTGCCCGTTCGCCAAGGGCGGCAAGGTGGGTCTGTTCGGTGGCGCCGGCGTGGGCAAGACCGTGAACATGATGGAGCTCATCAACAACATCGCCAAGGCGCACAGCGGCCTGTCGGTGTTTGCCGGTGTGGGCGAGCGCACCCGCGAGGGCAACGACTTCTATCACGAGATGGCCGATTCGGGCGTCGTGAACCTCGAGAAGCTCGAAGACTCCAAGGTGGCCATGGTCTACGGCCAGATGAACGAGCCCCCGGGCAACCGTCTGCGCGTGGCGCTGACCGGCCTGACCATCGCCGAGTCGTTCCGCGACGAAGGCAAGGACGTGCTGTTCTTCGTCGACAACATCTACCGCTACACGCTGGCCGGTACCGAAGTGTCGGCACTGCTGGGTCGCATGCCTTCCGCCGTGGGCTACCAGCCGACGCTGGCCGAAGAAATGGGCCGCCTGCAAGAGCGCATCACCTCCACCAAGGTGGGCTCGATCACCTCGATCCAGGCCGTGTACGTGCCGGCGGACGACCTGACCGACCCGTCGCCTGCCACCACCTTCGCCCACTTGGACGCCACCGTGGTGCTGAGCCGCGACATCGCCTCGCTGGGCATCTACCCCGCCGTCGATCCGCTGGACAGCACCTCGCGCCAGGTCGACCCGAACGTGGTGGGTGAAGAGCACTACAACACCACCCGCGCCGTGCAGGGCACGCTGCAGCGCTACAAGGAACTGCGCGACATCATCGCCATCCTGGGCATGGACGAACTCAGCCCGGAAGACAAGCTGGCCGTGGCCCGCGCGCGCAAGATCCAGCGCTTCCTGTCGCAGCCCTTCCACGTGGCCGAGGTGTTCACCGGCTCGCCCGGCAAGTACGTGCCGCTGAAGGAAACCATCCGCGGTTTCAAGATGATCGTGGCCGGCGAGTGCGATCACCTGCCGGAGCAGGCCTTCTACATGGTCGGCACCATCGACGAGGCCTTCGAGAAAGCCAAGAAGATGCAGTGAGCGGCGCAATAACCGGCGCATACGGGCGCCGGGCGTCGTTGCCCTCCTCGCCGTACGGGTGTACGGCTGTGGGGGGCGCCTAGCCCGACACCCGTCTGCTTGGTTCTTGCACCACTCACCCGCCTTTTGACGCTTTTAAGGAAATCCCATGGCAACCATTCACGTCGACGTGGTCAGCGCTGAAGAAAGCATCTTCAGCGGCGAGGCCAAGTTCGTCGCGCTGCCGGGCGAGAACGGCGAGCTGGGCATCCTGCCCCGCCACACGCCGCTGATCACCCGCATCAAGCCGGGTGCGGTGCGCATCGAGCGCGCTGACAACGGCCAGGAAGAGTTCGTGTTCGTGGCCGGCGGCATCCTCGAGGTGCAGCCGCACTGCGTCACCGTGCTGGCCGATACCGCCATCCGCGGCCATGACCTCGACGAAGCCAAGGCCACCGAGGCCAAGAAGAAGGCCGAAGAGGCGATCAAGAACGCCAAGAGCGACCTCGATCTGGCCCGTGCCCAGAGCGAGTTCGCGATGATGGCCGCGCAGATCGCCGCCATCGCCAAGCTGCGTCGCAAGTGAGCCTGGCGGCCGCAGGCCGCCGCGCACCGCGCTCCAGAAGACCCGCCGGGTGTGTACCCTGCGGGTCTTCGTCATTTCAGGAGCGCATGCCATGGGCAACAAGGCCAGCCGGAAGAACGCCGACGCCAAGGGTGGCAAGGGTGGCAAGGGTGGCAAGGGCGGCACCCGGCCGGCGCGGGGTGCGACCGAGCGCCTGTCCAAGGCCGACTACCTGGATCAGCTCGAGCCGCTGCAGCTGGAGCTGAACAACCTGGCGCGCTGGCTGGCCCACACCGGGCGCCGGCTGCTGGTGGTGTTCGAGGGTCGCGATACCGCCGGCAAGGGCGGCGTGATCGAGGCCATCGCCGAGACCCTCAACCCACGCCAGTGTCATGTGGTGGCGCTGGGCACGCCCAGCGAGCGCGAGCGCACGCAGTGGTACTTTCAGCGCTACGTGCCGCACCTGCCTGCGGGCGGTGAAATGGTGCTGCTCGACCGCAGCTGGTACAACCGCGCCGGTGTCGAGCGGGTGATGGGCTTTTGCACCGAAGACCAGGCGCAGGCCTTCCTGAAGCAGGCGCCGCAGTTCGAGCAGCTGCTGGTCGACGACGGCGTGCTGCTGCTGAAGTACTGGCTCACGGTCGACCAGGCCGAGCAGGAGCAGCGCTTTGCCGAGCGCCTGGACGATCCGCTCAAGCGCTGGAAGCTCTCGCCCATCGACATCAAGGCCCGCAGCCACTACGCCCAGTACGGGCTGATGCGCGATGCCATGCTGGCCGCCACGCACACCCGGCATGCGCCGTGGACGCTGGTCGACTTCAACGACCAGCGGCGCGGGCGCCTGGCCCTGATCCGCCATCTGCTGGCCCAGGTGCCCGACACCCAGGTGCCGGTGTCGCCGCTGAAGCTGCCCAAGCTGGGCCATGCACCGCTGGTGGAGCAGTTCGGCACGCGGCTGCGGCCGATCTGACGGCCCGTTACTGCACCAGCGGACGGTCTGGCAGTTCGTTGGGGTTGCGCTGGCCCTCGGCCAGCGCGAAGTGCTGGCGCAGCAGGGCGTCGAGCCGGTCGATGGTGAGCAGCAGGCCCTGCTCGAAGCGGCCGGCCCGGAAGGCCTCGCGCATCGGGCCCAGCAGGGCCTCGAACTCGGCCGGCGAGACCGCGCGGGCCAGGCCGCGGTCGGCCACGATCTCGATCGCATGCTCGGCCAGCAGCAGGTAGACCAGCACGCCGTTGTTGTGCTCGGTGTCCCACACCCGCAGCTTGCCGAACAGCATCACCGCGCGCTGGCGCGGCGACAGCCGCTTCCACAGGTACGACAACGGCAGCCCGGCCTCGACCACCACGCGGATCTCGCCGCTGTGGCCGCGTTCGCTCTCGGCCACGCGGGCCTCGATGCGCGACAGCGCGGCGGCCGGTACGGCGCGGCCCACGTCGGCCTCGTCCCACCAGCGGTGGCGCAGCAGGCGCAGGATGCGGTTCATGCGTCAGGCTCCATCGCGTTCACCAGTCGCCCGAGGCGCCGCCGCCGCCAAAGTCGCCGCCACCGCCCGAACTGAAGCCGCCACCGCCGCCGCCGCCACCGCCCCAACCACCGCCGCCACCGCCGCCCCAGATGATGGGCACGCCGCCCGAGCCACCGCGGCCGCGCCGGCCGCCGCCCAGACCGATCACGCCCACCAGCACCAGGGCCGCCACACCGGCACCCAGGCCCAGCAGCACGCTGGTGCTGAGCCACCAGGCCAGCGTGCCGGCGCCACCGGCCGTGGCCACCGTGCCCAGCTTGCGGCCCAGCATGGCGCACAGCACGCTGCCCGCCAGCGGCACCGCGACAAAGAAGAACAGGCCCAGCTGCTCGAGGTCGAAGCCGCCGCCACTGCCCTGGCGCTGCGCAGCCGGCGCGGGGGCGGGCAGGTTCTCGCCCTGGATGCGGGCGATCAGCGCGTCCACACCGGCCGACAGGCCGGCCGCGTAGTCGCTGCGCTTGAAGGCCGGGGCGATCTGGCGGTCGATGATCTGCCGCGCCGCCAGATCAGGCACCGCGCCCTCCAGGGCCTTGGCCACCTCGATGCGCACGCGGCGGTCGTCGCGCGCCACCACCACCAGCACGCCATCGCCCACGTTGCGGCGGCCGATCTTCCAGGTGTCGGCCACCCGCTGGGCGAAGGCGGCAATGTCCTCAGGCGCGCTGGTGGCCACCAGCAGCAGCACGATCTGCGGCCCCGAGCGCGACTCGAACTCGGCCAGCCTGGCGTCCAGCGCGCTGCGCTCGGTGGCCGGCAGCAGGCCGATGGTGTCGACCACGCGGCTGCTCAGCGCCGGCACCGGCTGCAGGTCTTGCGCCAGCAGCGCCCTGGGCAGGGCCAGGCAGCCCAGCAGCAGGGCCAGCTGCAGCAGCCAGGCGGGCAGGCGCCAAGGGCCGGCGTGCATCAGGCGGGCCGGCATCCGATCCGCGCGCACCGGGCCCGGCAGGGCGTGCTCACTTGCTGGCGGGCTTGTCGAAGCTCACGGCCGGCGGGGCGCTGATGGCCGCCTCGTTGCTCACCGTGAAGCCGGGCTTGGTCTTGTAGCTGAAGACCATGGCCGTCAGGTTGCTGGGAAAGCTGCGTGCCAGCACGTTGTAGGCCTGCACGTCCTTGATGTAGCGGTTGCGGGCCACGGTGATGCGGTTCTCGGTGCCCTCGAGCTGCACACGCAGGTCCTGGAAGGCGGCATTGGCCTTCAGGTTGGGGTACTGCTCGCTGACCACCATCAGCCGGCTCAGCGCGCCGGTGAGCTCGCCCTGCGCGGCCTGGAACTTCTGGAAGGCCTCGGGGTTGTTCACCAGCTCGGGTGTGGCCTGGATGCTGGTGGCGCGCGAACGCGCCTCGATCACCTTGGTGAGCGTGTCCTGCTCGAAGCCGGCCTCGCCCTTGACCGTGGCCACGATGTTGGGAATCAGGTCGGCGCGGCGCTGGTACTGGTTGAGCACCTCGGCCCAGCCGGCATTGACCTGCTCGTCGAGCTTCTGAAACTCGTTGTAGCCGCAGCCCGACAAGGACAGCGAGCCCAGCACCAGGGCCGCAGCCAGCAGCGAACGCGAAACACGACGGACCATGCGCAACCTCCTCAACACCGGTGTGGTGCGGCAGCATAGCTGAGGCGCTGCGGCGGAACTTCAAGCCCGCGCCGCCACAGGCCCAGCCGCGATAATCCGCGGATGACTCTGCCGCCCACCCCGCACCTGGCCAACGACTGCTTTCTGCGCGCCTGCCTGCGCCAGCCCACCGAGTACACGCCGCTGTGGCTGATGCGCCAGGCCGGCCGTTACCTGCCCGAATACAACGCCACGCGGGCCCGCGCCGGCAGCTTCATGGGCCTGGCCACCAACCCCGACTACGCCTGCGAGGTCACGCTGCAGCCGTTGCAGCGCTATGCGCTGGACGCCGCCATCCTGTTCTCCGACATCCTCACCGTGCCCGATGCCATGGGCCTGGGCCTGAGCTTCGCGGCTGGCGAGGGCCCGCGCTTTGCCCACCCGGTGCGCACCGAGGCCGACGTGGCGCGCCTCGAGGTGCCCGATCTCGACAAGCTGCGCTACGTGTTCGATGCGGTGCGCACCATCCGCAAGGCGCTGGAGAGCACCGACGCCGACGGCCGGCGCGTGGGCCGCGTGCCGTTGATCGGCTTCTCGGGCAGCCCCTGGACCCTGGCCTGCTACATGGTCGAAGGCAGTGGCTCCGACGACTACCGCCTGGTCAAGAGCATGGCCTATGCGCGGCCCGACCTGATGCACCGCATCCTGTCGGTCACCGCCGATGCCGTGGCCGCCTACCTGAACGCCCAGATCGACGCCGGTGCGCAGGCGGTGATGGTGTTCGACAGCTGGGGCGGCGTGCTCGAGCACCGCGCCTTCGAGACCTTCAGCCTGGCCTACACGCGCCGCGTGGTCAGCCAGCTCAAGCGCCAGGCCGAGGGCCGCCAGGTGCCGGTGATCGTGTTCACCAAGGGCGGCGGCCTGTGGCTGGAGCAGATCGCCGCCTGCGGCGCCGACGTGGTGGGCCTGGACTGGACCTGCGACCTCGCCACCGCGCGCCGCCGCATCGACGACCGCGTGGCCCTGCAGGGCAACATCGACCCGATGGTGCTGTTTGCGCCACCCGAGGCCGTGGCCGCCGAGGCGCGCGCCGTGCTGGACGCCTTCGGCAACCCGGCGCGGGCCGACGGACGCTTTGGCGGGCATGTGTTCAACCTCGGCCATGGCATCAACCAGCACACGCCGCCAGAGCATGTGCAAGCCCTGGTTGAGACGGTTCACACGCATTCGCGAAGCCTGCGCCAGCAGGCTTGATGCGGTCACACGACAGAACGAAAAAAGTCGGTGAGTGAGCGCTCAGGGCTTGACTTATCCCCAAATCGCGATCTGCGACACACAAGCGTCATACACGGTGCGCCGCAGCATGGAATATGCAGCGAATGCGTGCCAAGTCATTGATTCATATAGAAAAATTTTAGCTGCTCAGGAATTGGGCAATCCAAGCCGAAGCCCGATGGATCAAGCACTTAGCGCGGCCGTGAGCAGCTTTCCCACAAAGTTATCCACAGAAACCGGGGACAGTGCAAAAAGTCGTTCCCAATCATCAACTTATCCCCAGGTGTTGATGTGAATACGCAGCTTCCGGCCGCGCCCGCAGCGGCGGCGCCGGGAGACGGCCTGACCACCGTCAAGGTGGCAGTGGAAACCCCACAGCACAGCGGCCTGGTCGGGGCCCTCGACTACGCGAGCGAGCGCTCACTGGAGCCCGGCACGCTGGTGCGCGTGCCGCTGGGCCGGCGCGAGCTGCTGGGCATCGTGTGGCCGGGCGCGGCCACGGCCGACCCGGCGGCCGAGGCCGATCTGGCCGCCGGCGGTGACGGTGGCAATGGCGCCGCCGCCAGCCACCGCCTGCGGCCCTTGACGGCGGTGCTCGATGCGCTGCCGCCGCTGCAGCCGGCCTGGCTGGCGCTGGTGGACTTTGCCGCGGGTTACTACCAGCGCAGCGTGGGCGAGCTGGCGCTGGCCGTGCTGCCGCCCGAGCTGCGCAAGGTCGATCCCACCCAGCTGGCGCGGCGCCTGAAGCGCCTGGCCAAGAACCTGGCCAAGGCCCCGGCCGCGGTGGCCGAGCCGGCCCTGCCCGAGCTGGCCCCCGAGCAGCAGACCGCGCTGGAGGCCCTGGCCGAGCAGGCCGCGCAAGCCCGCCCGCTGCCGCTGCTGCTGCACGGCGTGACCGGCAGCGGCAAGACCGAGGTCTACCTGCGGGCCACCGCGCAGGCGCTGGGCAGCGGCCGCCAGGCGCTGGTGCTGGTGCCCGAGATCAACCTCACGCCCCAGCTCGAGGCGCGCTTTGCCGAGCGCTTTCCCAACCACCGCCTGGTGGCCATGCACAGCGGCCTCACGCCGGCGCAGCGCCTGCAGCACTGGCTGGCCGCCCACCTGGGCCTGGCCGACATCGTGCTGGGCACGCGCATGGCGGTGTTTGCGCCGCTGCCGCGCCTGGGCCTGGTGGTGGTGGACGAGGAGCACGACCCCTCCTACAAGCAGCAGGAGGGCGCCCGCTACTCGGCGCGCGATCTGGCCGTGTACCGCGGTCACCTGCACCATGTGCCGGTGATCCTGGGCTCGGCCACGCCCTCGCTCGAGACCTGGCACAACGCGCAGGAAAAGCGCTACCGGCTGCAGACCATGGCCGCGCGCATCGGCGGTGGCACGCTGCCGCGCGTGCGCCTGTTCGACATGGGCGTGCTGCCGCGCGAGAAGGGCCGCGGCGGCAGCACGCCGCTGTTTGCGCCGGCGGTGCTGGCCTCGCTGCAGGAGCGGCTCGACCGCGGCGAGCAGAGCCTGGTGTTCCTCAACCGCCGCGGTTATGCGCCGGTGCTGCACTGCCCCGATTGCGGCTGGAAGAGCGGCTGCCCGCACTGCAGCGCCTGGCGCGTGTTCCACAAGGGCGAGCGCACCCTGCGCTGCCACCACTGCGGCTTCACCGAGCGCGTGCCGCGCGCCTGCCCCGAGTGCGGCAACCTCGACATCGCGCCGCTGGGCCGCGGCACCGAGAAGCTCGAGGAGCAGATCGCCACGCTGCTGCCCGGCGCGCGCATCGGCCGCATCGATGCCGACACCGCGCGCGGCAAGGGCGAGCTGGAGAACCGCCTGGCCGAGGTGCATGCCGGCGATGTGGACATCCTGGTGGGCACGCAGATGGTGACCAAGGGGCATGACTTTCGCCGCATGACCCTGGTGGTGGCCGTCAACCCCGACAGCGCGCTGTTTGCCAGCGACTTTCGCGCGCCCGAGCGCCTGTTTGCGCTGCTGATGCAGGCCGCCGGCCGCGCCGGGCGTGACGCCGAGGCGGCCGCGCGCAGCGAGATGTGGGTGCAGACCTGGCACCCCCAGCACGCCCTGTACGCGGCCTTGAAGAAGCACGACTACGCGGCCTTTGCCGGCACCCAGCTGGCCGAGCGCGAATCGGCCAGCCTGCCGCCGTACAGCCACCTGGCCCTGCTGCGCGCCGAAGCCCGCGACGTGGCCGTGGCCCAGGCCTTTCTCGACGACGCGGCGCTGTACGCGCAGGGCCTGCCCGGCGCCGAGCACGCGGTGGTCTATCCGCCGGTGCCCCCGCCGGTGAGCAAGGTGGCCGGCATCGAGCGCCTGCAGATGCTGGTGGAGGCGCCCTCGCGCGGCCGCCTGCAGCGCCTGCTGGCCGACTGGGTGCCCGAGCTGCACCACCTGCGCCAGACCCGCCACAAGCGCCTGGCGCGCTGGGCCATCGACGTCGACCCACTGGGCATCTGAGCGCGCTCAGCGCGGCTGCAGCACCCGGCACGCATGGCCCGCCGCCAGGGCCTGCTCACACGACGGGAAGGGCCGCGAAGGCCCGCCGAAGCGGGCCAGCAGCGCCAGCGCGCGGTGATGGGCCTGGCGCAGCGCGGGGTCGCTGGCGAGGCAGGGCTGGCCGGCCAGCATGCGGGCCTTGTGTCTGGTGATGCCGGGCATGGCGTGGTGTGGCGTGGTGCGGCGTGGTGTGGCGCGCGCCGTCATGCCCGGGCCAGCAGGCGGGCGGCCAGCGCGGCGATGGCCCGGCGCAGCGCCACCGGGCGCTGCACGCTGAACGCGAAAGGCAGGCGCGCCAGCTCGCGGGCCACCCAGTCCAGGTTGTCGGCCTGGGTGTCGAGCTGCACGCCGCGGCCGTGCGGCGTCAGCGTGCCCAGCTCGGCAAACACCGCACGCCGGGCGGTGGCCGGGTCGCAGTGCAGCAGCACGCGCACCGTGTGGGCGCGTGGCAGCGTGGCGATGGCGTGGCGCAGGTGTGCCAGCACGTCAAAGCCCTCGGGCCGGCCAAAGCTGGCCGGCAGCGCCTGCACGTGCTGCACCCGGTCAAGCCGAAAGCAGCGCAGCGCGCCGCGCAGGTGGCAGTGGCCCACCGCATACCAGGCCCCACCGCGCCAGGCCAGGCCATACACATCGACCGCGCGTTCGGTGTCGCTGGGGCTGTCCGGCGTGGCGGGCACCGCCCGGTAGCTCAGCTGCACCCGTTGCCGGGCGCGCGCCGCGGCGCTCAAGGCGCGCAGCGTGGCCGGCGCGCCATGGGCGTAGGGGCGGGCCAGGTCGAGGGCCACGGTGGCGTCGATGTCGGCCAGGCGCTGGCGCAGCGGCGCCGGCAGCACCCGCGCCAGCTTGGCCTGGGTGCTGGCGATGGCCGGTGTGATGCCGCCCAGGCCCAGCGCGCCGGCCACGTGCAGGCCCACGCCGAGCGCCAGCGCCTCGTCGTCGCTGAACATCATCGGCGGCAGGCGGTAGCCCGGGCGCAGCACATAGCCGCCATCGCGGCCGCGGCGGGCCTCCACCGGCACACCCAGCGCCAGCAGGTGGTTCACGTAGCGGCGCACGGTGCGCCGGTCAACCTCGAGCCGGCGTGCCAGCTCGGCGCCGCCCAGGCCCTGCGCACCGGCGTCGGCCTGCAGCAGTTCCAGCAGGGCCAGGACGCGGCTGGTGGGGCTGCTCATGCGCCGCATGATGCCAGCGCAGCGCGCGCCGGGCCGGGCGCGCGCTGCGCGATACAGGGCCGAATCTGTCCGCTTTGCTTTCTAGACTGCCGGCCTTGCCCACCGCTGCCGGAACCCGTGATGCCCGAACTTGCCGCCGCCCAAGCCCTGCACGCCGCTGCCGCGCCCGACCTGTGGCTGTTTTTCCTGATGGTGGCCGGCATCATTGCGCTGCCGGGCATGGACATGGCCTTCGTGGCCGGCAGCGCACTGGCCGCCGGGCTGCGTGGCGGCCTGGCCGCGGTGGCCGGCATCGTGGCCGGCGGCCTGGTGCACGTGGCGGTGGCGGCCAGCGGTGTGGCCGCGCTGTGGCTGGCCTGGCCGGCGGGCTTCAATGCGCTGCTGCTGGCCGGCGCGGCCTACATGGCCTGGATCGGCTGGAGCCTGCTGCGGGTGCACGATGCCGGCAGCCTGGGCGTGGCGGCCGATGCGCCGCGGCGCGGCTGGGCGATCTTTCGCCGCGGTGCGCTGACCTGCCTGCTCAACCCCAAGGCCTATGCGTTCATGCTGGCGGTGTTTCCGGCCTTCATGGCCGCGCCGGGGCGCTCGATGCTGGCGCAATCGGCCAGCCTGTCGGCGGTGATCGCCTGCACGCAGATCGCCGTGTACGGCGCTGTGGCCGTGGCCGCCGCCAGTGCCGGCCACTGGGGTGCCGGCGCCGGCACGGCAGGCCGGCGGGCCCGGCTGTGGGCCACCCGCGGCGTGGGCCTGATCCTGCTGCTGGGCGCGGCGGCCGCGCCCCTGATGGCCTGGCGCAGCCAGGGCTGACAAGCTGTGAATGAACCTGCTGCGCGGGCCCATGGCGGCCCTGCGCGACTCGCCGTATGGGTGTACGGCTGCGTTGCTCGAAGCACCCTGAGCCGGCTCGCGACGGTTCATTCACACCTTGTGAGACCGTCCCGCAGCCGGCCGGCCAACCTGCCCGGCGGGTGGCGGCGCGTGCCGGCGGCGCCGGGTGCCCTCGCTCAGAAGTTGCGGTTGCGCCGCGCCAGGCGCAGCGCGGCCAGCAGGCCGGCCACCACCAGGGCCAGTGTGGTGGGCTCGGGCACGGTGTGGGCGCTGTCCACGCCCGACAGGCTCAGCGCCCACTGGGCACCCTTGTGGCTGTCGGGCGTGTTGGGGTCGTAGCTGGGCTGATCCCAGGCCGCGATGTCGATCGGTGTCTCGGCGTCGTAGGCGAAGCCGTCGCCCAGCTGGCTGCCGTTGGCGGCGTTGGGGGCCGCGGTCAATACCAGCAGCCAGTTGCCGGTGCCCAGCGTGGCGTCGATGCGGGCGTCGTAGTTGCCCAGCGGGTCGAAGGGCGACAGCGCGTCGTCGTCGTTGCTGTCCACCCGCCGGCCGCTGGCGTTAAACAGTGTGAGCATGGGGTCGAAGTTGACGCCGTGGTCCCAGCCGCTGGTGATCAGCGACACGGTGCCCGCCCCCGAGGTGCTGAAGGCCACGCGCACCTGCGAGTTGTGCGCGGCCAGCTGGCCCGAGAGGCTGACGACGGCCGCCTGGGCGGCAGGGGCCAGCCACAGCGAGGCGGCCACGAGGGCCGCGCCGGCCAGGGACAGCGGGCGATGGAGCAGGGAGGGGGTCATGGGGTCGGCTCGTTAGAGGTGGGCGCAGCGGGTGCGGTGAATCAGGGCGGTGGCGCGGGCGGCAGGGGCGGGGTGGGCCGCGCTCAGGGCGCCAGGGCCGGCGGGTTGGCCTTGGGCGTCGTCTGCGCCGCGGGCTGCAGGCGGTTGCTGCCCTCGCGCACCTCGAAGGCGGCGGCCAGGGTCTGCACATGGCTGACGCTCTGCACCGTGTCGACGTGCCAGAACTCGCCCACCACGCGCGCGGGTGTCACGTCCAGCAGCATGTAGCCGCGCTTGTGCAGGTTGATGAACTTGAAGTGCGGGTTGATGCCGCGCAGCAGGTTGGCGGTGTTGCCGCTGGTGTCGCCGTCCACGCCCGGCGAGCTGATCGAGGTGCCCACGAACTCCACCGCGCTGGAGCCGTTGCCGCTCACCGGGTCGTAGCCGCCGCTGGCCAGGTCGCGGTTGTGCGGGTCTTGCGACAGGTCGGCCGCCCAGCTGCTGTGGATGTCGCCGGTGAGCACCACCACGTTGCCGACCGGCGGGCCGCCGGTTTGGCCCTTGATGACGTCGAACACGCGGTTGCGCGCCGGGTTGTAGCCGTCCCACTGGTCGCTGTTGAGGAACACGCCGCCGCCCTGCGCATTGGGCGCGCCCTGCAGCTTGAGCTGGGCGAACATCACGCCCTGGCCCAGCATCTTCCAGCGCGCGGTGCTGGTCTGCAGCTTGTTGAACAGCCAGCTTTCCTGCTCGGCGCCCAGCAGGCTGCGGCTGGCGTCGGCAAAGCTGCCGGCCTGCACGAAGCCGTTGCCGAAGGGCGTGGCGATGGTGGCGCTGAGCGGCTGGGCGCGGCCCGACAGGCGCTCTTCCAGCATCAGCAGATCGACCAGGTTGCCCAGCTTGAAGGCCCGGTGGTTCTTGCGCAGGTCCCGGGTGTCGACCGCACGGATCGGCATCCACTCGTAGTAGGCCTGCAGGCCCGCGGCCACGCGCGCCGCATAGTCGCCCTCGGTGGCGGCCTGGTGGTTCTCGGCACCGTCCTTCCAGGTGTCGTTGGTGATCTCGTGGTCGTCCCAGATGCACACAAAGGGGTGCTGGCGGTGGGCGGCCTGCAGGTCGGCATCGCGCTTGTACTGGGCGTGGCGCTGGCGGTAGTCCGACAGGCTCACCATCTCGGTGGCCGGCTCGGGCGTGCGCAGGCTGCCGTACTGGTTGGCGCCGTATTCGTAGAGGTAGTCGCCCAGGTGCAGCACCAGGTCGAGGTCGGCCCGCTCGGCGATGCGCGCATAGGCATTGAACAGGCCGTAGGCGTGGTTGCTGCAGCTGGCCACCGCGATGCGCAGGTGGTCGACCGCGCCCGTGGGCAGGGTGCGCGTGCGGCCCACCGGGCTGTCGGCGCCTTCGGCGGTGAAGCGGTAGTAGTAAGTGGTGCCGGGCTGCAGGCCGATGGCGTCGACCTTCACCGTGTAGTCGCGCGCCGGGTGGGTCTTGGCCTGGCCGCGCAGCACCACGCGGGTGAAGGCGGCATCAGTGGCCACCAGCCATTGCACGCTGATGGCCGAGCGCAGCACCGGCGGCGTGACACGGGTCCACAGGATCACGCGGTCGGCCAGCGGGTCGCCACTGGCCACGCCATGCTGGAACACGGCTGCGGTGGCGGCGCCGGCCAGCGGCGACAGCGGCAGCGTGGCCGCCGCGGCCACGGTGGCCGCGCCCGAACGCTTGAAAAACTCGCGGCGGCTGGGGCCGGATGCGGCGGCTTGAACGTGGTGGGGACGGCCCATGGTGCGGTACTTCCTGGTCGGCGCCGACGCGCGGCAGCATGTGGCCGGCTGGCCACGAATCTGCAAAGAAGTGTGCGTGGGTGATCTGTCAGCCTGACCGGCGCCGGGCCGCCGCGCGTGGTCCGAACGGACTGCGGCCGCGTGTCAGTCGCTGCGGCTGCGGCTCTGGCTGCTGCTGCTGCTGCTGCTGCTGCCGGCACGGTGCGCGCCAGCGCTTGGCCCCGGGGGCGGGGGCGCGTGCCTTCTGGCCCCCGGCCTCCGGCCCGCCGCCGGGCCCGTCAGGCCAGCGGGCGCCAGGTCAGCGGCGTGCCGCTGTCATGCACCCACAGCAGCCGCAGCACGGGGCGGCGTGCCGCGGGGCCGGTGATGGGCCGCGCGGCTGCAGAGGCGGCTGGGGAGGTGGCTGAGGAGGCGACTGGGGCGCCGGCTGAGCAGGCGTCTGTGGATCTGGCCGATGCGGCGGCCGAAAGCGCCGCCAGCAGCGCGGCGCGCGCGTCGGCCGGGCGATCGCCTGCCAGCAGCAGCGTGGGCCGGCGCGCCTGCCAGTGCGGCAGGCGGGCCAGGGCGGCGGGGCCGTCGCGCAGCCAGCCGCTGTCCCAGCAGTCGCTGCGGCGTGGGGCGCGGCCCAGTGCGCGCAGCAGGTCGTCGCACTTGACGCCCAGGCGCAGCGCCAGGCGCGCGCCCGTGCCGGCGCAGGCCTGCAGGCGCAGGCTGCCGTCGATCTGCAGGGCCAGCGCCTCGGCCAGTGCCGGGGCGCCCCGGCCCGACAGCTCGGCCACGGCCAGCGCAGGCTGCGGCGCATGGCACCACTCGAGCAGCGCAGCGGCCAGGGGCTGGCCGATCCAGGCCTGCACCGCGGCCAGGGTGGGTGGCCCGGCCGCGTTGCCGTTTGCGCCGGTGGCCAGCACTGGTGCGCGCAGCAGCTCGTCGTCAAAGCGCGACAGCAGCCCGCCCAGCAGCCCGCCCGGGGGCCTGTTGCCGGCCTCAGCCACGGGCCTGCACGCCAAACCACCAGGCCAGCAGCGTGAAGCTGGCAAAGGCCAGTGCGGTGCTGGCCAGGATGATGCGCGCGATGCGGCCGGTGTCGGCGCCAAAGCGCTCGGCCAGCAGCGCCACGTTGCTGGCGCTGGGCAGCGCGGCGGCCAGGGTCAGCGCGGTGGCCTGCTCGGCCGACAGCGGTGCGCCCAGGTGTTGCGCCAGCGCGCAGGCGCCCCACACCAGCAGCGGATGCAGCAGCAGCTTGACCAGCGCCACCGGCAGGTACTGCGCCAGCGGCGTGCGCGTGTGGGCATGCTGGCCGGCACGCCACAGCACCGCGCCGATGGTGAACAGCGCCACCGGCGTGGCCGAGTCGGCCAGCATGGCCACCATGCGCGCCACCGGGGCCAGCGGCGCCGGCAGCGCCAGGCCGGTGGCCGAGGCCGCGCCGCCCAGCAAGATGGCCCAGCCCAGCGGGTTGGCCAGGGTGCCGCGCAGCGCCCGCAGTGCGGCGCGGCGCGCGCCATGTTCGCCAGCGCCCTGCAGCTGCGACAGCGCAATGCACAGCGAGCTGGTGAACACCATGTCGATCAGCACCGTGGCGATCACCGGCCCGGTGGCGGCCGGCCCCATCAGCGCGGCCAGCAGCGGCACGCCCATGAAGCCCGAATTGGGAAATGCCGCCACCAGTGCGCCGAACGACGCGTCACGCAGGCCGATGCGCGCGCTGCGCGTGCCCAGCACCGTGAGGCCCACCACCAGCACCGCCACCGGCAGCCACACCGCCATCACGAAGGGGTTGAACAGCTGCCACACCGGCAGCCCGGCGCCAAAGCGGAACAGCAGGCAGGGCAGCGCAAAGTACAGCACATAGGCGTTGAGCCCCGGCACCGCGGCCTCGGGCAGCAGCCGGCTGCGCGCGGCCAGCCAGCCGCCCAGCACCAGGGCAAAAAACGGCAGCGTGATGGCAAGAATGGCCTGCATGGCGCCGGCAGTATCCCAGCCGCACTGCGCCGGCCCGGGGGCAGGGGCGCCGGCCCGGCATGCGCGGATGCAGGAAGAGGGCGCCCGTCAGCCTTGCTGCACGCCCGGCTGGCGGGCGTCAACCGCGAAGCGCGCCTGCACGGCCACGGGGCTGCGCGCATCGCTGCTGTCGTGCACCGCCAGCATCTCGGCTTGCAGCTGGTGGGCGTCGAGCGTGAGCACGGTGCAGCCGCGCTGGTCGCTGCGGCCATGGCGCAGGTGCGGGTTGTGGGCCAGCAGGCGGTCGACCAGCAGCTGCGGCACGCCGTGGCTGCTGATCGAGGTGCAGCAGAACTCGGTGGCCACCGCCGGCGCGCGCTCGTCGCGGAAGTCGGGCTTCAGGTCGGCGGCGTAGTGGGCGTGCACGTCGCCACCCAGCACCACGGTGCCGGCCAGCCGGCGCTCGGCCACGCCCTGCAGCAGGCGCTGGCGCGCCAGCGGGTAGCCGTCCCAGCCGTCCACCCAGGCGGTGCCGGCATCGCTGGGCGTGACCGCGGTGCGCGAGGCGCGGGCCATCAGCGTGGTTTGCACCAGCAGGTTCCAGGGGCGCTCGTGATCCCAGCCATCGGCCAGCCAGCGCTCCTGCGCGGCACCCAGCGGGCTGCGCGCCGGATCGGCCAGCGCCGCGCAGTCGGCCACCTTCACGGTGGGCGAGCGCGGGCCGCCCAGCAGCGGCTGGCAGGCCTGCGGGTCGCGGTGCTGGCGGGTGTCCAGCAGGTGCAGCGTGGCCAGGCGGCCCCAGCTGGCGCGCTCGAACAGCGGCAGCGCACCGTTCACCGGGCGCTGGGCCTTGCGCAGCGGCTGGTGCTCCCAGTAGGCCTGGTAGGCGGCGGCGCGCTGGCGCGTCAGGTCGGCATGGCCCAGCTGCGGGCCGTGCAGGCCGGCGTAGTCGTTGATGACCTCGTGGTCGTCCCAGATCAGCCACCAGGGCATGGCGGCATGGGCGGCCTGCAGGGCCTCGTCGCTCTTGTGCAGCGCATGGCGTTCGCGGTAGTGGGCCAGCGTGCGCGCGGCCGGCAGATCGTGCGGGCGCACGCTGCTGGGCGGGGCGGCGTATTCGTAGATGTAGTCGCCGGCGAACAGCACCAGATCGAGCCCGCGCTGCGCCACATGCGCCCAGGCGGCGTAGTGGCCATGCTCCCAGCGCTGGCAGCTGGCCAGCACGGCGCGCAGGCGGCTGCCCTGCAGCGGCGCGTCGGCCGCCGGCGCGGTGCGGGTGCGGCCCACCGGGCTGCGCTGGCCCAGCGCGGTGAAGCGGTAGAAGTACCAGCGCCCGGGCGCCAGCCCCGCCGGCTCGGCATGCACGCTGTGCGCCCAGGCGGCCTCGGCCAGCTCGGTGCCGCGCGCGGCGATCTGCGTGAAGGCCTCGTCGTGCGCCAGCTCCCACTGCACCGGCGCCTGCGGCGGCAGGTCGAGGCCGGTCAGTCGGGTCCACAGCACCAGGCTGCTGGCGCGTGGCTGGCCCGAGGCCACGCCCAGCGCAAAGCGCGGCACGTCGGCGGCGGTGACGGCCAGCGCGTGGCGCACGAACAGCGGGGCGCTCAGGCCCAGCGTGGTGCCGGCGGCCAGCAGGGCGCGGCGGTGAAGCGACAGTGGGCTCATCCAGGGCGTTGCAAGGGGTGAAATGGTGCGCCGCTATCATCCGCGGCCGCCAGGGTGGTGGCCGCAGGCCGGCTGCGCGCGCCGGGCGGCGGCCCGGGGCCGGCCATTGTCCCGGTGCCCCGGCGGCATCGACCGCTCCAACCGCCGCGGCGGCCCCGGGGCCGCCCGCCGTGGCGCGGCCCGATCATCCCAGCATCCGATGGCATCTTCCCCTCCTTCGCTCAACCCCGCCCAGCTGCAGGCCGTGCACCACCTCTCGGGGCCCTGCCTGGTATTGGCTGGCGCCGGCTCGGGCAAGACGCGGGTGATCACCCACAAGATCGCGCGCCTGCTGCAGGCCGGGCTGGAGCCCAAGCAGATCGCCGCCATCACCTTCACCAACAAGGCCTCGCAAGAGATGCGCGAGCGGGCCAAGGGCCTGGTGGGCGGCAAGGCCGCGCGCGACCTGGTGGTGAGCACCTTCCACAGCCTGGGCGTGCGGCTGCTGCGCGAGGATGGCGAGCGCCTGGGCCTGAAGCCCAAGTTCTCGATCCTCGACGCCGACGACGTGCTGGGCGTGCTGCGCGATGCCGGCGGCACCACCGACGCCAAGCTGGCGCGCAGCTGGCAGTGGCAGATCAGCCTGTGGAAGAACCAGGGCCTGGACGCCGACGGCGCGATGGCCGCCGCCAAGACCGCCGACGAGCAGCAGTGCGCGCAGCTGATGCGCCGCTATGAAGAGCGCCTGGCCGCCTACCAGGCGGTGGACTTCGACGACCTGATCAGCCTGCCGCTCAAGCTGCTGCAGCGCGACGCCGAAACCCGCGCCAAGTGGCAGGACACCTTTCGCCATGTGCTGGTGGACGAGTACCAGGACACCAATGCCGTGCAGTACGAGCTGCTCAAGGCCCTGGTGAGCAGCGACAACCCGCGCACGCGCGGCCAGTTCACCGCGGTGGGCGACGACGACCAGAGCATCTACGGCTGGCGCGGCGCCACCATCGAGAACCTCAAGCGCCTGCCCGAAGACTGGCCCGACCTCACGGTGATCCCGCTGGAGCAGAACTACCGCTCCACCAGCTCGATCCTGCGGGCCGCCAACAACGTGATCGCCGCCAACCCCAAGATCTTCGAGAAGAAGCTGTGGAGCGAGTTTGGCGACGGCGAGCCGGTGCGCCTGGCCGAATGCGATGGCGAGGAGCACGAGGCCGAGCGCGCGGTGGCCTTCATCCAGGCGCAGCGGGCCCGTGGCGGCGATGTGAAGTGGAGCGACTTCGCCATCCTCTACCGCGCCAACCACCTGGCGCGGGTGTTCGAGCAAAAGCTGCGCAGCGCGCAGATTCCGTACAAGGTGTCGGGCGGCCAGAGCTTTTTCGACCGCGCCGAGATCAAGGACCTGTGCGCCTGGCTGCGCCTGCTGGTCAACCAGGACGACGACCCCGCGTTTCTGCGCGCCATCACCACGCCCAAGCGCGGCATCGGCCACGCCACGCTGGGCAAGCTGGGCGAGTTCTCGGGCAAGTGGAAGGTCAGCCTGTTCGAGGCGCTGTTCAAGGAAAGCCTGGGCGCGCAGCTCAGCACCAAGGCGCTGGACGGCCTGCACGAGTTCGGCCGCTACATCAACGAGATGGAGCACCGCGCCCGCCACACCCGCGGCGCCGAGACGGCCAAGGCGATGTTGCTCGAGTGGCTCAAGGACATCGGCTACGAGCAGCACCTCTACGACAACGAAGAGAGCGAGAAGGTGGCCGCGGCGCGCTGGACCAATGTGCTCGACTTCGTCGACTGGGTGGCCAAGCGCTGCGGCGGCGAGCTGGCCGAGGACGGCACCACGCAGATCCGCGAGCAGCAGACCGTGCTGGACGTGGCCCAGACCATCAGCGTGATCATCAGCCTGGCCGAGCGTGGCGACGACCAGGAGATGGTCACCCTGTCCACCCTGCACGCCAGCAAGGGCCTGGAATGGCCGCACGTGGTGCTGGCCGGCGTCAACGAGGGCCTGCTGCCCTTCAAGGCCGATGCCGAGGACATGACGCCGCAGCGCCTGGAAGAAGAACGGCGCCTGATGTACGTGGGCATCACCCGCGCACGCAGCACGCTGATGGTGAGCACGCTGCGCCGGCGCAAGAAGGGCCGCGAGACGGTGGCCGGCATCCCCAGCCGCTTCATCGCCGAGATGAAGCTCAACGAAAGCACCACCAAGGAAGACCCGCGCGAGCGGCTCAAGCGCCTGCGCGCCGAGCTGGCGGGCAAGGTGGCGGCAGCGCCCGATCCCGGCAAGGCCTGACCCGGTGTGAATGCACCTGAACCGCCCCGGTTTTTGCGCAGGCTCCAAGCCTTGAGAAGAGGGCGCCATGAAGAAGTCGAGCAAGTTCTCCCCTGAGCGCCGCGAGCGGGCCGTGCGGAGGGTTCAGGAGCAGCGCGGGGAGTACCCGTCGATGTGGGTGGCGATTGCGTCGATTGCGCCGGTGGGCGTGGTGCCCGAGCCGGGCCGCTGGGCGCTGTGGCTGGCGGCGTTGGGCGCCTGGGCCGGGTGGCGCCGCGGCCGCGCCAGACACGGCGTGCGCCTGGCCTGATCCGCGGGCCGCACCCGATGGCGCGCGGCGCCACCGGCCGCGACACTGCGCGGCGACCGGGCGGTGCCGTCTGCCACCCGGCGTGCTCGTCGGTGGTCGGTGTGTCATGCCCTTGCTCTTTCCTGCCTTTCTGGTCAGCGCCGCGCTGGCCATTGCCAGTGCCAGCGGACTGCTGGCCGCGCCATGGCTGCTGTGGCTGACCAAGCCGCTGACCACGCTGCTGGTCATTGCCCATGCCGCGCAGCGCGGCCGCGAGAACGGGCGCAGCGGCCAGGCGCTGCGCCGCGCGGTGCTGGCGGGCCTGGGGCTCTCGCTGCTGGGTGACGTGGCGCTGCTGTGGCCGCGCGAAGGCTTTCTGCCCGGCCTGGTGGCCTTTTTGCTGGCGCACCTGGCCTACCTGGTGGCCTTCACGCGCGGCGGCGTGCGCTTCATCGCGCACCGCGGCCCTTTCGTCGTCTATGCCGTGGTGGCCGGTGCGGTGCTGTGGCGGCTGTGGCCCGGTGTGCCCGGCGCGCTGCGCGCACCGGTGATCGCCTATGTGCTGTGCCTGGCGGCGATGGCCGCGCAGGCCGCCGCGCGCTGGCTGCTGCTGTCCGAGGGCAGCACGGTGCAGGCACGGCTGGCCCGGCGTGCGGCGCTGGGCGGTGGGCTGTTTCTGGTGTCGGATGCGCTGCTGGCCACGAACAAGTTCGCCGGGCCCGTGCCGCTGGCATCGCTGTGGGTGCTGGCCAGCTACTGGGCCGCGCAGTGGCTGATCGCCAGCGCGCTGCCACCGCAGCGCCGCTGAGCGCCGCTGAGGGACGCTGGGCGCCTACGCCGGGCTGTGTCGCGCCGCGCTCAAGGCACCGCCGCCTTCAGTGCCGCCACCTCGTGGCAGGTCAGCTCGTAGGGGTTGCCGTCGGGATCGGAGAAGTACAGCGACCACGACTCGCCGTGATCGGCGAAGCTCACCGCCAGCCCGGGCTGGGCGGCCAGGTGGGCGCGCCAGGCCGGCCATTGCAGCGCACCCAGCGCCAGTGCCAGCGTGGCGCGGTTGGGCCACTGACCCGGTTGGGGCGGCCGCTCGAACAGTGCCAGGTTCACGCAGCCCGCCGCATCGGCCAGCACCAGCGGCCCGCCGTCCTGCGCCCAGTGCGCCAGCGCAGCCACCGGGCGCAGGCCCAGCACGCGCCCATACCAGGCGGTGGCCGCGGCACGGTCGGGCACCCACACGTGCAGATGGTCGAAGCCCGCGAGCGGCGGCGCACCGGCGGCCAGCGCCGCGCGCGTGGCGGCCTGGGCCCAGACGGTGGCGATGCCGCCATCGGCCGCCGGCCAGCGCTGGCCCAGTTGCACGCAGGCATGCACCAGCTTGGCGGCATGGTCGTCGTTGCTGGCCATGGCGGCGGCGTGCAGTGCGGGCCAGGGCCAGGCCGCAGGCGCTGGCGGGTGATCGGCCGCATCCAAACGCTTCAGCCGGGCGGCACGCAGCGCGGCGGCCAGCGCCAGCGCGAACTCGCGCATGGCCTGGGTGCGCGCCGCGGGGTCGGCCAGCAGCGGCATCAGCACCGCCAGCGCGCGGCAGGCCGTCACCGCATGCAGCACGGTGAAGCTGCCGGTGGCGGCGTACAGCGCGGCCACCTGCTCGGCCAGTGTGCGCAGCGTGGTCGGGTCGACCTGCAGCGAGGCGGCCACGGCATCGAAGCCCGGCGTGGCCGCCACCGCCTGCAGGCGCAGCACGATGCGCGGCTGCGGCAGCGGGCCGTCAATGGCCACGGCCTGCAGCGCGGCCCGCCAGTCGGGCAGCGGGCGGCTCATCGCCGGCCACGGCGCGGCGGGCTCGCGCAGGGGCAGCCAGGCGGCGGCCCAGTAGGCCAGGCCGGCGGCCAGCTCGCCGTCGTGGCCGGCCTCCAGCGCATGGGCGGTGCGGATCAGGCCGTGGAAGGCGCCGCCGGCCACGCCCGGCATCAGCAGCGGCAGCGCCTGGCGCAGCGTGGCATCGCGGCCCTGGGCCGCCAGGCGGGCGGCAAAGTGCGCCTGCAGCGGGGCGTGGGCCACCATGCGGCCGCGCAGCGCCGGCCAGTCGGGCTGCTCGCCGGCGGGGGCCGCGCGCCCGCGTGGCTCCAGCCGGGTGGCGTAGCTGGCGGCGTAGCCGGCCAGGCGTTCGGGCGTGGCGCCCAGCTGCTGCAAGGCGTGCAGCAGCATCGGCAGGTGGTTGGACAGGCCGCGCTCGTATTCGGGCGCATGGGCGCCCAGGCCCTGGTCGAGCAGGTGGTGCAGCGCCGCGGTCGCGGCCGCGGCCGCGGGCTCGGGCGCCGGTCTGGCGGCGGGGGCGGGCGTGGGTGCAGGCGTGGGTGCAGGCGTGGGTGCGGATGTCAGGGTTGGCATGGCAGCGGTGGCTTGGGCGGCGATGAACAGGCGCCTAAGATAGAAGTTCAAGTGAACTTCAAGTCAAGCGGGGAGCAACATGACAGACCACGCCGCCGGGCGCCCGGGCGCCACTGCCGCGCTGCGCGAATCGCCGCGCGAAAAGCCCTGGATCAGCATCGGCGAGCTGGCGCGCCGCGCCGGCGTGGCCGCCAGCGCGCTGCGCTTCTACGAGAGCCAGGGCCTGCTCAGCGGCACGCGCAGTGCCGGTGGCCACCGCCAGTACCCGCGCCATGTGCTGCGGCGCGTGGGCTTCATCCGCGCGGCGCAGACGGTGGGCCTGGGGCTCGACGAGATCCGCGCCGCACTCGCCGGTCTGCCCGAGGGCCGCACGCCCACCAAGGCCGACTGGCAGCGCCTGGCGCGCGGCTGGGCGCCGCTGATCGACGCGCGCATTGCCGCGCTGCAGCGCCTGCGCGGCCAGCTCGATGCCTGCATCGGTTGCGGCTGCCTCAGCCTGAAGGCCTGCGCGCTGTACAACCCGGCCGATGGCGCGGCCGTGCGCGGCCCCGGTGCGCGCTACCTGTTGGGCGATCGCGCGTCGGAGGTGCTGGCCGAAGCGAGGGCGAACGCTTGAGCGGGCTGCGTCGCGAGCGGGCTCAGGGTGGCCTGAGCAACGCAGCCGTACACCCGTACGGCGAGCAGCGCAAGGCCGCCATGTGCCCGCGCAGCAGAAGGGCGCGCAAGCGTCACATGCCCTTGAAGAGGTGGGTGTAGCTGCGGCTGACTTCCAGCTTTTCGGTGTGGCCCTTGATGGCCACGATCTGGCGGCCGCGAAAGTCGCGGCTGATGCCGGCGATGCACTTCACGTTGACCAGGGTGCTGCGGTGGATCTGCCAGAACAGCGCCGGGTCGAGCTCGTCCACCAGCTCCTTGATCGGCTTGCGGATCAGCGCCTCCACCGTGGGCGTCTGCACCCGGGTGTACTTCTCGTCGCTGATGAAGAACAGCACCTCGGCCACCGGAATCATCTGGATGCTCTGGCCCACGGTGGCCTGGATCCAGTCGAGGTAACGCGGTGCGTGGCCGGGGCTGAGCCGCGCCGAAAGCGCATGCAGCAGCTGCTGCACCGGCGGCTGCGGCGCGGCGTCGGCGCCGTCAGCGCCATCCAGGCTGTCGCGGCGCGCCAGGCGGCTGCGGATGCGCGCCACGGTGAGCTGCAGGCGCTCGCGCTCGGCGGGCTTGAGCACATAGTCGGCCACGCCCTGCTCGAAGGCCTGCACGGCGTATTCGTCATAGGCGGTGATGAACACGATCTCGGGCAGGTGCTCGTCGTCGCCGATGTCCAGCTGCGCGATCTGGCGCGCCGCCTCCACGCCGGTGAGGCCGGGCATGCGGATGTCGAGAAACACCAGGTCGGGCCGGTGCTGCTGCACCAGCTCCACGGCCTCGAGGCCGTTCTTGGCCTCGGCCACGATCTGCAGCTCGGGCCACACCTCGGTCAGGCGGGCGCGCAGTTGCTCGCGCATCAGGCGCTCGTCGTCGGCGATCACCGCGCGCGGCGCGGTCGTGGCATCCAGCGGGCTGGGGGTGGGGGCGGTCATGCGCCGGCTCCTTCAACGGGTTTGTAGGGCACGGTGATGGTCACGCGCGTGCCGCCGCCGGGATTCTCGGCGATGGTCAGCGCGGCCTTGGTGCCGTAGAGCAGCTGCAGGCGCTCGCGGATGTTGGCCAGGCCCACGCCGGTGCCGGCGGTGGCGGCGCGGCCGAAGCCCAGGCCGGTGTCGGCCACGCTGATGGCCAGCTTGCCGTGCAGGATTTCGGCCTTGACCGCCAGGTGGCCGCCCTCGGGCTTGGGCTCCAGGCCGTGCTTGATGGCGTTCTCGACCAGGGTCTGCACCATCATGGCCGGAAACTCGGCCGAGAGCAGGCCCTCGGGCACGTCGATGGTGGTGGTCAGGCGCTCTTCCATTCGCACCTTCAGGATCTCGAGGTAGGGGCGGATGACGGCCAGCTCGCGGCCCAGGTCGCGCGGCGTGCCGCCTTCGCTGCCGGCGGTCTCGCGCATGGTGGGCATGCTGGCGCGCAGCAGCGCGATCAGGTTCTTCTGCATCTGGCTGGCGCGCTGCGGGTCGACCTCGATCAGGTGGTCGATGCTGGCCAGCGTGTTGAACAGGAAGTGCGGCTCGATCTGCGCCTGCATGGCCGCCATGCGCGCCTCGACCACCTGGCGCTTGAGCGATTCGGCTTCGGCCGTCTCCACCGCCTGCGCGGCCGTGGCCTCGGCGCGGATCTGCTGCCTGTAGGTGATCTTCAGGATCACCGAGCCCACGATCCACAGCATGGCCAGGCTGGGCAGAAACTCGCCCAGGCTGACCTCGTGCGTCTCGCGCTTGGGCATCGCGCGGCGGGCGTCGGCGATGGCGCGGGCGGCGTCGAGGGTGGCCTGGCGGCCGGCCTCGCGTGCGGCCTGGGCCTCGGCGCGCGCGGCTTCGAGCTCGTCGCGGGCGTCCTCGCGGGCGTCGCGCACGGCTTCCTCGATGGCGTCGCGAGCGTCTTCCACCGCCTGGCGCACGGCCTCGCCGGTGGCCCCCGGCGGCAGCCGGATGTCGACCAGCGGTGCCGTGCCGCCCGGCGCCTGGCCGGCGGCCGATGCCGCAGCCTGGGCCTGCGAGGCTGCGACGGCGCGTGTCTTGGGCACGATGCGCACGCCATGGTCGTCAATGGTGATCTCCACGCCATCGGTCTTGCTGCCCTTGGGCGGCTTCTCGATGTGGATGCCGGGCCGCACCTTGGATGCCGAGGCCGCGGGCGCCGCGGGTGGCTTGGGCGCCTCGGGTGCGCCGATCTTGGGAATCTCCGGCAGCTTGGGCAGCTCGGGCGCCAGCGTCACGGTGCGCGTCCAGTGCCAGCTGAAGGGCGGAATGTTCTGCAGCAGGCCCGAAACGATCATCAGCAGCACCGACAGCACGATGAAGCGCCGCCAGGTGATGCCCACCAGCCAGCTGCCATAGGCGTGGTAGCCGCGCAGGCTGGCGGCCGAGAAGCGCTGCCAGCGGGCAGGCCAGGGCGAGGCCGGATTGGGGTTCATGGGAGAAGGGCTGGCGATGCTGGGGATGGACGGACTGTACGCAGGCCGTCATGGCCGCCACCAGACGCGTGCGACGCACCGGCCGGTGCGCCGGATGGGGTGCAGCAGCCGGCGACGGCCGCGGCGCGCTCAGGGCGGGTCTTGCCGCACCGCCTCCACCTGCACCCGCAGCGTCACCCGCTCGGCCACGAAGGGCAGGCCGTAGGTGATGCCCCAGGCGCTGCGCTCGAGCACGGCGCTGAAGTCGCCGCCGCACACCTCGCGGCGCAGCAGCGGGTGGGTGTAGCAGCGAAAGCGCTCGGCCATCAGCGTGAGCGGCCGGCCCTGGCCGCGCAGCGTGAACTCGCCGCGTACCGCGCGCACGCCGCCCTGGGCGTCGAACTCGAAGCCGCTGGCCACGAAAAACGCCTGCGGGTGGCCCTCGGCGTCCAGCAGGTCGGGCCCGCGCAGACGGGCATCGAGCACCGGCAGGCCGCTGCTCACCTGGGACACGTCCACCACCACCTGCACACGGCCGCGCCGCGCTGCGCGGTCGAGCTCGACCTCGCCCTTGAGCGGCCCGAAACGCCCGCGCAGCGTGGCCGTGTCGAAGTGCAGCACCTCGAAGTGCACGAAGCTGTGCGTGGGGTCGAGCTGGTAGGCCACGGGCTGGGCCGTGGCAGTGCCGGCGCTCAGCAGGCCGAGGCCCAGAAGCAGCAGAGGTCGCGCAAGGGTCATGCGCCGCATGCTGGCAGAAACGACAAAGCCCCGCCAGGGCGGGGCTTGCAGTGGGTGCCGGTGGGCCAGCGAGCCCGCCCGGCGGGTGGCGTCGCGTACCCGCGGCGCCGGGTGCCCCAGCTTATTGCTTGACGGCCTCGACCTGGATGACGACCTTCACCGCATCCGAGAAGCCGTAGTTCAGGCCCCAGGTCATGCCGTACTGGCTGCGCACCACGCTGGTCTCGAAATCGCCGCCGCAGACCTCGCGCTTGAGCATCGGGCTTTCGTAGCAGGCGAAGTTGCTGGCCTTCAGCGTGATCGGGTTGGTCTTGCCCAGCAGCGTGAGGCTGCCGCTGACCTCGGCCACCTTGTCGCCGTTGAACGTGAACTTGTCGGCCACGAACTTGGCGGTGGGGAATTCGGCCGAGTTGAAGAAGTCCTTGCTGGTCAGGTGCTTGTCGAAGGCGGCGGTGCCGCTGCTGATCGAGCCGGTTTCCAGCGTGATCTCGACCTTGCCGCTCTTGCCGGCCTTGTCCAGCGTGACGGTGCCGCTCTTCTTGTCGAAGCGGCCGCGGTTGGTGCTGGCACCGAAGTGCAGGATCTCGAAGGTGGCGAAGGTGTGCGTCGGGTCGATCGCGTAGGTGGCGCTCTGGGCCTGGGCGCCGAAGGCGAGGGTGGCCAGTGCGGCGGCGGCGAGGGTGCTGCGGAACATCGGGATCTCCGGGTTGAAAAGTCGGGGTTGAAACGCTGGGGGGGTGGTGCTCACAGCGGGCCGAGGCCGGTGAGCGCGAGCTTGAACTTGACCTGCACCTCGTCGGCCACCATCGAGGTGTCGGCCCATTCGCCTTCGCCGATCTTGAATTCGAGGCGCTTCATCGCGAAGGCGCCGGTGGCGGTGCTCAGCGCGCCGTTCTGCACCACGGTGACCGGCACCACCACATCGCGGCTGTTGCCCTTGATGCTGAGCTTGCCGGCCACCTCGAACTTGCCCGCACCCAGCGGCTTGATCGTGGTGCTGGTGAAGCTGGCCTGCGGAAACTTGGGCACGTTGAACCAGGCCGGCTTGACCACCTCGGCATCGGTCTCGGCGGTGCCAAAGCTGGCCGATCCGGTCTCGATGGTGAAGGCCACCTTGCCGGCCGCGGCCTTCTTGGGGTCGAACGCGATCTGCGCGGTCCACTTCTTGAACTTGCCCTCGACCGGCACGCCCATCTGCTTGCTGACGAAGCCGATCTCGCTCTTGGCGGTGTCAACCTGCTGCGCCAGGCTGGGGGTGGCGGCCGCGGCCAGCAGGGCCAGGGCGGTGGCCGACAGGCCGGAATGGAGTTTGATCATGGATCGGTGGGTGCTGCGGTGCAGACAAAGAAGACGACCGGCCTGTGATCAGGCCCGGCCGCCAGAGGTTCCGCCCAGGCGCATGCGGTTGATCAGGCCGTCGCGGTCGATCAGCTGGTGCTTCAGGGCGCCGGCCACGTGCAGCAGCACCAGCAGGGCCATCAGCCAGGCGCTGCGGGCATGCCAGGGCTTGATGGCCTCGGCCAGCGCCTTGTCCACCGGCACGAAGTCGGGCAAGGGCCAGACGCCGAACCACACGATCGGGTAGCCGGCCGCCGAGCTGTAGGCCCAGCCGATCAGCGGCACGGCAAAAAACAGCAGGTACAGGCCCACATGCGCGGCATGCGCCGCCGCGGCCTGCCAGGCGGGCATCGGCACATCGGCCGGCGGGCGGTGGCCCAGGCGCCACAGCAGGCGCAAGGCCGACAGGGCCAGGATGGTCACGCCGGCCCACTTGTGCCAGTTGTAGAGCTTGAGCCGGGTGGGCGACATGCTCAGCCCGGTCATGTACAGGCCCACCCCGAAAGCGCCCACGATGCCCAGCGCCAGCAGCCAGTGCAGCACGATGGCCGGGGCGGTGTAGCGGGCAGGGGCTGCGGAAGTGGCAGGGCGGGGCGCAATCGTCATGCGCCGCAGTGTCGCCGCCGCATTGGCCCCCGGGCTTCAGGCCACTTGAGTCGCTGATTCAGTTTGATTGAACGTAAGCAGCACGACGATGCGGGTTGTTTCAATCTGTGAGCCGCTGGGCGTGGCCGTGCGCCAGCCTGTCCAGCAGCGCGGCGCAGCGGGCCGCGTCGGGGCCGGTCAGCAGGCCGTGGCGCAGCGCGAAATCCAGCGTGGCCAGCGTGGCATCGGTGGTCATCTCGCCGGCGGCGGCGCGGGCCAGCGCCTCGGCCACCGGCCAGCAGTGCAGGGCCTGCACCTCGCCGTCCTGGTTCTGCGGTAGCAGGTCGGGTGGCAGGGCCAGGTCGTAGACGCTCAGCCATTCGAGCTGGAAGCCTTCGGGAATGTCGCGCGCCAGGCGCAGGATGCGGCCCGGTGCCAGGCCGGCCATTTGCATGGGCGTGAGGCCGGCCTCCTCCCAGCCCTCGCGCAGCACGGTCTGGGCCGGCGTCTGGCCATGCGGCACGCCGCCGCCCACCAGGTTGTCGAGCAGGCCGGGATCGGTGGGCTTGCTGTCGCTGCGGCGGGCAATCCACAGCTGCGCGGGCCGGCCGTCGGCCATGCCGGTGTCGGTGACATAGCCGTTGCAGTGCGCGCCAAAGGTGGCCGTGCCCCAGAAGCGCGAGGCCGCGCGTTCGAAGGTGGCCAGCAGATCGGCTTGCGCGTCGGGTGAGCGGCCATCGGCCGGCAGCGCCAGCACCGGGTAGGTTTCGTTGCGCCAGGCCACGATCAGGCCTTGCGCATGCAGCGCGGCATTGGCCTCGGCAAAAAAGGCCTGGCGCTGCGCGGCGGGCAGGCCGAGCGTGACGCCCGCCTCGTCGATGCGCAGCGCATCGGCCCAGCGCGCCAGCGCCGGCAGGTGCGCGCGGGCCACCGAGCCGGCCAGGCGCGGTGTGCCGGCGTCGTCGATGCGAAAGGGCAGGCGCGGCACGCGGGCGTGCACGGCGTCGGCCAGGGCGGGCCAGGGGGCGGTGGCTTGCATGGGGAGGCTGCGGGCGCTGTGGTGGCGCGCAGTGTGCCGCAGGCCTGCGGCAGCCCGACGACGCCCGCTGTGGCGCCCCGCGGCTTCGCTGGCGGTCAGGCCGCCTGCCGGCCGCCCGCCGGCTGGCCGCGCCACTGTGCCAGCAGCGCCGCCCACTTGGGCCGCACGGCGGCCAGGTGGCGCGCCTTGACATGGCCGTAGCCGCGGATCTCTTCGGGCAGGCTGGCCAGGCTGACCGCCAGCGCCAGGTTGCCGGCGTTCAGGCCGCGCAGCAGTTCGTCGACCGTGTCGCGGTACTCGCCGATCAGCGCGCGCTCGGTGCGGCGCTCGTCGGTCTTGCCGAACGGGTCGAAGGCCGTGCCGCGCAGGCCCTTCAGGCGGGCCAGCAGGCCGAAGGCGCTGCGCATCCACGGGCCGTAGGCGCGCTTGATCATCTCGCCCTGCGCATTGGTCTTGGCCAGCAGCGGCGGCGCCAGGTGGTGCACCAGCCTGTAGTCGCCCTCGAACTGCGCGGCGATCTTGGCGCTGAAGCTGGCGTCGGTGTGCAGTCGGGCGACCTCGTACTCGTCCTTGTAGGCCATCAGCTTGAACAGGTAGCGCGCCACCGCCTCGGCCAGGCGGGTGCTGCCGGCCGCGGCGCCGGTGGCGGCGCTGGCCTCGGCCACACGCACGCGCTCGACCAGGGCCGCGTACTGCTGCGCATAGGCCGCGTCCTGGTAGAGGGTGAGAAATTCGACGCGCTGCGCGACGATGGCCTCCAGCCCCGGCTTGCGGATGAACTGCATGACCTGCGCGCCGCCCCGGCCGGCGGGCAGCAGGGCCATCACGGCGGCCAGGTCGTCGGCACAGCGGCGGCCCCATTCGAAGGCCGCCTTGTTGTTGTCGACCTGCGTGCCGTTGAGCTCGATGGCGCGCAGCAGCGCGGCCTGGCCCAGCGGCACGCGGCCCTTCTGCCAGGCAAAGCCCAGCAGCAGCGGGTTGGTGTAGATGCTGTCGCCCAGCAGCTGCACGGCCAGTTGCTCGGCGTCGAAGGCGCCCAGGTTGGCGCGGCCCACGGCGCTGGCCAGCGCGGCCTCGCAGCCGCCGTTGCGGGCGTCGGGGTGCTGCCAGTCGGGGTTGTGCACAAAGGCCGCGGTGGGCGTGGCGTGGGTGTTCAGGGCCACGAAGCTGCGGCCCTCGCGCATCAGGCTCAGCGTGGCCTTGCCGGCGGCCACGATGGCATCGCAGGCGATCACCAGGTCGGCCTTGGCGGTGTCGACCTTGGTGCTGAAGATGGCCTCGGGCCGGTTGGCGATCTGGATGTGGCTCCAGGTGGCGCCGCCCTTTTGCGCCAGGCCGGCCGAGTCTTGCGTGATCACACCCTTGCCCTCCAGGTGCGCGGCCATGCCCAGCAGCTGGCCGATGGTGATCACGCCGGTGCCGCCCACGCCGGCCACCACGATGCCCCAGGCCGCCTCGGCCACCGGCAGCACCGGCTGGCTGATCGGCGGCAGCGCGAAGGGGTCGATGCGGCTGTCCTTCTTCGGCTTCTTCAGTTGCCCGCCCTCGACCGTGACGAAGCTGGGGCAGAAGCCCTTGGTGCAGCTGTAGTCCTTGTTGCAGGTGCTCTGGTTGATGCGGCGCTTGCGGCCGAAGTCGGTTTCCACCGGCTCCACGCTGAGGCAGTTGCTCTGCACCGAGCAATCGCCGCAGCCCTCGCACACCAGCTCGTTGATGACCACGCGCCTGGCAGGATCGACCATCGTGCCGCGCTTGCGGCGGCGGCGCTTCTCGGTGGCGCAGGTCTGGTCGTAGATGATGGCCGTGGTGCCGCTGAGCGTGCGGAACTCGCGCTGGAGGCGATCGAGTTCGTCACGGTGGTGCACGGTGACACCGGGCTCGAGTGCCACGCCGCTGTACTTGGCCGGCTCGTCGGTCACGATCACCAGCCTGGCCACGCCTTCGGCCAGGCAGCTCTTCATGATCTGCAGCACGCTGTGGCCTTCGGGGCGCTCGCCCACGCGCTGGCCGCCGGTCATGGCCACGGCGTCGTTGTAGAGGATCTTGTAGGTGATGTTCACGCCCGCGGCGATGCTCTGGCGGATGGCCAGGATGCCGCTGTGGAAGTAGGTGCCGTCGCCCAGGTTGGCGAATACATGCGCGTCCAGGCTGAACGGCGCCTGGCCCACCCAGGTGACGCCCTCGCCGCCCATCTGCGTGAAGGTGGCGGTGCTGCGGTCCATCCAGTTGGCCATGTAGTGGCAGCCGATGCCGGCCAGCGCGCGGCTGCCCTCGGGCACGCGCGTGCTGGTGTTGTGCGGGCAGCCCGAGCAGAACCAGGGCAGGCGCTCGCCGGCGTCGGTCTGCAGCGACAGCACCGCGCGTTCGCGGGCCTCCAGCACCTGCAGGTGGGCGTCCATGCGGGCGGCCACGTCGTCGGGCACGCCCAGGCGGCGCAGCCGGCGGGCGATGGCCTTGGCGATGATGGCCGGCGTCAGGTCGGCCTTGGCGCGCAGCAGCCAGTTGCCGCTGGGGTTGGGCAGGCTCCATTCGCCGCCGTCGTGGCTGCCGTCGGCCTCGTCGAACTTGCCCACCACGTCGGGGCGCACGTCGGGGCGCCAGCCGTAGAGCTCTTCCTTGAGCTGGTACTCGATGACCTGGCGCTTTTCTTCCACCACCAGGATCTCTTTCAGGCCGGTGGCGAACTCGCGCGTGGTCTGCGCCTCCAGCGGCCACACCACGTTGACCTTGTGCAGGCGGATGCCCAGGCAGCGGCAGGTGGCGTCGTCCAGGCCCAGGTCGTGGAGCGCCTGGCGCGTGTCGTTGTAGGCCTTGCCGCTGGCGATCAGGCCGAAGCGGTCGTCGGGCGTGGCGATGACGTTGTGGTTGAGCCGGTTGGCGCGGATGTAGGCCAGCGCGGCGTACCACTTGGTGTCCATCAGCCGCGCCTCCTGCTCGAGCGCGGTGTCGGGCCAGCGCATGTGCACGCCGCCCGGCGGCATCGCAAAGTCGCCGGGCAGCACGATCTGCACGCGGTCGGGGTCGACGCTGACGCTGGCCGCGCTTTCCACCACCTCCTGGATGGTCTTCATGCCGGCCCACACGCCGGAGAAGCGGCTCATCGCGATGGCATGCAGGCCCATGTCGAGGATGCCCTGCACATCGCTGGGAAAAAACACCGGCAGGCCGCAGGCCTTGAAGATGTGGTCGCTTTGATGTGCGGCGGTGCTGCTCTTGGCCACATGGTCGTCGCCGGCGATGGCGATCACGCCGCCGTGCCGGCTGGTGCCGGCCATGTTGGCGTGCTTGAACACGTCGGAGCAGCGATCGACCCCCGGGCCCTTGCCGTACCAGATGCCGAACACGCCATCGTGCTTCTTGCGTTCAGGAAACAGGTCGAGCTGCTGCGTGCCCCACACCGCGGTGGCCGCCAGCTCTTCGTTGACGCCGGGCTGGAACACGATCTGGTGCTGGGCCAGATGGGCCTTGGCGGCCCACAGCGACTGGTCGTAGCCGCCCAGCGGGCTGCCGCGGTAGCCGCTGATGAAGCCGGCGGTGTTGAGGCCCGCGGCCGCGTCGCGCTGCTGCTGCAGCATGGGCAGGCGCACCAGGGCCTGCACGCCGCTCATGAAGGCGCGGCCGCGCGCCAGGGTGTACTTGTCGTCGAGCGAGATGGTCTCGAGGGCACGGCGGACGGCGTCGGGCAGCGGGGCGTTCATGCGGGGCCTCGGTCACGGTGGAAATCGGCGCCGCAACAAGGCGGCGGCAGGTCGGGGCAGTTTAGAAAAAGCCCGCCGTGAAGTCTTTTCTTTTGATGCCGTTGTAGCGATGATTGGCGAAAGGAGCTTGCTCGAACAATGGCTACCAAAGAAAGAATCGCGCCCAAACCACGCGCATCAGGGAAAACACCCTCGGCCGCCGGTCGGGCCGCTGCGGCCGGCAGCGGCGGTTTGGCCACGGCCACGGCCGCGGCAGGCGCCGGGGCCGACGATGGCCAGGCCGCCGACACCCCCAACACCCCCGACACCCCCGAGGCCGCCGAGCTGGCGCACGGCCCCGGGCTTGACCGCTACGACATCGCCATCCTCGACGAGCTGCAGCACGACGCGCGGCTCACCAATGCCGAGCTGGCCTCGCGCATCGGCCTGTCGGCGGCGCCCACCTGGCGGCGCGTCAAATGGCTCGAGCAGCAGCGCTACATCACCGGCTACCGCGCCGAGATCGACCGCCGCCGCATCGGCCTGGGTGTGCTGGCCTTCGTGCGCATCGACGCCGAGCGCAACAACGCCGAGGCCACGCGGGCGCTCGAGGACGCCATCCGCGCCTTGCCCGAGGTGCTGAGCTGCCACTACATCAGCGGCGCCGGCACTTTCGAGCTGCAGGTGCTGGCCACCGATCTGGACGCTTATTCGCGCTGGGCGCACGACACGCTGTTCAAGCTGCCCAACGTGAAAGACCTGCACACCAGCTTCTCGCTCGGCGAGGTCAAGGCCGGTGCGGTGTGGCCGCTGGGGCACCTGCGGCGCAAGCGCCCCTGACGGCGAACCGGCCGATGGGCGAGACCCCGGCGTTCGACGAGGCGGCCGCGCTGCGCGCGCATGCCGAGCGCGTGGCCCAGCTGTGCCGGCCGGGTGCGGTGGCGCGGCACCTGTCGCAGGCGCCAGACGGCTGCTTGCCGCAGCGCATCGAAACCCATTTGTCGACCCTGCTGCTCTACCCCGAGCGGGTGCTCAAGCTCAAGAAGCCGCTGTGCCGGCCCTTTGTCGACTTCTCCACCACCGCGCTGCGCGAGGCCGCCTGCCGGCACGAGCTGCGGCTGAACCGCCGCGCCGCGCCGCAGCTCTACCTCGACGTGCTGCCGGTGTGCCACACGCCCGACGGCCTGCGGCTGGGCGCCGCCACCGTGCCTGACGGCGCCGTGCTGCACGGGGCCGTGCCTGACGGTGCCGTGCTCGACTGGGCCGTTCTGATGCGCCGCTTCGACGCCCGCCAGGGCTTTGACCACCTGGCCCGGGCCGGGCAGCTGCAGCCGGCGCAGGTGGACGCGCTGGCCGCCGAGGTGGCGCGTTTTCATGCCCTGCTGGCGCCGGCGCCGGCCGGGTTCGGCAGCGCCGAGCGCACCCGCCACTGGCCGCGCGACAACCTGCGCGAGCTGGCCGCGCTGCTGCCGCGGCAGGGCGCCGGGGCCGCCGCACGGTTGGCCCGGCTGGCCCAGCTGGCCGACTGGACCGAGGCCCGCGGTGCGGCGCTGGCCGCGCTGATCGAGCAGCGCCGCGCCGGTGGCCGGGTGCGCGAATGCCATGGCGACCTGCACCTGGGCAACATCGTGTGGGCCGGTGGCGCGCCACTGCTGTTTGATGCGCTCGAGTTCAACCCCGCGCTGCGCCACATCGACACGCTGGGCGATCTGGCCTTCTGCTTCATGGACCTGCACGCCCATGGCCTGCCGCGGCTGGCCTGGCGCTTCGTCAGCGCGGCGCTCGAGGCGGCCGACGACCACGCCGCGCTGCCGCTGCTGGGCTGGTGGGCGGCCTACCGCGCCGCGGTGCGCGCCAAGGTGGCGCTGCTGGCAGGTGACGAGCCTGGCGGGCCTGGCGGGCCTGCCGGGCAACCTGCACTGGCGCGCGCCGACGCCCTGCTGGCGCTGGCGCTGCGCCTGGGCCCGCAGCAGGCGGCCGCGCCGCGCCTGGTGCTGATGATGGGCCTGTCGGGCAGCGGCAAGAGCCGCGTGGCCGCCGCCTTGGCCGAGGGCCTGGGCGGCGTGCGCCTGCGCTCCGATGTGGAGCGCAAGCGCCTGTTCGGCCTGGCTGCCGATGCCCGTGGCGGCGCCGCGCTGGGCCTGTACACCCCCGAGGCCAACCGCCGCACCCATGCCCGCCTGCATGCGCTGGCCGAGGGCGCGCTGCGCGCCGGCGTGCCGGTGGTGCTGGACGCCGCCAGCCTGCGCCGCAGCGAGCGCGACGCGGTGCGCGCCTTGGCCGCGCGCCTGGGCCTGCCCTTTACCTTGGTGCTGTGCGAAGCCCCCGAGGCGCTGCTGCGCGAGCGCCTGGCCCAGCGCGCCGCACGCGGCGACGATGCCTCGGATGCCGGCCCCGAGCTGCTGCACTGGCAGCAGGGCCTGGCCGAGTGGCCCGACGCGGCCGAGGCGGCCGAGGCGGCCGCGCGGCCTGACACAGCCGTGGCGGCCGCAGGCGCTGCGGGGGCTCCGGACGCCCGCTTGGCTGACGTGCCGGGCGGCGCCGCCGGCCGGGCGGACATCCGCCGCCTCGACACCGCCGCCGCGCAGGGCCAGGCCTGGCCGCAGCAGGTGGAGGCCTGGCTGGCGGACTGGTGGGTGGCCCGGGCCGGTCCGGCGGGGCGCCCGGCCGGTTCACCCCCGCCGGCGTGAAAACCGCGCGACCGCGCCGCCCCGGCCGCCCGGCCGGCTCAAGTGCCGCGCGGGGCCGGCCGAAAAGCCGGAACAGTGCCGTTCCACGAATCCAAGGCCCCCGTGTCCCTGTCACGCCTTCTGCTTGGCGACTCGCCGCATCAACGGGTGCGTGCATCGCAGACCCTGCTGGCCATCGGCGTGTTCGTGGTGTGCGCCGCGGTGCAGGGCCTGGCGGTGGCGATGGGCCTGATGCAGGCGGTGGATCTGGCCTGGCTGAGCGCCTACACGCTGAGCGGCTCGGCCGTGTTCTATGCCCTGGTGCGCACCGGTGCCAACCTGCGCCTGGGCAGCGATCCGTCGCTGACCATGCCGCAATCGCTGTTTGCGATCTCGTCGGTGAGCTGGTCGTATGCGGTCACCGGGCCGCTGCGCGGCGCCTTCGTGGCGGTGATGCTGCTGGTCATCCTGTTCGGCATCTTCAGCCTGCGCCCGGCGCAGGCGCGGCTGCTCTCGGTGGCCGGCTTTGGCGGCCTGGCCGCGGCCATGCTCTGGTGCACCCTGGGCCCCACGCCGCGCTACCCGCCGCGCCTGGAGCTGCTGCACGGCCTGCTGGCCGCCATCGTGCTGGGCGCCACGCTGGTGCTGGTGGTGCGGCTGGGGCGCATGCGCGCACGCCTGTCGGCGCAGAAGGCCGAACTCACCGGGGCGTTGGCGCTGAACCGCGAGCTGGCCACGCGCGACATGCTCACCGGTCTGCTGAACCGCCGCGCCATGAGCGAGCTGCTGGCCCAGGAGCAGCCGCGCCAGCGCCGTGCCGGCGGCCCGATGGCGCTGGCGCTCCTGGACATCGACCACTTCAAGCGCATCAACGACCGCCACGGCCACCTGGTGGGCGATGCGGTGCTGCAGCACTTTGCCGAACTGGCGCGCGCCGAGCTGCGCGGCGGCGATGCGCTGGCCCGCTGGGGCGGCGAGGAGTTTCTGCTGCTGCTGCCGGGCACGCCGCTGGCCGCGGCCGAGGGCGTGCTGCGGCGGCTGCGCGAGCGCATCGCCAGCGCCGACTTCAGCGCCATCGTGCCGGGCCTCACGGTGAGCTTCTCGGGCGGGGTGTCGGTGTGCAGCGCCGAAGAGGTGTGCGAGCGCGCCATCGAGCGCGCCGACCAGGCCCTCTACCGCGCCAAGAACGCCGGCCGCAACTGCATCGAGCTGGCGCCCGGCTGAGCGGCGCAGGCCGCGCCGCTCAGCCCGCGTCGAGCGGGTACACCGGCCGCTGCACCTGCGTGAACGGGTACAGGCTGTAGTCGGAGCTGGTCACGCCGGCGCTGTCGCATTCCACCAGCGCCGCGCACAGCGGGCCGAACACCGGCCGGCAGTACATGCGTGACTTCAGCAGCACAAAGCGCGGGCCGGGCCGCTGCGCCACGTCCAGCCCCACGCAGCCGAACACGCCCAGGTCATAGGGCTCCTGCGTGCGCTCGGTGACCACGATCTGCGCCGCGCCGATGTCGAACAGCACCGTGCGCCCCATCTCGCAGCGCTGGCCGGTGTAGATCGGCCCGGTGACGGTGTACACGCCGTCCGACAGCCGGCGCACCGTGCCGCTGAGCAGCGGCGGCGTCTTCTCCCGGCCGGGGCCGGGGCGCAGGGCCGGCATCGCGCGCTTGTTGCCCAGCGCCAGCGTGAGGCGGGCGCCTTCGCCCGCGGCCCACAGCGTGGCCACGGCCTCGGGGTCGCACAGCGGGCCCATGGCGATGCCGCTCATGCCCGCGGCCAGCGCGGCCAGCAGCACATCCATCGTGTCGCAGGTGCCGCCGCTCATCACGTTGTCGCCGTGGTCGAGCAGCAGCACAGGTCGGCGCGTGGCCTCAGTCCCGCCGGGCCGCCCCAAGGGACTGAGCGCCCCCTCGGGGGGCAGGAGCGCAGCGACGTGGGGGCCGGAATCAGTCCCGCCGGGCCGTCCCAAGGGACTGAGCGCCCCCTCGGGGGGCAGGAGCGCAGCGACGTGGGGGCCAGACTCCGGCTGGGCCTCGGCCAGCGCAGTGGCGCGCGCCAGCGACTGCGCCAGCGGCTCGCTGCGGTAGACAAAGCCCTCGCGCTGCGCCCACACCTGCTGCGCCAGGCCGTCGGCCGTGCGCTGGGCGCGGGCATGGCCCGCCGTGTCGTCGGTGTCGGTCACCACCACGCTGACGCAGGGAGCCGGGATATCGGCCAGCGCGAAGCCGGCAAACACCGTGACCGCCGGCACGCCCTGGCCCTCGGCCTCGCGGGCACTGGCCACGGCGGCGGTCATCGCGGCGCTGTCGCCGCCCAGCGTGGCGCTGCGCAGCGTGTGGCTCATCAGCGCCAAGCGGTGCCAGCGCAGGGCATAACGCACCTGGCCATCGGCCATGGCCAGCAGCAGGCGCGCGGCGTGTTCGCCGGTTTCGTACATGTCCACATGCGGGTAGGTCTTGAAGCCCACCATCACATCGGCGTTGGCCATCATGCGCGGCGTGATGTTGCCGTGCAGGTCGAGCGCCACGCCGATGGGCACGCCCGGCGCGGCGGCGCGCAGGCGGGCCAGCAGCTCGCCCTCGCCATCGTCGAGGTGGGTGGTGACCATGGCGCCGTGCAGATCGAGCAGGATCGCATCGCAGCCCGGCGCGCAGGCCTCGATGTGCTGCGCCATGCGCTCATAGGCCGCCGCGTCGACCCGGCCGCTGGGGTTGGCGGTGGCGGCCAGCGGGGTGAGCACCGTGTCGCCGCGCCGCGCTGCGGCGTCCAGAAACGCCGCCATCGCGGTGCGCATGCCCTGCTGGCTGCGCCGCGCGTCGTCGTCCCATTGCGGATCGAACGCGGCCAGCGGCGTGGGCACCGGCGAGAAGGTGTTGGTCTCGTGGTTCAGGCGGGCGATGAGCAGCTGCATGCAGCCAGCTTAGCAAGGCGCGGGCCTCAACCCGGTGGCATCAGCCCCCGCGGCCAAAGCGCCCACACGCGCAGCGGCTGCTTCATGCGGCCGGCCTGCTGCTCGGCCTGCTCGCCGGCGCCCCAGAACAGGTCGATGCGCACTGCGCCAACGATGGCGCCGCCGGTGTCCTGGGCCATCACCAGGCGCTGCAGCGGCGTGGTGGCCAGCGGCTCGGTGGTGTCCAGCCACAGCGGCGTGCCGTAGGGCACGGCCTGCGGGTCCACCGCCACCGAGCGGCCGGCGGTGAGCGGCACACCCTGCGCGCCGCGCGGGCCGGGCACGGGGCCGGCCGGGCTGGCCTCGGGCAGCGGCTCTTCGCGGAAGAACACCACGCGCGGGTTGCTCCACAGCATCTCGTTCAGGCGCGCCGGGCTGGCGCGCTCGCCCCAGGCGCGGATGGCCGGCCAGTTGGCGCCCTCGGGCTTGAGCTCGCCCTGGTCGATCAGCCAGCGGCCCACCGACCTGTAGGGCTGGTCGTTGTGGCCGGCAAAGGCCAGGCGCACCTGGGTGGCGCGCGCGCCGGGGCTGTTGTCGCCCTCGGCAAAGCGCAGCCGGCCCGAGCCCTGGATCTGCAGCACCAGCACGTCCAGCGCACTGGCCACCCAGGCGATCTCCTGCCCGGCCAGCGCGGCGCGTGCGGCGGGCACGGTGTCGAGCTGCTGGCGGGTCCAGTAGGGGCGGCGGCTGGCCAGGTCGGCCGGCGCGCGGTACAGCGGCACCTTGAACTGCGCGCTGGGCTTGCGGCTGGCGGCCACCAGCGGCTCGAAGTAGCCGGTGGCCAGGCCTTGGGCCTCGCCGGCATGCGACTCCACGCGCCAGGGCTGCAGCTCGCGCTGCAGAAACTCGCGCGCAAAGCCGTCGTCGGGCGGCTGGAAGGCATTGACCCGGGCGCACACGCCGGCCCAGGCCGGGGGCGGGCGCTGGCAGCCGGCGCGCAGGGCGGGCCACAGCTCGGCGGCCCGGTCGGCCTGCCAGCCGGGCAGTGCAGGCCAGTCCACCGGCACCCAGCGTGCACGCGGGCGCAGCCAGGGCGCGGGCTCGGTGGCGCTGGGGGCGGCCGGGGCGGTGGTGGTGGGGCCGCCGGGTGGGGCGGCCACCACCGGGGCCGGTAGGGCAGCGGGGCGCTGGCTGGCGCAGCCGGCCAGCAGCGCAGCGGCGGCCGCCAGCAGCAACAGGGCCGGCCTGGATAATCTGGACATGCTCATGATTCTGCTGGAAGCCCTGGGCGCGCTGGCGCTGCTGCTGTTCATCGTGTGGTGGACCATGTTCTCCGGCCGCAAGAACGGCGAGCGCCGCGACGACGGCCAGGAGTGACGCGCCGGGTGGCCTACCCCCGTTTCTCAAAGTCGCGAAACGCCGCGAACAGCCAGGAGCGCATGCCGATCACCAGCGTGTAGGGCCGCTTCTGGTCGTCGGGCAGGCGCTGGTCGGCCAGGTGCTGCTGGGCAAAGTCTTGCGCCAGGCGCTGCAGCCGCTCGTTGAACAGCGCGGCCAGGCTGCGGCCGATCTCGCCGTGCACCAGCATCAGCAGCTCGCCCTCGCCGTCGAAGCCGCCGCTGAAGTAGTCGGTCAGCGCATGCTCGCGAAAGAAGTTCATCACCGGCCCGTGCGGCCGCCAGCGAAAGGTCTTGGCCACCTTGAGCCGGTAGCGGTTCATCGGCCGCAGCTCGATGATGCCCAGGCGGTCAAGCTGGCTGAGGGCACGCACCACGGCCGGCTCTTTCAGGCGGTAGCTGGCCAGCATCTGCTCCACCGTCCACTGGCTCATGCAGCAGATGGCCACCAGCAGCAGCTGGCGGTCGGCGACCACGGCGCGCTCCTGCTCCTGCGTCAGCTCGCGCAGCAGCGGCTGGGCGTCGGCCACGCCGCGCGCCAGCTCGGCGAAGTCGATCTTCAGCACGCGGCAGACCTCGTCCACCCGCGCCAGCGTCATCTCGCCGCGGCTGAACATGCGCTTGATGCTCGATTCGGCCAGGCCCAGCTCGCCCGCCAGGCGTGCGTAGGTGATGCCGGCGGCCTTGAGCTGGCCCTTGAGCTGCTCGACCAGCGCCTGGGTGGTGGACATGTTCGCCCCTGAAAAGTATCGAATGACGATACCACCAGCGTCGCTCAGCAACACTCCAGCAGTATTCGCGCTACCTTGCCAGGCTGTCCGGGCACCATGCGGTCATGTTCAACGCGCCCTTCACGAGCCCCGACATGAGCCCCGCCCCTGCCGCCAGCGCTGCTGCCCTGCCCACCACCCGCCCGGCGGCCACCGCCACGCTGCAGCGCGACACCCGCGCCTGGCGCGTGCAGGTGTGGGTGTCGTTTGCCCTGGCGGCGCTGCTGTGCGCCAGCGGCCTGGTCTGGCTGCCCGGTGACGACCTCGACCGCGCCTTCATGGTGATGGGCTATGCCTTCTGCCTGACCAGCGCCTTCGTGCTGGCCAAGTTCATCCGCGACAACGCGCAGCAGCCTAGCGACACGCCGATGTGGCGCTGGGTGGTGTGGGGCAGCTTTGCGCTGGCCATGGGCCTGACCGGCTGGGGCCTGGCGCGCATGGGCATCAATCCGGTGTGGAAGGCCTACCTGGGC
Source organism: Aquabacterium sp. OR-4 (assembly GCF_025290835.2). NCBI lineage: Bacteria > Pseudomonadati > Pseudomonadota > Betaproteobacteria > Burkholderiales > Sphaerotilaceae > Pseudaquabacterium > Pseudaquabacterium prasiolae. The sequence goes on along the minus strand of NZ_JAOCQD020000002.1, from coordinate 2,081,070 downwards.
GTGGCCTGGCTGTACCTGATCTCCAGCGTGTTCACGCTGGCCAAGACCCTGCGCGACGGCTTCGAGGCCGACCAGGCCGACCGTGCGCAAGCCGCGCTGCGCAGCGAATGACCCACCCACCCCCACCAAGGAGCCAAGGATGACGAAGACAACGATCTGGACGCGCCCGCTGCTGGCCACCGCGCTGGCGGCGCTGCTGGCCACGGCCGGCGGCGCACGGGCGCAGGGCGCCTCGCAGGCCAGCAGTGCGCTGTCGCTGCTGCCGGTGGCGGTGGTGGTGGCGGCGCCATCGGCGGTGCTGGCGGGTGGTGCGCTGCTCACCGTGGTGGCAGTGCAGGCCTCGGCCGAGGGCACGGTGTGGGTGCTCGAGCGGGTGTCCGACGGCGCGCGCCTGTCGCTGCAGATGGCCGGCGGCGCGGTGCTGGCCAGCGGCGCGGTGGTGACCGTGGCCGCGTTGTCCAGCGGCTGGGTGCTGTCGCAGGCCGGGCGGGTGATCTGCTTCATCCCCAACGAGATCGGCCAGGCCCTGCTGCACAACGAGCGGGTGACGCGATGAGCGGCCGCTGGCAGCACGGCATCGTGCGCGGCCTGGTGCGCGGCCTGGTGCGCGGCCTGGTGCGCGGCTTGTCCTGTGACCCGGTTCGCGACCCGGTGCACCGCCCGCAGCCGCCACGCACCCTGGCCGGCGTGCGGGCCGCCGCGCTGACCGCCGCGTTGGCCACCGCGCTGACCACCGGGCTGGTGGCCACCCCGGCCCACGCCGGCCAGGACTGCGAGCCGGCGGCACCCGGCGTCGAGCCGGTGGCGCGCGGCCTGGCCCTGGCCGAACAGGTGCGCGGCCGGCTCGAGGCCAGCGGCGCGCAGGTGCTGCTGCTGGCGCGCGCCGGGCAGGACTTGTCGCGCCACGGCCTGCGCTGGTCGCATGTGGGCCTGGCCTATCGCCAGCCCGAGGATGGCCGCTGGCGCGTGCTGCACAAGCTCAACCACTGCGGCACGGCCGAGGCGGCGCTGTACCGCCAGGGCCTGGGCGAGTTTTTCCTCGACACGCCGCACCGCTACGAGGCCGCCTTTGCGCCGCTGGCGCCCGAGCTGCAGGCCGCCCTGCTGCCGCGGCTGCGCGATGCGGCCCAGGCCACGCGCCTGCACCAGCCGCGCTACAGCATGGTGGCCTACGCCTGGGGCCAGCGTTACCAGCAGAGCAACCAGTGGGCGCTGGAGATGCTGGCCGCCGGGGGCGGTGCCGGCAACCGCGACGCCGCCCAGGCCTGGCTGCAGCAGCGCGGCTTTGTGCCGCAGGTGATCCAGCTCGACACCTTCACGCGGCTGGGCGCGCGGATGTCGATGGCCCATGTGGCCTTTGACGACCACCCCACCGGCGAGCGCCTGGCCGGGCGCATTGCCACGGTGACGGCCGATGCCATGTTCCGCTGGCTGCGCGACGAGGGGCTCGCGGGCGCCGTCACAGTCGTGCGATAAACAGCGCCGATCCCACAGGACGACGATTGCCGCCCATGCATCAAGACCCGCAACCCAACCAGTTTGCGCTGCTGCGCCAGAGGCGCTTTGCGCCTTTCTTCTGGACGCAGTTTCTCGGCGCGGCCAACGACAACGTCTTCAAGTTCGCGTTCACGATGCTGGTCACCTACCGCATCAGCGTGGGCTGGCTGCCGCCGGCGATGGCCGGCCTGGTGATCGGTGCGGTGTTCATCCTGCCCTTTCTGCTGTTCTCGGCCACCTCGGGCCAGATCGCCGACAAGTTCGACAAGGCGCGGCTGACGCGCATGGTCAAGAGCCTTGAGCTGGCGATCATGCTGATCGGCACGGCGGGCCTGTTCCTCAAGCTGGTGCCGGTGCTGCTGGCCTGCATCTTTCTGCTGGGCCTGCACAGCACGCTGTTCGGCCCGGTGAAATACGCCTACCTGCCGCAGCACCTGAGCGAACGCGAGCTCACCGGCGGCAACGGCATGATCGAGATGGGCACCTTCGTCGCCATCCTGCTGGGCAATGTGGTGGGCGGCGTGCTGATCGCCCTGCCCGACGACGCCTGGCTGCCGGCCGCCGAGGCCGTGGCCCTGACCTGCCTGGCCCTGGCGGTGCTGGGCCGCATCACCGCGCAGTACGTGCCTGCCACGCCCAGCACCGAGCCGGGGCTGGCGATCAACTGGAACCCGGTCACCGAAACCTGGCGCAACCTGCAGCTGGCGCGTGGCAACGTGGTGGTCTACCGCTCGCTGCTGGGCATCAGCTGGATGTGGTTCTTCGGCGCGGTGTTCCTGTCGCAGTTTCCGTCCTTCGCCAAGGACGTGCTGCATGGCAACGAGCATGTGGCCTCGCTGCTGCTGGTGGTGTTCTCGCTCGGCATCGGCGTGGGCAGCCTGCTGTGCGAGACCTTCAGCCACCGCCATGTCGAGATCGGCCTGGTGCCGCTGGGCGCCATCGGCATGAGCGTGTTCGCGGGCGACCTGTACCTGGCCTCGCGCGCGCTGCCGCCGGCCGAGCTGCTGACGCTGTCGGCGTTTCTGGCGCAGCCAGCGCACTGGCGCGTGCTGGCCGACCTGTTCGCGCTGTCGCTGTTTGCCGGCCTGTACAGCGTGCCGATGTATGCGCTGATCCAGCTGCGCTCGCCGCCCAGCCACCGCGCGCGCATCATTGCCGCCAACAACATCCTCAACGCGGTCTTCATGATCGCCAGCAGCCTGATCGTCGGCGCGCTGCTGTCGGCCGGCTTCACGGTGCCGCAGGTCTTCGGCCTCACGGCGCTGGCCAACCTGGCGGTGGGGCTCTACATCTTTCTGCTGGTGCCCGAGTACCTGCTGCGCTTCGTGGCCTTCATGCTGTCGCGCTGCATCTACCGCTTTCGGGTGACGGGTGACGAACACATCCCGGTCAGCGGTGCGGCGCTGATCGCCTGCAACCACGTGAGCTATGTCGATGCCGTGCTGCTGATGGCCGCCAGCCCGCGGCCGATCCGCTTTCTGATGGACCACCGCATCTTCGCGGTGCCGGTGCTGGGCTGGCTGTTCCGCCTGGCCAAGGCCATTCCCATCGCCCCGCGCAGCGAAGACCCGGCGGCCTACGAGGCCGCGCTGGCCGCGGCCGACCAGGTGCTGGCCGAGGGCGATCTGCTGGGCATCTTTCCCGAAGGCGCGATCACCCGCGACGGCACGCTGGGCGAGTTCAAGGGCGGGCTGATGAAGATCCTGGAGCGCCGGCCGGTGCCGGTGGTGCCGGTGGCCCTGAGCCACCTGTGGGGCTCGTTTTTCTCGCGCATTGACGGCGGCCGGGCCATGGTGCGCCCGTTCCGCCGCGGGCTGTTCAGCCAGGTGGGCCTGGCCGCCGGTGCGCCGCTGGCGCCAGGCGAGGTGACGCTGCCGGTGCTGCGGCAGCGGGTGCAGGCCCTGATCCAGCCCTGATCAGGCGGGGAATCCGCCGCGGGATCAGGCGCGGGATCAGGTGGCGGCCGTGACAGCGCGGCGGCGCGCGCCCACGGCGCCCAGGCCGGCCAGGGCCAGGCCCACCAGGGCCAGCGCCGAGGGCTCGGGCACATCCTGCGTGGTGACCACCAGGCGCAGGTTCTCGCTGCCCGAGGGCTGCAGGTACAGGCTGCTGATGCTGGTGTCCACTGGCGCGAAGTGCAGCGCGAAATAGGTGTCGCCCGCCGCCACGCGCGGCAGCAGCAGGCTGGTCACGTCCAGATCGTTGGCGGTCATCGGGTCGGCACCGTTCACCGTGAACACCTGGCTGGCCAGCACATCGGGGGCAGCGAAGTGGCTGCCCAGCGTGCCGGTGGCGGTGAACGCGGTCACGGTCACCTGCTGCGGGGCCAGGCCGCCGCCGATGTTGAACTGCAGCGAAGCGTGCGTCACCGTCTGGCCGGCCAGGCCGCTGATGTTCTGCTGCAGGTAGGAGTGCGCGTTGTCCATCGAGAACGCATTCACGTACCCGCCGCCGCCAAACACCGTGGTGAAGCCATTGCCGCTCACCGGGCCGGCGCCCAGGAAGGGCAGGTTGTAGGTGATGACAGCAGCCTGCGCGCTGCCGGCGACAGCGGCCACCAGGCTGAGGGCAAATGCGGCAACGGCGTTCTTCATGGGCGGATTCCTTGGTGGGTGGGCTTGGGCCCGTCGCCTGGCGCGCTGCTGCAGCGCGGCCGACGACGGGAGCCCGCCGCTCTCAGCAGCATCCGTGCCCGCAGTTCGCGCCTGATCAAAATCAAGCACTTGGCCGCGTCCGTGCGACCGATGCAACGGCCGCTGTCAGATTTGCCGACGCCTTGGGTTCACCGCAGGCGTCTGCGGCCGGGTGCCGAGGGTCGGGCCGTCAATCGCAGCGCAGGCCCTGCGCCGCCAGCAGCGTGCGCACCCGGTCGCGCAGGCCGCGCGGCACCTTGCCGCTGACGGCCAGCGCCGGGCCGCTGGCCAGCATGCGCTCGAACAGGGCGCGCACGCGCTCGCCGTCCACTGCGGCGATGCCGGCGCGCCACTCGGCCAGGCTGCGCACGCGGCCGTGGATGAACAGGTCCAGCGCCGCGGCCTCCAGCCGGCGTGCGGGTTCTTCGAGTGCGCGCAGGCGGCGCACCAGCAGCTGGTTGTGGGCGCGCTCCAGATCCACCGGGTCGATGCGCCGGGCCTGCAGTGCCAGCAGGCGCGCCAGCTCGGTGAGGCATTCGTCCAGCTGTTCGGGGGCGGTGCTGGCCTCGATGACGAACTGGCCGCCGGCATCCAGCACATCGGCCGAGGCGGCGGCGTAGTACACCAGGCCGCGTTTTTCGCGCAGCTCGCCCAGCAGCGGCGAGCTCATGCCTTCGCCGAACAGCGCCGCGGCCACCGCCGCGGTGGCGTCGTCGGCCTGCTGGCCGGGCACGCCAAAGCCCATCACCAGATGGCTCTGGCTGCTGCCCGGCATGGCCTTGCTGGCGATGCCGCCGCCAAAGCTGGCCGGCGCGATGAGGTTGGGCGCCAGCGCCGGCGCGGCGCCGAAAGCGGCCTGCACGTCGCGCGCCAGCGTGTCCAGCGGGGTCGGGCCGGCCACGGCCACCACGATGTTGGCGCCGCCGTACTGGCGCTGCACATGGCTCACCAGATCGGCGCGGGTGAAGCGCTCGATGTTGCGCCGCGTGCCGATCACCGGCTGGGCCAGCGGGTGCGTGCCCCAGCTGGCATGGTCGAACAGCTTGAAGGCGGTGGAGACGGGGTCGTCCTCGTCCTCGGTGAACTCGTGCAGCAGCACCTGGCGCTCGCGCTCGAACTCGTCCTCGGGAAAGCTGGGCTGCAGCACGATGTCGCCCAGCATCGCGATGAAGCCGCTCACATCGCGTGCCAGGCCGCGCATGTGGAAGGCGGTGTGGTCCTTGTCGGTGTGGGCATTGACCTCGGCGCCCAGGCGTTCGGCGTCGAGGTTGATGTGCTGCGCGTCGCGCGTGGCCGTGCCCTTGAACACCATGTGCTCGACCACGTGCGACAGGCCGCTGGTGAGCTTGCTCTCGTGGCCGCTGCCGGCGCGCACGAACACGCTGACGCTGGTGGTCTCGGCCTGCGGCGCGTGGATGCAGGCCAGGCGCACGCCGTTGGCCAGCGTGGCGACTTGGGGTTCGGTGGGGGCGGTCATCGGCGGCAGGGGGTGCGGGGCCGCGATGATAGGGCGGGCCGGGGCGCCGCGCGCGGCAGGGTCAGGTGGCCAGGCCGGCGGCCAGCGGCACGCTGGCGGCGGCGGCGCGCTGCTTGCGCGCGTAGTCGGCCATGCTGGGCGATTGCGCCAGCGCCGCGGCACGGATGCGCGCCACATGCTTGAGCACGCGGTCGCTGGTGGCCGGGGCCAGGTGGCGGGCCTGGGCGATGCCGTGGCGGGGCAGGCGGTTCATGCCGGCCAGGATGAAGAACCAGTTGTTGGCGCCAAACAGCGACATGCGGCGGTTGATGTCGGTGGCATGCGGCAGCTTCTCGTCCCACAGCGCCAGCAGGTCGGCCAGCGCCGGGCTGATGCGCTCGGGCGCGGTGGCCTCGCGCCAGAAGGGCGTGTCACGGCGCATCGACAGCACGTAGTGCATCACGATGAAGTCGCGCAGCTCGGCGTACAGATCGCCCACCTGGGCGTTGTAGCGGGCCTGCGAGGCGGCGTGCGGGCCGTCGCCCGGCAGGTAGTCGAGAAACTGCTGCAGCGCGAACTCGATCAGGTAGATGCCGGTGGATTCGAGCGGCTCGATGAAGCCCGAGGCCAGGCCGAGCGCCAGGCAGTTCTTCTCCCAGCTGCGCGCGCGGCGGCCGATCTTCATGCGCAGCAGGCGCGGCTCGGCCAGGGCCTGGCGCGCGCCATGGCTGCGCTGCAGCGTGGCCACGGCCTCGTCGTCGCTGCAGTGCCGCGACGCGTACACGTAGCCGGTGCCGCTGCGCGACTGCAAGTCGATCTCCCAGCGCCAGCCGGCGGCCTGGGCGGTGGCGGTGGTGTAGGGGCGCAGCGCCGGGTTGGCGTCGCCGTGGGCCACCGGGCAGGCCACGGCGCGGTCGCACAGCAGGTGCTCGTCGTAGGGCACCCAGGGCACGCCCAGCGCCTGGTCGATCAGCAGGCCGGCAAAGCCGGTGCAGTCGACATACAGGTCGGCCTTGAGCACGCGGCCGTCGGCCAGCTCGACGCCGGTGATGCCCTCGTCGCCGGTGTGGGCGCGCAGCACGCGGGCCGCGTGGTGGTGCACGCCGCGCGACACCGCCACCTCGCGCAGCACACCGGCCAGCAGCGTGGCGTCGAGGTGGTAGCCGTAGGGCAGCGGCGCCTCGTAGTTGGGCGAGTTCATCAGCTTGGGCGACAGGCCGGCATCCATCAGCGCCGTCTGCACCGAGCCGCAGTCGCCATAGGGCGCGTGCAGCAGGCCGCGCTGCTTGAGGTTGAGCCAGTGCACCATCGTCGAGTAACCGTCGAGCGTGAGCGGCGGATCGAAGGGATGGTCGTAGCGGTCGCTGGCGGCGTCGCCGCCCTGGCGCCAGCCGACGAAGCGCACGCCGTTCTTCAGCGTGGCCTCGGCGCGGGCGAACAGCAGGGGCTCGGGAATGCCCAGCAGCGACATCATCTGGCGCAGCGTGGGCACGGTGGCCTCGCCAACGCCGATGGTGCCGATCTCGGGCGACTCCACCAGGTCGATGCGCACCGGCCGCGCGGGGTCGCCGCCCAGCGTGCGTTGCAGGTAGGCGGCCGCCAGCCAGCCGGCGGTGCCGCCGCCGACCACGAGCACGGATTTGCAGGGATTCATCGGGCAGGTCCTTTGCGGCGCATGCCGCGGGGGCACTGCCGGATCAATGGGCCTGCGTACTGCCTGCCCGGTTCACGTTGACGAAAAAGCGCTGCGTGAGCCGCGCCGACGCCATCGAGAGGTTACGGGCGACGTCATGCATCGCGATCGAATGAAAAGCGGTGCCCGGGTACATCACCAGCCGGTTGAAGCGGCCCTCGGTGGCGTGCAGGTGTTCCCACGGGCCGGCGTCGTCGATGGCGTAGCTGGCGGGCTGCTGGGTCTCGCCGTGGTCGCGCAGCCAGGCGCCATAGGCCTCGCGCTCGGCCGCGTCGCGCACGAAGGCCTGGCCGGTGGGCCGGTGGCGGAAGAAGCTGGTGCCGATCTCGTAATCGGGGTTCAGGTACAGCACGCCGGCCAGCGGCACGCCGTCCACATGCGGGTGCTTCTGCCGCGCCAGCATCTCGCTGGCCGGGGTGGTGACGATGGAGAAATCGGTGCTGATGTCGCCAGGCCGGCACTGCACGCTGCCCATGGCCGCCAGCAGCGTGCACAGCGCCTGCAGCAGCGGCCGGCGCTCGTCGTCGTCGATCTGCGCATGCAGGCCGGGGTAGTAGGCCAGCGAGCTGTCGTAGCGGCCTCCCAGCGCACGCTGGCGCACGGCCAGCGGGTCGGCAAAGAAGTCGTCGATCAGCATCACCGGGCAGCCGCTGGACAGCGTGACCACCTGCACCCGCGCCGCCGGGTTGATGGCGAAGATGTCGCGTGCGGGTGCCGGCGTGCGCAGCGCCTGCGCCAGGGTCTGCGGCTCAGACATGCTGGCGGGCGCGGCGGCGCCGTCCGGCGGCCACGGCGGCGGCCAGGGCCACCGCGGTGAGGCCCACCATGGCCGGCTCGGGCACCGTGCCGCCGCTGGGCGTGGTGCTGACCACCAGCGGCGCCAGCTGCAGGTCCAGGCGCATCGACTGCAGCGCAAACTGGCCCACCGGCGCGTCCACGCGCAGGTCGAGGATGCCGTCGCTGCTGAGGTCGCTGAGGGCCAGTGCATCGAGCGCCAGGCTCACGTCCAGCGCGCCCGAGATCGACGAATAGACATTGCGCTCGCGGTGGTACATGTAGGTGCGCGAGCACGAGGCGTCGTAGCAGCCGGCATAGCCGTCGTACAGGTAGCCGCCGAAGGGCGTGCTGCTGCTGGCCACGGTGCTGGCGGTGTCGGTGGCGCTGGTCTGGCCCACGCTGACGCGCATCTGGTCGGCCACGTTGTCGGTGTAGAGGAGGTCGCGGTCGGCGTAGCGCACGTAGTCGTTCACGTTGTACGAGGCATAGGCGGTGTAGCCGCCCGAGCAGCTCCAGCTCCACCAGCTGCAGTAGGAGCTGACGTAGTACGAGTACCAGGCCAGGTGCGAGCCGCCGTAGCTGGTGCTGGTGTTGTAGTCGCCATAGGTGCCGGCGGCGCCGTAGCTGGCTTCCGAGAAGCCGAACACCGAGACCTGGCCGCCCACCACCTGGCTGGCCTGCTGGCCCTGGCTGGCCAGGAAGCTGTTGATGTCGAAGGACAGCGCTGCGCTGCCTCCGGGCTGCAGCAGCGACGAGAGCGTGAAGCTCTGCGACAGCGTGATCGGCGCGGCGGCCGATGGCGCCACCGCAATGGCCCCGGCCGCGGCGGCCAGGGCGATGGGAAGGCCGGGAATGTTCTTCATGGTGTGCTTGATCCAACAACGTCCAACAACGATGGATGCACTCTATGAAGCCCGGCCGCGCGGCAACAGCCCCCCGCGCGCTGCCGGCCGCGGCAGGCGCGATTTCTGCCGTGAGGCAGGTCACGCTGGGCCGCCGGGCGTGATGCCGGGCGTGATGCCGGGCGTGACGCCGGGCGTGATGCCGGTCTGTGACGCCGGTCTGTGACGCCGGGCCCTGCGGCGCTCAGCCCGCGGTGCGGGCCGGCAGCACGAAGCTGCGCGGCGCCTGCCGCAGCCGGCGCAGGATGGCGCCGACGATGCGCCGGCGGTCAAGCCCGCCGATGCCGCGCGAGCGCAGCGCCACCGCCAGCGCCAGCGCGAAGCTGACGCCCAGGTTCAGCACGCCGGTTGCCGCCAGGCCGGCCACGCACCACCAGAACGCCGGCTGCTGCAGCGTGGCCCAGCCCAGCGTGCTGGCCGCCGCGGCCAGCTGGCCGGTGGACAGCGTGACGTGCCGCACCTCGATGGGCAGGCCCACAAAGGCCAGCACCACCGGCACCACGCCCAGCATCAGGCCCAGCGACACATTGGCCGCCATGCCCGAGATGTTGGCGCGCCACCAGCCGGCCCAGCGTGCGGCGCGCGGGCCACCCAGGCGCGCCACCATGGCCGGGTGCCAGGCCAGCGCGCTGTCGAGGCGGTGGTAGACGAACCAGTTCTCCACCCAGCCGGCGGCCAGGCTGCTGCCGAACAGCAGCACGCCGGTGAAGGCGGCATACAGCGCGGTGGGGCCCAGCAGGGTGATCGAGTGCAGCACGTACTGCGCATCCTTGGCGCCCACCAGCGGTGCGCCAAAGGCCTGCCAGGCCAGCCACTGGGCCAGCAGCACCAGCGGGGTCACGGCGGCCAGGTTGCCGGCAATGCCGGCGATCTGCGAGCGCACCAGGTGCGTGACCTCGTCGACGAAGGATTCGATGGCCGCCGCATCCTGGCCATCGCCCTTCACCGCGGCCAGCTTGTCGGCCATGGTCGGCGCGGTCATGGCCGGCTGCTTGGTGGCCACCGTCCAGTGCAGCAGGTGCACGATGACGAAGCTGACGGCGTAGTTGAGGCCGGCGGCCACGCCGCCCCAGAACGGCGCCAGGCCCAGCGCCAGCAGCGCGAACTTGGCAAAGGTGGTGCCGGCGATGACCGCGCCGCCGCCCAGCGCGGCGCGCAGCATGGCGCGGTACTCGGCCGCGGTGCGGGTGATGTAGTGCTCGCCGGTCTCGGCGTGGCGCTCGGCCACCTTGCGCGCCAGCAGCGAGTACTGCCGGCCCAGCAGCGCGCGCAGGCTGCGCCGCTGCTGCGCCAGCGTCACCAGATCGACCAGCAGGCGCTGCAGCGCGGGCGCCGGGGCGGGCGCCAGCAGCACGTCGAGCAGGGCCTCCAGGCGCAGCGTGCGCTCGCGCAGCTGGTCCAGCTCGAACAGGATGTTCACCGAGATGCCATGCGCCTCGAGGTGCTCGTGCACGCTGTCGGCGGCGCTGCGGCAGCGCTGCAGCAGGGCGCGCAGGTAGTTGGCCTGCTGGGCCACGGCATCGGCGCGGCCGGCGGCCAGGGCCTCGTCGAGGTCTTCGGCGCAGCGCACCAGCTGCTCGAACGGCCGGTCGGCCACCAGGGCCGGCGCCACGCGCTGGCGCAGCGCCGGTGCAAAGGCCGCGGCGCGGATGCTGCTCACCAGCCAGGTGATGGCCTGCAGCAGCGGGGCGCGCCAGTCGGCCGCGGCGGCGGCGGCCGTGGCCTCGGGCGGGCGCTCGGCCGGGCTGTTGCCCGCGGCGTCGGCGCGGGCGGCCGAGAACAGCGCCGCCAGCCGGGCCAGCGTGGCGGCGTCGATGGCGGCCAGCCAGCGCGCGTCGTCGGGGTGCGGAAACAGCAGCGCAAACAGCGCCGCCAGGTCGTCGGTGTCGGGCGTGCCCGGCAGCAGGCGCAGGCGCAGGCGCTCGGCCACCTCGCCGCCCAGGTCGCGCCGCGCGGTGAAGCCGAAGTCGGCAAACAGGCTGGCCACATCGCTCTCGCGCCACAGCCGGCCCAGCAGCGCCAGCACGCGCTCGCGCGGCCCGGCGTTGCGCTCGAGCATGTTGAGCAGGTGCTTGAGCCGCAGCACCGGCCGCGGCGTGGCGTCGCCATCGGCGCCGCGCTCATCGCGGCCGTGGCGCAGCCATTCGGTCAGGCGGATCAGCCACAGGTGCCGCTCGGGCCGCGCCGCGCCGGGGTCGGCGGCATTGACCAGGGCGGTGAGATCCCAGGCGGCAGCTGTCAATGCAGCATGGCCGCGTCGGCCAGCATGAACTCGGGCACCGTCGACTCGAACCACTGCGCGTCTTCGGTGATGCCGATGAAGGCGCCGCGCATCGAGCCCTGCGGCGTGGCGATCTGCGCCCAGCTGGTGTACTCGAACTGCTCACCGGGCTGCAGCAGCGGCTGGTGGCCCACCACGCCCAGGCCGCGTACTTCTTGCGTTTGGCCGCGGTGGTCGGTGATCACCCAGTGCCGGGCGATCAGCTGCGCCGGCACATCGCCGGTGTTGGCGATGGTGATGGTGTAGGCAAAGCCCCAGCGCTCCTCGGAGGGCTCGGTCTGCTCGGGCAGCGGACGAACCGCGACGGTGCTGGTGAATTGAGGGCGGGCCATAGGGCGCATTCTAGGAAGGCTGCGAAAATCGTGCCGGTTGCGCTGAGGGATCTCCCCGGGCGCCCTCAAGTTCCCTTGCACGCCAACCCCATGAGCCGCACCTACCGCATCGCCCCCAGCATCCTCTCGGCCGACTTTGCCCGCCTGGGCGAGGAAGTGCGCCAGGTCATCGCCGACGGCGCCGACTGGATCCATTTCGACGTGATGGACAACCACTACGTGCCCAACCTCACCTTCGGCCCGATGGTGTGCGAGGCGCTGCGCAGGCATGCGGTGCGGCCCGACGGCACGCCGGTGCCGATCGACGTGCACCTGATGGTGCAGCCGGTGGATGCGCTGGCCCAGGCCTTTGCCAAGGCCGGCGCCAACCTGATCAGCTTTCACCCCGACGCCAGCACCCATGTCGACCGCACGGTGCAGCTGATCAAGGCCGCGGGCTGCCAGGCCGGCCTGGTGTTCAACCCGGCGCTGCCGATCGACGTGCTGGAGTGGACGCTCGAGCAGCTCGACCTGGTGCTGGTGATGAGCGTGAACCCCGGCTTCGGCGGCCAGAGCTTCATCCCCTCGGCGCTGAAGAAGATCGAGCAGATCCGCCGCCTGATCGAGGCCTCGGGCCGCGACATCCGGCTCGAGGTGGACGGCGGCATCAAGGTCGACAACATCCGCCAGGTGGCCGACGCCGGCGCCGACACCTTCGTGGCCGGCAGCGCGATCTTCGGCCAGCCCGACTACCGCGCCGTGATCGACGCGATGCGCGCGCGCCTGGCCGGCTGAGCGGCGTGGGTCAGCCCGGCGCCTGATCGCGGCGCGGCGCTTGCGCGGCGGCCGGCACCGCGGCGCGCCGAGCGCCGGTGTGTGTGCGGGTGAGGGTGCGGGTGTGGGCGCGGGTGCGTCGCCACCACAGCCACAGGCCGCTGCCCAGCAGCAGGGCGGGCAGCAGGCCGAACAGGCTCCACAGCAGCCGCGCCAGCAGGCCCAGGGCTTCACCGCTGTGCAGCGGAAACAGCCAGTCGACCACGGTGTTGCCGGCCGGCCCGCGCAGCGGGTCGTGCACCGCGGCGATGCGGCCCTGGCCATCGATGCGCACCCGGGTGCTGCCGGTGTCTGCCCGGGGCTCGCCCGGCTGCAGCAGGCGCACCTCGGCCACCGGCTGCTGGCGCGTGGGCAGGCTCAGGCGCGACCAGGCCGCTTGCGGAAAGTGCGCCGTGGCCACCGCCAGCAGCGCATCGGGCGCCAGCAGCGGGCCGGCGGCCGGGGTGGCCGGGGTGGCCGGTGTGGCCGGGGTGGCCGGCGTCATGGCCGCGGCCATGCGCGGCAACCACTGGCTGGGCAGCACGGCCGAGACCATGGCGCGGGTGCTGTCGTCGAACACCAGCGCGGCGCCGGTCAAGGACAGCAGCAGGGCCAGCGGCGCCAGCCACAGGCCCGAGGCGCGGTGCAGGTCGTACCACCAGCGCGCCGGCGCGCTGCCGGCCTTGACCGTCAGCGCCCGCCACCAGGCGGCGCGGCTGTGCTGGCGCGGCCAGGCCAGCCACAGGCCGCTGAGGGTCAGGCCGGCCAGCACCAGGCCGGTGGCGCCCACCACCAGATGGCCCTCGTCGCCGGCGAGCAGGCGGCTGTGCAGCTCGTAGAGCAGCGGCACGGCATGGGCGCGGTCGAGCCGCACCGCGCCGCGCAGCCGCTGGCCCAGGTACAGGCCGCACTGCGCGTCGATGAAGTGCTCGCGGCGCAGGCCGCTGGCGGCATCGCGCCGCTCCCACACCTGGTGCGCCGCGCCGGCCTGCTGCGGTGCCACCACGATGGCCGGCCGCGCCGCGGGGGCGGCCTGCTTCAATACCGCCAGCACCCTGGCCACCGGGGCGGCCGGCGCTGCCGGCGCTGCCGGCAACGCTGAGCAGCGTGCCGGCTGCGCGGCGAACCAGGCCGGGTTCAGGGCTGCATCGATCTCGGCCTGCCACACCATCAGGCTGCCGCTGAGGCCCAGCAGGGCCAGCACCAGGCCCGCCAGCAGGGCGCTCCAGCGGTGCAGCCAGGCCAGTGTCTTGCGCATGGTCATGCCCGCGGCCGTCAGAAGCGGCGCTGCCAGCTCAGGTTGAGCGCGCGGCCGCGGCCGGCGTAGTAGTCGTCGTCGGCACCGGCGTAGTGCGACTGGCTGTAGTAGGTGATGAACTGGCGGTTGAACAGGTTCTCGACGCCCAGGCCCAGGTCGCCCCAGGGCGATTGCCAGCGCAGCGACAGATCGGCCACGGTGTAGCCGGCAAAGTGCTCATCGAGCAGCGTGGTGCCCGAGTACCGGCCCACGTTGGCGTCGCGCGGGAACCAGCGCGCCGCGCTGGCCTGGGCGTGCCAGCCGGGGGCGAACTGCCAGCCGGCGCCCAGCACCAGCTTGTCAGGGCTCTGCGAGCGCGCGCCCAGATCCAGCGTCAGCGGCAGGTCGGCGCCGGCGGCCGTGCGGCCACGGGTGCGGGCATAGGTGGCATCCAGGCGCAAGGCCGTCGTCGGCTGCCACTGGGCGGCCAGCTCGAAACCCTTCACGACGATGGGCACGCGCTGCACCGTGCCGATGCTGTTGGTGACGACGATCTGGCTGCCCAGATCGGAGCTCGACTCGTACACCGAGGCCGTCACCTGGGCCGTATTGCCGCGCCAGGCCAGGCCCAGCTCGCGGTTCTCGGTGACCACCGGCTGCAGGTCGACCAGCTTGTTCACCGATTGCCCGGCGGTGCGCACCGCGCGCAGGATCAGGCCGGCGTCGGGCGGGCCGAAGCCCTCGTTGTAGGAGACAAAGCTCGACCAGCCGCTCTGCCCGAAACGCCACACCCCGCCCAGGCTCTTGACCAGCTCGTGCGCGCGGCGCGTGCCGCCGGCCACCGCGCGGCTGCCGTAGAAGGCCAGCGTGCTGTAGTCGTCCACCTGCAGGCGGCTGCGCTCGTCGCGCAGGCCGCCGCGCAGGGTCAGCGGGCCCTGGGTGTACTCGAGCTGGGTGAACGGGGCCGTGCTGCTGAAGTTGAGCGGCGGCACCCACATGCGGCCGGTCTGGGTCAGGCGCTGCGACGAGGTGTCGCGCAGCAGGTCGAGGCCGAGGGTCAGCTCCAGGCCCTGCAGCAGCAGGTTGGGCCGCACCCAGCTGCTGCGCAGGCCCTGCTTCTCGGCCAGCACCTCGCTCTGGTCGACCAGCGTGCCGCTGGGCGCCAGGCGGGTGTCCTGGAAGGTGGAGATCACGCCACCGGTGTAGCGCGCCGCGAAGTCCTGCCAGAACAGCTGCACGCTGGCGGCGCCGCCGCCCAGGCTGGCGTGCGTCCAGTCCAGGCTGGCCGACTGCACGCGGTTGCGCGGCACATCCCAGGCCATCGGCGCGGCCTGCGAGCTGGTGGGCACGCCGGTGGCCCGGCTGCCCGGCACGTTGACCCAGTTGTCGAAGCCGCGGCTCTCGAAGCGGTTGACCATCAGCTGCAGGCGCTGCTCGCCGAAGTCACGGCCGATCTTCACGAAGGCATCGGCCGCCTCGTGCAGCGATTCCACCGCCAGGCGCCGCCCCTGGCCGTCCACGCCCACGTCCTGGCTGCGGGCGCCCAGGTAGGCCAGCACATCGACGGCGTCGGCGCCCTCGCCGCGGTGCTCGAGCAGGTAGCCCAGCTTCCAGCTGTGGCTGTCGGCATGGCCCTGGCTGCCGTACTTCAGCGCCACCGTGTGGTGCGTGCCCACCTGCTCGGCACGCCGGGTGATGGTGTTGAGGATGCCGCCGGTGGCGCCCATGCCCTGCATGGCCGAGGCACCGCTGACCACCTCGATGCGTGAGACCACCATCGCATCGGCAAAGTAGCCCTCGCGCCCGCCGAAGCGCAGCGGGTTGGTCTGCGGAATGCCGTCCAGCAGCAGCAGTGCGGTGCGGCCGCGCAAGCCCTCGCCAAAGTTCGACAGCTTCTGCGTGGACGGTGCATAGCCCGGCACCTGCAGCGAGAGCAGCGCACCGGGGTCTTCACTGACCAGGCCCTGGGCCTCGATGTCGCGGCGGGTGATGACGCTCACCGCGCCCGGAATCTGCGCCAGGGCCTTGCTGCTGCGTGTGGCGGTGACCACCACCTGCGCATCGGCGGCGTCAGGCGAGGGCGTCTGGGCTGGCTCCTGAGCCTGAGCCTGAGCCTGGGTGACCGGCAGGGCCGAGGCGGCGGCCAGGGCGATGGCCAGCCGTGCCGCCAGGTGGGTGGCCGATGGCGCGGGCATGCCGGCGTCGCCACGCGGGGCCAGGGGCAGGCCGGCTGTCGATCGGCGGCGGGAGGAGGGCGCGAGGAAGGGCATCTCGTATTTCTCTGCTGCTAATGCAAATGCGAATAGCTCGCATTATGTTTCCAATTGACCCAGGGCAGTGTGGCTGCCGCACCGGGGCGCACCGCGATGCCGCGCGCTGGCAGGGCCCGGCCGGGCTGGGCCGATACGGGCTTGGCGGCCGCGCGCCGCGGGCCTAATCTGTGGCGGTGATCGGCCGCAGCGGTGGGTGGTCTGTGGTCTGTGGTCTGTGTTCTGCGGTTCGTGGTTCGCGGCTGCGATCCGCCGCTGCGATCCGCCGCTGCAATTGGCCGCCTCAATCCGCCGCCGCGGGTCGATGTAGCCGTCGGGCTGCGCCCGCACAAGGAGAACGCTCATGTCGCCCCGCATTGCGTCTGCAGGTTCCGGCTGGCCCACGCCGCGGCCATGGGCGTCATGGCCCGGACGGTGGCTGTGGCTGTGCCTGAGCCGGCTGTCGCACGGGCTGGTGCAGGTGTTGGCGCTGGTGCCCGTGCCGGTGCTGGTGCTGGCCTTGGGCGGCTGTGCCGCCGTGCCGCAGGCGCTGCAGGCCCCGCCCCTGGCCGAGGCCCGGTTCGCCGGCCCCGCGCAGGCGCCCGATGCGGCCGCGGTGATGGGCCTGTCGCCGGCCATGCGCAGCTACCTCGACCACGAGTTCGCGGCGCGCCGGGTGGGCCGGCGCGGCACGGTGGCCGAGCTGTCGCAGGCGATGTTTGCGCGCGGCGCGTTGCGGCTCGAATACGACACCGAGCGCACCCGCACCGCCGCCGAGGCCTTTGACGAGCGCGCCGGCAACTGCCTGTCGCTGGTGCTGATGGCCGCCACGCTGGCGCAGCAGCTGGGGCTGGAGGTGCGCTTCAACGAGGCCCTGGTCGAGGCCCAGTGGCGGCGCGAGGGCGATCTGGTGCTGCGCAGCGGCCATGTCAACCTGACGCTGTCGCCGCGCGAGCGCCGCGACGGCTGGTACAGCAGCAGCGACGGCGAGGCGGTGACGGTCGACTTCATGCCGCCCGAGCAGCTGCGCGGCATGCGCCTGCGCCCGATCAGCCAGGCGCGGGTGCTGGCGATGTTCTTCAACAACCGCGCCGCCGAGCAGCTGGCCACGCTGTCGGCCGCCGCGGGTGGCAGCCGGCCGGCGGGGCCAGACGGGGCCGGCGGGCCGGCCGCGGCCGCCGCCTGGCCGGGTCCGGCCGCGGCCACGCCGGCATCCGGCGCGCTGGCCGAGGCCTTCTGGCTGGTGCGCGAGGCGCTGCGGCTCGATCCCGGCTTCGAGGCCGCGCACAACACGCTGGGCGTGGTCTACCAGCGCGCCGGCTTCGAGGCGCTGGCCGGGCAGGTGTTCGAGGCCTTGCTGGCGCAGCGGCCCGACGATGCCAGCGTGCTGGGCAACCTGGCCATGCTGCGCAGCGGCCAGGGCCGGCTGGCCGAGGCCGCGGCCCTGCGCGCGCGCCGCGACGCGCTGGACGCCTGGGTGCCCGGCGCCGACCGCGACCGCGGCATGCTGGCGCTGCGCCGCGGCCAGCTGGACGACGCGCGCCTGCTGTTCGAGCAGGAGATCGCACGCAGCGGTGCCACGCCCGAGCTGCAGTGGTGGCTGGCCCAGGTGCGCTGGCGCCAGGGCCAGACGCGGCTGGCCGAGCAGGCGCTGCAGCAGGCGCTGCTGCTGGCCGAGCGTGGCCAGCTGCCCGCGCCCGAGCAGGCCCGCTATGCCGGCAAGCTGGCCTGGCTGAAGGCCCAGGCCCAGGCCCAGCCCGGCAGCGCGGCGGCGCCCACGCCCTGAGCGCGGGCCGCCGTCCCGCGGCGGACAGTGCCCGCCCACCCGCTGCGGCACACTGGCCCGCACGGCTGGCGGCGGGCGCGGCCGGCACGCACAACGAGGAGACACACCACGATGGGACCGCTGGCGGGTTTGCGGGTGATCGAGCTGGCCAGCATCGGCCCCGGCCCGATGTGCGCCATGTTGCTGGCCGATCTGGGCGCCGAGGTGCTGCGCGTCGACCGCACCGAGCCCAGCGGCCTGGGCGTGCCCATGGCCACGCGCTTCGACGTGGCCGGCCGCAGCCGCCGCTCGGTGGCGCTGGATGTCAAGCAGGCCGCCGGCCGCGATGCCGCGCTGCGCCTGATCGACCGCGCCGATGTGCTGATCGAGGGCTGGCGCCCCGGCGTGGCCGAGCGCCTGGGCCTGGGGCCCGAGGTCTGCCTGGCGCGCCACCCCGGCCTGGTGTTCGGCCGCATGACCGGCTTCGGCCAGACCGGCCCGCTGGCCCAGGCCGCCGGGCACGACCTGAACTACATCGCGCTCAGCGGGGCGCTGCACGCCATCGGCGGTGCCGACAAGCCGGTGCCGCCACTGAACCTGGTGGGCGACTACGGCGGCGGCGGCATGCTGCTGGCCTTCGGCCTGCTGGCCGCGCTGTTCGAGCGCAGCCGCTCGGGCCGTGGCCAGGTGGTGGATGCGGCGATGGTCGACGGCGCCTCGGCGCTGATGGGCATCTTCCACGGCCTGGCCGCCGGCGGGCAGTGGGACACGCAGGCGCGCGCCGCCAACCTGCTGGACGGCGGCGCGCCCTTCTACGACACCTACGCCACCGCCGATGGCCAGTGGGTGAGCATCGGCGCGCTGGAGCCCAAGTTCTTTGCCGAGCTGGTGCAGCGCATCGGCCTGGATGCGTCCTTCATCGCCCGCCAGTACGACCGCCGCTGCTGGCCCGCGCTGCGCGCCGCCATCGCCAGCGCCATCGCCGCCAAGACGCGCGACGCCTGGAGCGCGCTGCTCGAGGGCAGCGATGTGTGCTTTGCGCCGGTGCTCACGCTGCAGCAGGCGCAGCAGCACCCGCATGCGGTGGCGCGCCAGGCCTTCATCAATCTGGCCGGCGTGGTGCAGCCGGCGCCGGCACCGCGCTTCAGCCGCAGCCAGCCCGAGGCGCCGCGCCCGCCGGTGGCCGCCGGTGCGCACAGCAGCGCGGTGCTGGCCGAGGCCGGCTTCAGCGCCGACGAGATCGCCGCACTGCGCGCGGCCGGCGCGATGGCTGGAGAATGAGGCGCATGGCCACCCTTCCTGATCTGCCCATTCCTGCCGACGAACCCGCGGCGCGCGCCGCCGCCTCGCTGATCGTGCTGCGCAACCATGCCCAGGCCGGCCTGCAGGTGCTGATGCTCAGGCGCGCCGAGCGCCCGGGCGACCAGAACAGCGGCGCCGCCGTGTTTCCCGGCGGCCTGCTCGACGCCAGCGACCGCGGCCACTATGCGCGCTGCCGCGGCGTGGACGACGCCACCGCCAGCGCCCGCATGGGCCTGCCGGCCGACGGCCTGCACTACTGGGTGGCGGCGGTGCGCGAGTGCTTCGAGGAAGCCGGCCTGCTGCTGGCCAGCGACGACGCCGGCCAGCTGGTCGATCTGCAGCGGCTCGACGCCGACGAGCTGGTGGCCCTGCGCCGCGCGCTGCACGCCAACCAGATCGGCATGGAGGCCGTGTGCCAGCGCTTTGGCGTGCAGCTGGCCACCGAGCGCCTGGCCTACTACAGCCACTGGATCACGCCCAGGGGCATGCCCAAGATCTTTGACACGCGCTTTTTCATCACCGAGGCGCCGGCCGGCCAGACCGCGGTGGCCGATGCCACCGAAACCGCCGAGCTGATGTGGCTGACGCCGCAAGAGGCGCTGTCACGCGGCTTCAAGCTGCTCAACGTCACCGAGATCACGCTCAAGCACCTGGCCGGCTTTGCCAGTGCCGCCGAGGCCGTGGCCTGGGCGCGGGCGCAGGCCCAGGTGCCCAGCATCCGCCCGCGCATCGGCCGTGCCGCCCAGGGCCGCAAGCCGGTCAACCCGGGTGACTGGCCCTTTGCCGAGCTGGGCCGGGTCGACCCCGCCGGCCGCGGCACCGGCCTGGTGGAGCTGATCCCCGGCGAGCCGCTGTGGCTGAGCCCGCGCGTGCTGCGCGTGGTGGCGCCCAACGGCAGCCTGATGACCGGGCCGGGCACCAATGCCTACTTCATCGGCGCGCCCGGCAGCGACGACTGGGCCCTGCTCGATCCCGGCCCCGATGACGCCGCCCATGTGCGCGCGCTGCTCGACGCCGCGCCCGGGCGCATCACCCGCATCCTGATCACCCACACCCACAAGGATCATTCACCCGGCGCCGCCGCCATCCACGCGGCCACCGGCGCGCCCACCTACGGCCTGGTGGCGCGCCACCCCGAGTGGCAGGACACCGGCTTCAAGCCCACCCACACGCTGCACGGCGGCGAGACGCTGCGCCTGGGTGAGGGCGTCACGCTGCGCGTGGTGCACACCCCCGGCCATGCCAGCAACCACCTGTGCTACCTGCTCGAGGAGGAGAAGCTGCTGTTCACCGGCGACCACCTGATGCAGGGCAGCACCGTGGTCATCAACCCGCCCGATGGCGACATGGCGGTGTACCTGCGCTCGCTGGAGCAACTGCTCGACGAAGACCTCGAGTGGCTGGCACCGGGCCATGGCTTCCTGATCGAGCAGCCGCATGCGGTGATCCGCAAGACCATCGCCCACCGCCTGGGCCGCGAGGCCAAGGTGCTGGCCGCGCTGGCGGCCACGGCGCAGCCCGAGGCCGCGCTGCTGGCCACGGTGTACGCCGACACGCCTGCCGCGCTGCACACCGTGGCGCTGCGCTCGCTGCGCGCGCACCTGCTCAAGCTGCGCGGCGACGGCCGTGCGGCGGGCGACAGCGGCGGCAGCTGGGCGCTGGCGCAGCCACCGGCATGAGCCACCCGGCCGGCGGCCGCGGGGCGGGCGCTGCCGTGAACCCGGTGCCGAACCCGCAGTTCGAGGCCGCGCATGCGGTGCTGCGCGCCGAGATCCGGCTCGAGCGCCTGGCCGGCGTGAGCGCCGCGCTGATGCGCGACGGCGTATTGATCGACAGCTTCTGCGCCGGCCTGGCCGACCGCGAGGCCGGCACGCCGCTGCGCAGCGACAGCATCCACCGCGCCTTCTCCAACACCAAGCTGTTCACCTCGGTGCTGGTGCTGATGCTGCACGACGAGGGCCGCTTCGGTCTGGACGATCCGGTGGCAGAGTACCTCCCCGAGCTGGGCGCGCTGCGCGTGTTGCGGCCCGGTGCCACCCGGCTGGACGACACCGAGGCGCTGGCCCGGCCGGTCACCATCCGCCACCTGCTCACGCACCAGGCCGGCTTCAGCCATGGCGTGTTTGCGCCCGGCACGCCGCTGCAC
This sequence comes from Aquabacterium sp. OR-4, assembly GCF_025290835.2. NCBI lineage: Bacteria > Pseudomonadati > Pseudomonadota > Betaproteobacteria > Burkholderiales > Sphaerotilaceae > Pseudaquabacterium > Pseudaquabacterium prasiolae. The sequence continues at coordinate 2,060,008 of NZ_JAOCQD020000002.1, read as the reverse complement.
GAGGCCTATCACGCCAGCGGCGCGCGCAGCCCGCACACCTCGCTGGCCGAGCTGATGCCGCTGCTGGCCGGCCTGCCGCTGCAGTTCCAGCCCGGCGAGGGCTGGGACTATGCGCTGGGCTGCGACGTGCTGGCCCGGCTGGCCGAGCGGCTGTGCGGCCAGGCCTTCGGCGACCTGCTGCAGCAGCGCCTGTTCGGCCCGCTGGGCCTGCGCGACACCGGCTTTGTGCTGCGGCCCGAGCAGGTGCCACGCCTGGCCGCGCTGTATGCCGGCGATCCGGCCCATGTGCTGGCCAGCGGCCTGCGCCGCCTGCACGACACGCCCTGGCCCCAGGCCTACCTGCAGCCGGTGGCGCGGCAATCGGGCGCCGGCGGCCTGTTCAGCACCCAGGCCGACATGCTGGCGCTGCTGCAGGCCCTGCTGCCGGCCCACCCGGCGGCGCTGCTGCGGCCGGCCACGCTGGCCGCGCTGTACACCGACCAGCTGCCGCCCGGGCGCTGCGTGCGCTTTGCCAACCAGGGCGCCATCGCCGCACTGGGCTTCGGCCTGGCCGGGGCGGTCAGCCGCACGGCCTCGCCGCTGGTGCCGGCGGCGGCGGTGGGCGAGCTGCAATGGGGCGGGCTGGCCGGCACGCACTGGTTCATCCACCCGGGCCGGCGACTGCTCGGCGTGCTGATGACCCAGCGCATGATGGGCTTCTGGAACCCGTTCTGGTTCTTGTACCGGCAGCGGGTGTACGAGGCCCTGGGCTGAAACACGGCGGCGGCCCGCCGGGGCCGCCGGGGCCGCCGCAGTGGAACCTGCCGCTCAGCCGGCCTGCTTGAGCAGCTCGGCCACCTCGGCCTGGCGCGGGAAGGCGGCGCCCAGCTTGGCCAGCTTGTCGAGCTCGAGCCGGGCGGCCGGCTTGTCGCCCTTTTGCAGCAGCAGGCGCGCCAGCTGCAGGCGGAAGTTGGGCGTGTCGGGGGCCAGGCTCACGGCCCTGGCCTGCGTTTCCAGCGCCTTGGGCAGCTGGCCTTCGGCGGCCAGCGCAAAGGCCAGGGTGTCGAGCATGGCCGGCGCCTCGGGCGCCAGCTTCAGCGCGCGCTCGGCCATGGCCACGCCACCGGCCTTCTTTTGCGCTGCCAGCACATAGGCCAGGTTGTTCAAGGCCACCGCCTGGCTGGGCAGCTTGTCCACCACCGTGCGGTACAGCTGCTCGGCGCGGGCCAGGTCCTTGCCGGCCATGGCCATGTCGCCCAGGTGCAGCACGAAGCCCAGGTCGTCGGGGTGGCTCTGGCGCCACTCGGTGGCCAGCTTGTCGGCCTCGGCCTTCTTGCCGGCGGCGGTGTAGGCCATGTACAGGCGCTGGGCGGCCTCGCCCGGGGCCTTCTTGGCCAGGGCCTTGCGGTAGGCGGCGATGGCGTTGTCGGACTGCCTGGCGCGCAGCGCGGCGTCGCCCTCGGCGATGAAGCCGGCCGCGTCGTCGGGGCGCTGGGCTTGCAGCTTGCGCGCCAGGCTCAGCGCCTGCTCGGTCTTGCCTTCGCTGAGCGCCAGCTGCATGGCCGCCTGCAGCACCTGCGGTGCGTCGGGCGCGATCTCTTGCGCGCGGCGCACCGCGGCGGCGGCGGCGGCGGGGTTCCTGGCCGCGGTGTGGGCATCGGCCAGGCGCAGCTGCGGCATCGGCGACTGCGGCATCAGCTGCGCCAGCTTGCCGAAGCTGGCCACCGCCTGCTGCCCGTCGCGCGCCAGCAGCTGCACGCGGCCCAGGCGGTCGAGCAGCTCGGGGTTGTCGGGCACGGCGCTGGCCGCGGCCTGGGCGGCTGAGAGCGCGCGCGGCGTGTCGCGCTGGCCCAGGTGGTGCTCGATCAGCAGCACGCGGGCGCGCACATCGCCGGGGTCGGCCTTCACGGCGTCGTCCAGCCACTTCAGCGTGTCGTCGGGCTTGCCGCCGCCGCGCTGGTTGATCTCGGCCATCGCCAGCATCGCGCCCACATGCTTGGGGTTGCGCTCGAGCACCTGGGTGAAGCGCGCGCGGGCGGCATCGGGCTTCTTCTCGCTGAGGTCGAGCATGGCCAGGCCCGACACGGCCGGCAGGTAGTCGGCCTGCTTGGCCAGCGCGGCCTCGAAGTGCTTGCGCGCGCCGGGCAGGTCTTTGGCCTGCAGCGCGATGCGGCCGCGCAGCTGCTCGGGCAGCGGTTCCTTGGGCATCTTGACGGCCAGGGCGTCCACCGCCTTCAACGCACCGGCCACGTCGTTGCGGCGCATGCGCGCGCTGATCAGCGTGAGGTCGGCCGAGGTGCCCTTGTCCTTGGCGGCAATGTCTTCCAGCGCGGCAAAACCGGCGTTGTCCTGGCCCTTGGACAGCTGGGTCACGGCCAGCGCGGTCTGCAGCCGGGTGTCGTCGGGGCGCAGCTTGCCGGCGCGGGCGAACTCGGACTCGGCGGCCTTGCTGTCGCCCTTCATCAGATGGGCCTGGGCGCTCAGCGCCAGGGCTTCGGCGTCGGGCGGGTTGGCCTCGACCAGCGGCTTGAGGGTGAGCAGGGCCTTGTCGGCCTGGCCGCTGCGCAGCAGGGCGGTGGCCAGCAGGCGGCGCGGCGCGGGCGATCGGGGGTACAGCTGCACCGCCTTGCCCAGCAGCGCCTCGGCCTGGGCGGTGGCGCCCAGCTTCAGCTCGGCCTGGCCGGCCAGCAGCAGCACGCGCGGGTTCTCGGGCGCGCCGCGCAGCAGCTGCTGGGTGATCTCGCGCACGCGCTTGTGCTCGCCGCGGCTGTCGGCCAGCACGGCCTCGTAGAACAGGGTTTGCGGCTGGTTGTGCGCCACCTTGTCGAGCGCGGCCCATTGCTGGGTGGCGCCGGCGAGGTCGCGCCGGGCCAGCAGCGCGTTGATCACGGCCAGGTGGGTGCCGATCAGCTTGCCGTCGAGCTCGAGCGCCTTGCGGTAGGCGGCCAGGGCCGGCGCCGCATCGCCCGCGGCACCGGCCTGCTGCAGCAGCAGATCACCCTGCAGCACCCAGGCCGGGGCGTTGCCGGCCTGGGCCGCGGTGAGCGCCTGGGCCTGCTTGAGCGCGCCGGGCAGGTCACCACGGGCGGCGGCCAGGCGGGCCTGCATCAGGCGCGCGGCGGGCAGCTCGGGGGCGCGGCGCAGGGCCTGGGCCAGCGCCTCCTCGGCGGCGCCCAGGTCGCCCTCGCTGGCCTCGGCCTGGGCGATGGCGGTCTTGAGCTCGGCATCGGCCTGGGCCTCGGCCAGCTCGTTCTTGCCGAACTGCAGCACCAGCAGTTTGCCCTTGCCCTGGGCCAGCATGGCCTGGGCCAGCACCGGCAGCACGGCGGTGTCGGGGTGGCCGGCCTCGAGGGCGCGGCGCAGCTCGGCCTCGGCGCCGGCGGGGTCGCCGGTCTGCAGCAGCAGCTGGCCCAGCAGGAAGCGGCCCTCGGCCGATGACGGGTGCTCCTGCAGCATGGCCTTGAGCTGCACCTTGGCCGACTCGGGCGACTTCTCGCCGATCAGCTCGCGGGCCCGGGCCAGCTGCGAGGCCTCGGTGGCCAGCAGGCGCGGCACCATCACCACCGCAGCGGCCACCACCGCGGCACCCACGCCGAGCGCCAGCACGATCTTGGCGGTCTTGCCCAACAAGGGCTTCTTCGGGCTGCCGCCCGGGCGGGACGAGCGGTGCGAACGGGAGCTGGAGCTGGACGACATGCGGCAACGAACCTTGGTGCGCTAAAGGGCGCGGGGCAGTATCGCGCAGCGGGCCTGGCCTGCCCACGGGGCCGCCGTGGCGCCGCCATCAAAGCGGCGATGTCGTGGCGCGCTTCTCGCTGCCGGCCCGGACAGGCCTTGCGGTCGTGCCGGCAGGGCCCTACTGCGGATCGCCCAGCCCGGCCAGCAGCGCGGCATTGCCGCCGGCCGCCGCGGTGTTGACGGTGAGCGTCTGCTCGGCGCAAAAGCGCGGCAGGTAGTGCGGCCCGCCGGCCTTGGGGCCGGTGCCCGAGCGGCCCTCGCCGCCGAAAGGCTGCACGCCCACCACCGCGCCGATCATGTTGCGGTTGACGTACACGTTGCCCACCTTGGCCAGCCGGGCAATGCGCTCGGCGCGGCTGTCGATGCGGGTCTGCACGCCCAGCGTCAGGCCGTAGCCCAGCGCGTTGATGCGCGCCACCAGCGCCTCCACCGGCCCGCGCCAGCGCAGCACATGCAGCACCGGGCCGAAGATCTCTTCGCGCAGGTCTTCCAGCGCGGCCAGCTCGAAGGCCACCGGCGCGATGTGCGTGGCCGCGTGCCGGGCCGGCAGCGGGCTGCGGGCGATCAACCGCGCCTCGCGTTCCAGCCGCGCCACATGGCGTGACAGGTGGGCATGCGCCTCGGCGTCGATCACCGGGCCGACATCGGTGGCCAGTTCGCCGGGCGCGCCCAGGCGCAGCTCGGCCATGGCGCCGGCCAGCATGGCGATCACGCCGTCGGCCACGGCCTCGTGCACGCACAGCAGGCGCAGCGCCGAGCAGCGCTGGCCGGCCGAGTGGAAGGCGCTGCGCACCACGGCGTCGATCACCTGCTCGGGCAGTGCGCTGCTGTCGACCAGCATGGCGTTGAGGCCGCCGGTCTCGGCGATCAGCGGCACGATGGCGCCATCGCCCGCGGCCAGCGTGCGCTGGATGATCTTGGCCACCTGGGTGCTGCCGGTGAAGGCCACGCCGGCGCACAGTGGGTGGGCCACCAGGGCCGCGCCCACGGTCTCGCCGGGGCCGTGCAGCAGCGCCAGGGCCTCGGCCGGCACGCCGGCCTCGACCAGCAGCGCGCAAAAGGCGGCGGCCACGGCCGGCGTCTGCTCGGCCGGCTTGGCGGCCACGGCATTGCCGGCCACCAGCGCGGCCACCACCTGGCCGGCAAAGATGGCCAGCGGAAAGTTCCACGGCGAGATGCACACGAACACGCCGCGGCCGTGCAGGCGCAGCGTGTTGCGCTCGCCGGTGGGGCCTGGCAGGGTGACTTCGGCCAGGCGCTCGTCGGCCTGGGCGGCGTAGTAGCGGCAGAAATCGACCGCCTCGCGCAGCTCGGCCACGGCATCGGGCAGGGTCTTGCCGGCCTCCACCGCCAGCAGCGCGCAATAGGCCGGGCCGCGGGCTTCCAGCAGATCGGCGGCACGGCGCAGCACGGCGGCGCGCTGGCCCACCGGCAACTCGGCCCAGGCCGCTTGGGCGGCGGCCAGCGTGGCCATCGCGGCGGCGGCCTGGGCGGCGGTGGCCTCGGGCACGGCGGGCAGGCCACCGGCGCTGCGCGCAGCCGCAGTGCCGGCGGGCAGCGCCGTCGCAGTGTCAGCGCGCAGCGCCGCCACGGCGGCCAGCAGCGGTGCGCGCTGCTCGGGCACGGCCAGGTCCAGCCCGGCCGAGTTGCGCCGGCTGGCGCCGTACAGCGCGGCCGGTGCCGGCAGGCCGGCATGCTGGGCCGGCTGCAGCGGCGAGCGCAGCAGCTGCGCCACCGGCACCGCGTCGTCGGCCAGCTGGTGCACGAAGGACGAGTTGGCGCCGTTCTCCAGCAGCCGGCGCACCAGGTAGGCCAGCAGGTCGCGGTGCTCGCCCACCGGCGCATAGATGCGCAGCGGCAGGCCCGGCTGGCGCGCCAGCAGCTCGCGGTACACCGCCTCGCCCATGCCGTGCAGGCGCTGGAACTCATAACCCGGCTCGTCAGCCGGTGGCAGCTGCGCCGCCGCCTGGCCCGCCATCTGCAGGATGGCCGCGATGGTGCCGGCGTTGTGGGTGGCGAACTGCGGCAGGATCAGCCCGCGGTGGCCCAGCAGCGCGCGCGCGCAAGCCAGGTAGGCGATGTCGGTGTGGTGCTTGTGCGTGAACACCGGGTAGCCGGCCAGGCCCAGCTCCTGGGCGCGCTTGACCTCGCCGTCCCAGTAGGCGCCCTTGACCAGGCGCACCATGAAGCGCAGGCCGCGCGTGCGGGCGATGGCGGCCACCGCGTCGATCATCTCGCGGCTGCGCGTCTGGTAGGCCTGGATCGCCAGGCCGAAGCCGCGCCACTGCGGGTGCCGGCCCTGTACATGCGCGGCCAGCGCGTCAAACACGGTGAGCGACAGCTCGAGCCGGTCGCTCTCTTCGGCGTCGATGGTGAGGTTGATGTCGGCCGCGGCGGCGTCGTCGATCAGCGCCGCCACGCGCGGCAGCAGCTCGGCGCGCACGCGGTCGAGCTGCGCCTCTTCATAACGCGGGTGCAGGGCCGAGAGCTTGATCGAGATGCCGTCGCGCTGCGCCGGGCCGGCGCCGCGGGTGGCCTGGCCGATGGCGGCGATGGCGGCCGCGTACGAGGCCAGGTAGCGCTGCGCGTCGGCATCGGTGCGCGCGCCTTCGCCCAGCATGTCGAACGAGAAGGTCAGCTGCGGCTGCTGGCCGCGCTGCGACGCGGCCTCGCCCAGCGCCTCGGCGATGTGCCGGCCCAGCACGAACTGCTTGCCCAGCAGCTGGATGGCGCGCACCGTGGCGGCCACCACGGTCTGCGCGCCCAGGCGGTCCAGCAGGCCGGGCTGGGCCTCGGCCCCGCTGCTGCCCGGCAGCATGCGCTTGGCCAGGCCGATGGCGCTGGCGGAGATGCCCGCCAGCAGCTTGTGCTGCGAGCCCTCGGCCTGCGCCTGGCTGAAATCGGCGCGACCCAGCTGATCGGCCGTCAGTGCGATGGCTGTCTCGGCATCGGGCACGCGCAGCAGGGCCTCGGCCAGGCGCATCAGCGCCAGGCCCTCGGCGCTGCTGATCGGGTACTCGCGCAGCAGCGACTCCATGGCCCAGAACGGCGCCGGCGTGTCGCGCACCGCCTGCACCCAGGGGCCGGCGCGGTCGACCACGGCCGACCAGTCGAGCCCGCCGGCGGCGCGCAGGCCGGCCAGCAGCTGCTGCACCACGGCCACCTCGTCGCGGCAGGGTGGGGGCAGTTGCGAGGCGGTGGGCAGCGGCGCCGGGGCGGGATCGGCAGAGGGGGCGGACATGGCAGGCCTTTCGATGCGGACGCGCCGGCATCGTGCAGGGCCGGCGAACAATGCGCAAGCGTAGGCCGGCAGGCCCTTGGCTGACTCGCTGAAATCTCGGCCTGCCGCCGAAGAAAATTCAGCGCGACAGCCGCCGCGGCAGCACCGCCGCCTGCTCGCCCACCTGCCACAGCAGCGCGGTGGTCATCGCAAGGCCTTCGCGCAGCACGGCGGGCAGCACATGCTCGTTGGGGGCGTGCTGGCTGCAGGCCGGGTAGCTGTGCGGAATCCACACCGTGGGCAGGCCCAGGATGTCGGCAAACACGTCGTTGGGCAGGCTGCCGCCCAGGTTGGGCAGCAGTGCCGGCGCGCGGCCGGTGGCCTGCGCCAGCGTGCTGAGCGCCAGGCGCACCCAGGCGTTGTCGGGGTCGAGCCGGGTGGCGCCCATGACCACCGGATGGCTGACCGCGATGTCACCGAAGCCGTGCGCGGCCAGGTGCGCCAGCAGGTGCTCGCGCAGCCGCGCCGCATCGGTGCCGACCACAAAGCGCAGCTGCAGCGTGGCGCGTGCGCTGGGCGGGATGGCGTTCACCGGCGCCGCCGGGTTGCCGCAGCCAAAGGCCAGCACCTCCAGCGTGTTCCAGCCGAACACGCGCTCGGCGGGGCTGAGGCCGGGCTCGCCCCAGGCGGCATCCACCCCGGGATCGCCCGGGCCGCCGCCCACCGCAATGTCGGCCAGCGTGGCGCGCACATTGGCGGGGATGGGCGGCGGGCGCAGGCCCTGCACGCGGATCACGCCGCGGCCATCGACCAGGCAGGCGATGGCATTGGCCAGCACGGTGCCGGGGTTGCGCAGCAGGCCGCCCCAGTTGCCGCTGTGGTGGCCACCCTCGCGCAGCGTGAGCGTGAGATCGACATTGGCCACGCCGCGCGAGCCCAGAAACACCGTGGGCCGGTCGGCGCGCAGGCGCGGGCCGTCGCTGGCGATCAGCACATCGGAGGCCAGGCGCGCGCGCTCGGCGCGGCAGAAGGCGGCCAGGCCGGGCGAGCCGGTTTCTTCGCCCATCTCCACCAGCCACTTGGCGTTGAAGCCCAGGCGGCCGCCGCGGGCCTGGCGCACGGCATCGAGCGCGGCCAGGTTGATGCTGTGCTGGGCCTTGTTGTCGGCGGCGCCGCGGCCGTACCAGCGCGCGCCGCTGGCCGACGCGTCGGCCGTCAGCGTCCATGGGTCGCGCCCCTCGGCCCACTGGCCCTCGTGGCCGCGCACCACGTCGCCATGGCCGTAGAACAGCACGGTGGGCAGGGCCGGGTCTTCAAGGCGCTCGGCGCTCAGCAGCGGCGGCGCGCCGGGCTCGGGGTTGGCATGCAGGGCCACGGCGAAGCCCTGGGCCTCGAAGGCCGGCTGCAGCTCGTCGGCCAGGTAGGCGTGCAGCTCGGCGGCGCGCTCGGGGTTCTGGCTCTCGGTGCGGCAGGCCACGCGGCGCGCCAGGGTGTCAAAAAACGCACCGCTGTCAAACAGCGCTTCGGCGTGCCTGACGGCGGCGCTGAGCGCCCCCTCGGGGGGCAGGAGCGCAGCGACGTGGGGGTTCGCCTCAGCCCCGCCGGGCCGCCCCAAGGGGCTGAGCGCCCCCTCGGGGGGCAGGAGCGCAGCGACGTGGGGGTCCATTCACTGGCCCTGGCCAAGCAGCTCGAAATGCTCCACCACCGGCGGTGCCGCGAAGAACGGGCCGACGATGGCGCGCCATTGCGGGAACAACGGGCCGCCGCGGAAGTGCACGGTGTGGTCTTCCAGCGTCTCCCACAGGATCTGCAGCACGTAGCGCTCGGGCGATTCGATGCCCTTGTTCACCTTCCAGCCGCGAAAGCCCTGGGCCTGGCTGATCACGGTGGCAAGGCCGCGCTGGATGGCTTCGTCAAAGGCGGCCTGCTGGCCAGGCTGGATGCGGATGTCGGCAAGTTCGAGGATCATCGGGGCGGTCTCCAAACGGGGATCGAATGCGGGGCGGGCCAGTATGCCGCCCGCTGCACACCACCCAGCCGAGGCCGCCATGCCGCACCGCCACCACCTGCTGATCATCGACGCGCAAAACGACTTCTGCGACCTGCCGCCCGAGTGGTGCCCCACCGATCCGGTGAGCGGCCGGCGGCTGGCGCCGGCGCTGCCGGTGCCCGGCGCGCATGCCGACCTGCAGCGCCTGGCGCGCTTCATCGCCGGCAGTGGCGCGGCGCTGGACGCGATCACCGCCACGCTCGACAGCCACCACCGCGTGGACATCGCCCACCCGCCGTTCTGGCGCACCGACGAGGGCGGCCCGGTGGCGCCCTTCACCCAGATCACCGCCGACGACGTGATGGCCGGCCGCTACCACCCGGCCGACGAGACCCATGCACCGCGCGCGCTGGCCTACCTGGAGGCGCTGGAGGCGCGCAGCCGCTACACGCTGATGGTGTGGCCGGTGCACTGCCAGATGGGCAGCTGGGGCCAGTGCCTGCATGCCGAGGTGCTGGCCGCCTGCAGCGCCTGGGAGGAGCGCCAGGGCCGGCCGGTGCAGGTGCTGCACAAGGGCGACAACCCCTGGACCGAGCACTACAGCGCGCTGCAGGCCGAGGTGCCCGACGAGCACGACCCCGCCACCGGCCTGAACCATGCGCTGCTGGCGCGGCTGGACCGCGCGGCCCAGCTGTTCATCGCCGGCCAGGCTTCGAGCCACTGCGTGCGCGCCACGGTGGAGCACCTGGTGGCGCACCTGCCCGCGCACCGGCCCGAGCGCCTGGTGCTGCTGAGCGACGGCATGAGCCCGGTGCCCGGCTTCGAGGCGCAGGCGGCCGAGTTCATGGCCGAGATGCGGGCGCGCGGCGTGCGCAGCATGAGCCTGGCCCAGGCGCAGGCGGCGCTGCTCAGCCCGGCGGCTTGAGGCCGGCCCCGCCACCGCCACGGCCACCACCGGGCGGCGTGCTACCGGGCGGCGTGCCACCGGGTGGCGCGCCACTGGCTTCGCCCGGGCCGTGCCAGCCGGCCGGCAGCTGACGCGCAAAGCGCGTGGCGGCGGCCTGCAGGCCCCACAGCAGCTCCACGAAGGCCGGCTGGTTGAGCAGCGGCTCGCCGCCCAGCACCAGGCAGTGGTCGATGCCGTCGATCCAGAACGGCACGAAGCTCACCGAGGGAATCAGCAGGTTCACGTCGCGGTGAAAGCACACCCGGTCGCTGGCGCCATGCCAGCCGCGTGCGCGCTGGCGCGCCGCGAACTCGGTGAAGTCGGCCGCGGCCACGCACAGCGCCTCGGCCTCGCTGGCGTTGTAGCCGGTGTGGCCCACGCAGAAGCCGCCGTCCGAGGCCAGCGCCGCGCAGCGCTCGCCCGACAGCCCAGCAATGACCTGGGGCACAAAGTCGTCCAGCCGCACATCGGGCGCCCGCAGCGCGCGGTGGATCACCGTCAGCCAGCCGGCATCGGCGGCGCGTGGCAGCAGCCGGGCGTGGCCGGCATCGCGCGCCAGCCAGGCGGCCGGCGACAGCAGCTCGGGCCCGGCCAGCACGGCCTGCAGCGCCAGGCGCTCGGCATCGGGTTCGGCGCGGGCAAAGGCATGCAGCGCACCGGCGGCGGTGAGCGCCAGGCGCGGCGGGCCCTCGCCGCCACCCTCGGGCAGCACACCGGTGCTCATTCGGGTGCGTACAGCGGGTCGAGGCTGTAGATCAGGGTCTTGACCAGCATCACCATGTCGCTGCGCTCGCGGGCGTCGGCGTTCATCACCAGCGCCGGCACGCCCAGGCGGGCCAGCTCGGCCATCACCGCGGGGCGCAGCCCGCGCTCGGCCAGGCTGTCGCTGTGGGTCAGGCCGACCACCAGCGCGGTGTCGTCGATGACGCGGCGGAACGCGCTGACGCACAGCCGCAGGTCGTTGAGCGGGTCGGGCGCGGTGGCGCGCACCAGCATCACCAGGCCCAGCGCATGCTCGGTGAGGATGTCCCACATGAAATCGAAGCGCTCCTGCCCGGGCGTGCCGTACAGGCGCACGCGGTCGCCGTTGTCGAGGTGGAGCACGCCGTAGTCCATGGCCACCGTGGTTTGCGGTTTGAGCTGCTGCACTTCGTCAGAAGCGCGGGCCTCGGTGGACACCACCTCGATGTCGGACAGCGTGCGGATGGCCTGGGTCTTGCCGGCGCCCACCGGGCCGACGAACACGATCTTGTGGATCTGGGACATGGGGTTTGGCGGGGCTCTCAGAACAGCTTGGCCAGCAGCGACCGGATGAAACTGCGCCGCGGTGCCGCGGCACGGGCCGCCGCGGGCGCCGGCAAGGCGGCGCTGCCGGCCAGCCGCGCCGGCAGCGCCGTGGCCAGGCCCGACAGCAGCGCGCACAGGGCGAACAGGCCCACCCGGCCGGGGTCCACGGCGGGATAGGCGCGGCGCAGCGCGGCCACGCTCTGCGGCCCCTGCAGGCTCAGCAGCGCCATCTGCACGAAGGTGTCGGGCACCTCGGGCAGCCGGGTGAAGTTGGGCAGCTGGTGCAGGCGGAAGGCCAGGGCGCCGTCCACCGCCGGCAGATCCTCGTCGAAGGTGTTGTAGACCAGGGCCCAGACAAAGGCATCGAGCGCGCGGCGGCCGTCGCTGCGGCGGCCGTACAGTGCACGAGCGGCGGTCTCGGCCTGGGCGTCATCCAGGGCCTGCACCGCGGCAATCTCGAGCATCAGCCGGTGCTGGGTGAGGCGCTTGCGCAGCGCGGTGGCGATGTTGGAGGCCACCCAGTTGTGCCGCGGATCGAAGATGGCGCCGGTCTGGCGGCCGATGTGGAAGGCGTGCGGCGCGTCGTGCATGGCCACGCCCAGCACCAGCGACAGAAACGGATTGGCCGCCACCGCCGGGCAGGCCGCATCCACCGCCGCACGGGTGTCGGCGGCCAGCCGGAAGGGCTGCATCGGCGCGGGGGCGTCTGGCGGTGCGGTGGCGCTTGGCGGTGCGGTGGCGGCTGCGGCGGTCGCCGTGACGCTGGCGCTGGTGGTGGCTGCAGCGGATGCAGCGGATGCAGCGGATGCAGCGGATGCAGCGGATGCGGCTGCCGCGGCGGCCGGCACGGCGGCCGTGGGGGCGGGGCGGGCCACGGGCAGCGGCGGCGGCTCGGTGGCCGGGCCGGGCGGCTGGGTGTCGAGCCACTGCGCGGCCGAGGTGGCGGCCAGGCGCTCGGCGCGTGGCGCTGCCGACACGGCGGCGGCCCCGGCTGCGCTGCTGGCGGGCGCGCCGCGCGCGGGCGCCTGCGGGCCGGTGGCCGGCGTGGCCGGCAGCACCATGGCGCGCACACGCTCGGCCAGGCTGGGCCGGCGGGGCGGCGGCTCGCTGCCGCGGCCGGTGGCATCGCCGCGGGCGCGCGTTTCGCCGCTGGCCAGCCCGGCATCGCGCACCCGCTGCAGCGCCGCGCGCATGGCCGCCATCGAGGCCGGGTGGGCCAGCATCACGCGCAGCGGGCCGGTGCGCGGCGTGACACCCGCGCTGCCCGCCGCGCTGCCAGCCGCGCTGGCCGCCGCGCCGGCCGGCAGGCCGTCCGAGTGTTCGGTGGCATGGTCGCCCAGGTGCGGCGGCCAGCCGCCGCCGCCGGGGGGCAGCAGCAGCACGGCCGGGCGCGAGCCCAGCAGATCGAGCCGCAGCGCCTGCTCGTGCTGGGGCGACCATCGCGCCCAGCCGAAGCCCAGCAGGTCGACCACGCACAGGTCGTCGTGCCGGGCGTGCAGCGCCACGCTGGCGGCGCCCAGGCCGGGCGTGCGGTCGTGGCGCACGATGTTCACCGCGCCGAACACCGCGCGCACGATCAGCTCCACCGCACTGGCGGTCTGCGGGGTCATGCCGGCAATCAGCACGCGGTGGCGCGGCAAGGGGGTCATGCGGCGGGCCTGTGGGGGTGGGCCTGGCGCGGCTGCATGGCGTGCTGCGTGGCCTGCCAGGCGGCGGGCAGCGGCAGGCCGTTGCGCAGGATCTCGCGCCGCGCCAGCAAAAACGCCAGGGTGTCGTGGCACACCCGGCAATGGTCCAGAAAGGCCTGCTGCGCGGCCATGTCACCCTGGCGCCAGGCGCGCAGCGCGGCGGCGGCGAGCAGGCGCGAGTCGTCGGAGTTGCCGCGCAGGGCGCGCGGCGGCACATCCAGCGAGGCGGCGGCCAGCACGCTCCAGCGCGTGGCCAGCGGGTTGGCGGGCGGCAGGCGCCGGCCCTCCACATGCACTGCAAAGGCCTGGGCCAGGGCGCTGCCCAGCCGTGCGCGCAGTGCGGCCAGGGTTTCGCGGCGCTGGGCCAGCGGGGCGTCGGGGCAGGCCACCAGCCAGTCGGCCAGCGCGCCCTGGGCCGGCTCGGCGCCGGGCATCTGCAGCGCCACGCGCAGCCGTGCGGCATGGGCCGCGGCGTCGCGCGGGCGCCGCAGCACCAGCCGCGACAGGCTGCGAAAGGCCAGGCGCACGGCCGTGTCGTCGGCGCTGGGGTACATCGGGGTCACGGCGGGTGGGGTCGGGCAGCTCAGTCGAGCAGCGTGTCCATCAGGTCGACCATGAACTCGGCGTCTTCGGCCTGCATGGCTTCAAAGCCGCCGGGCATGCCCAGCGCCTCGAGCACCTCGCGGTCGCTGCTGTGGCTGCTGTCCACACCGGTGAGCGTGGCGCACAGCGTTGGCACCTGTTCGGCCACCCGGGCGTGGGCCAGCATCACGTGGGTGATGTCGTGCAGCGCGCTTTCGATCACCACCTGCAGCTGGCTGCGGGTGAGCCGCGACAGCGCATGAAAGGTCTCGGCCAGGAAAAACGCCACGTCGGCCTCGCCCTTGATCAGGCGGCGTGCCGCGGCCTGGTGGCTGTCGCACAGCTGCCATTGCAGATCGGGTTCGTGCAGGTCGGCGGCCTCGAGCAGGCGCAGGCCGATCAGCTTGACGTCGCGGTGGTCGGCCATGGCCACGCGGCAGCCGGGGCGCAGGTCTTCCACGCGCCGCAGGGCCGAGCCGGCCTGGGCGGCGATGAGCATCTCGTCGGCCTTGCCCACCGGCCGCGCAAAGGCGCTGAAGCCGCGCTGGCGGATCAGCTCGGCGGCGTCGAAGGGGTTGGCGTAGACCAGGTCGACCTGGCCGGCAGCCAGCAGCTCGGCCTGCTCGTGGGCCGAGGCCGGCATCAGCAGGTGCAGGCGCAGGCCCGAGCGCTGCTGCAGCAGCGCGTTCAGCATGTGCCAGCCGCCAAAGCGCTCGGGCGCGAAGTCGGGGGCGATCAGCAGGTTCAGCGTCATGCCGCGGCTCCCGGCTCGGCGGCGCGCATCTGCGCGTACAGCGCGGTGTACTCGGCCACCTTGGCGCGCGAGGGCTTGCGCCGCACCGAGGTGTAGCCGGCCACCACGCCCTGGCGCACATTGGGCACCACGGTGGCATACACCCAGTAGCAGGCGCCGTCGCCACGCAGGTTCTTCACATAGCCGTGCCATTTGCGGCCGGCGCCCACGGTGGCCCACAGGTCGGCAAAGGCGGCGCGCGGCATGTCGGGGTGGCGCAGGATGTGGTGCGGCGCGCCCAGCAGCTGCTCGCGCAGGTAGCCGCTCATCTCGACGAAGGCATCGTTGGCATGGGTGATGAGGCCGGCCGTATCAACCCGCGAGACGATCAGGTGGCCATCCGGAAACGCCACCTCGGCGTCGGTGCAGAACACCGTGCGCCGGGTGCCGTCGTGGTGCAGCAGGCTGTGCTGTTGGGCGGGCTGCGCGGGCGGCAGCATGTCGGGCAGGGCCATGTCACACCAGACGGGCCAGCGACTCGGCGGCGCGCCGCATGTCCAGGAAGATCAGGCCCAGCTTGGCGTTCGGCTTGGCCAGCACGGTGAGCACCGCCTCGGTGCCCGAGGCGCTCATGATCACGTAGCCGCGCTCGCCCTGGATCAGCACCCGCTGCAGCGCGCCACGCGCCAGCTCGCGCGCCGCACGCTCGCCCAGCGACAGCAGGGCCGCCGACATGGCGCCCACACGGTCTTCGTCCATGCCCTGCGGCAGTGCCGAGGCCATCATCAGCCCGTCGGTGGAGATCAGCGCCGAGGCCTCGATGTCGGCGGTGGCGCCGTTCAGTTCAACGAGGGTCTGCTGGATCATGTCGATGCGCATGGCGCGGTACTCCCTGGATGGTTGGCGCAGTGCCGGCCTTGCCACCCATGGCAAGCGCCGCCTGTCAATCGCTACCGTAATGACGTGGCGGCCTCATTCTCTTGACCGGTGTCAGGTGCCCGTCCGGACGCCCTGTAACCCCCATCACACTTCACCGGCTTCTTACATGCCGGATGAGCGTGCTGCACCGTGGCCGGGCACCGCCCAGGCCAAGGCCCTCGAGCTGGCTGACACGGGGGCGATCAGGCGGGCGGCCTGCCCCTTGCGGTGCGTTGCACCGGCATGAATGTTGCACTGCATCAAAATAGTGGACGAACCGGGCTCCGGGTCACCGTCGCGTCACGCCGGGGGGCCATCGTGCAGTCCGAACCGGGAAACCTGCCTGTCATGAACACTGCATTCCGCCCCCTGGCCGGCCGCCGCGGCCTGATCGTTGGCGTGGCCAACGAGCACAGCATTGCCTGGGGCTGTGCGCGCCGCGCCCATGGCCTGGGCGCCGAGCTGGCGCTGAGCTGCCTGAACGCCAAGGCCGTGACCTACACCGCGCCGCTGGCCGAGCAGCTGGGCGCGCCGCTGTTTACCTGCGATGTGAGCGACGCCACGGCCATGCAGGCCATGGTGGACAGCGCCGCACGGCAGCTGGGCGGGCTGGATTTCGTGGTGCATTCGATCGCCTGGGCGCCCCACGACGATCTGCACGGCCGCGTGGCCGACAGCAGCGCCGATGGCTTTGCGCGGGCGATGCAGATCTCCTGCCACTCGTTTGCGGCGCTGGCCCGGCTGGCCGAGCCGCACATGCGCGAGGGCGGCACGCTGGTGACCATGAGCTACCTGGGCGCCGAGGAGGCCGTGCCGCACTACGGCCTGATGGGCCCGGTGAAGGCCGCGCTCGAATCGATGGTGCGCTACCTGGCGCTGGAGCTGGGCCCGGCCGGCATCCGCGTGCATGCCGTCTCGCCCGGGCCGGTGCCCACGCGCGCGGCCTCGGGCCTGCCCGAGTTCGACAGCCTGATGGCCAGCGCGCGCGCGCAGGCGCCGCTGCGCCGCCTGGTCACGCTGGACGAGATCGGCGACTGCGTGGCCTTTCTGGTGGGCCCTGGTGCCACCGGCATGACCGGCCAGACCTTGTTTGTGGACGCCGGCGTCCACGCTGTTCGGTAGGCATGGGGCACCCGACCCCGGCGGGCACGCGGATCCACCCGCCGGGCGGGTTGGCCGCGCCTGACGCGATCTTTGATGCTTGAAACCTGGAGCACGCCATGGGCGCCCCCGACGAGCTGATTGAAAACCTCACCTTCGACGAACTGCAGATCGACCAGCGTGCGCAGGCCGTGCGCACGCTGACCATGGCCGACATCCAGGCCTTTGCGCTGGTGTCGGGCGATGTGAACCCGGCGCATGTGGATGCCGAATACGCCGAGGGCACGCGCTTTCACGGCGTCATCGCCCACGGCATGTGGGCCGGCGCGCTGATCTCCAGCCTGCTGGGCACCGAGTTCCCCGGCCCGGGCACGATCTACCTGTCGCAGGACCTGCACTTTCACCGCCCGGTGCGCGTGGGTGACACGCTCACCGTGAGCGCCACCGTGCTGACCAAGGACCCGGCCACGCGAAATGTCACGCTGGCCTGCGAGGTGCTGAACCAGCATGGCGAGCCGGTGGTCACGGGCCAGGCCCTGGTCAAGGCGCCGGCGGCCAAGGTGGTGCGCCCGCGCGTGGCCATGCCCACGCTGCACCTGTTTGACCCCGAGGCGCGGCTGGCGGCCTGGGTGCAGCAGCTGGCCACCAGCCCGCAGCGCGGCGCCGCCGTGCCCTGCGGGGTGGTGCATCCGTGCGACGAAACCTCGCTGCGCGGCGCGCTCGAGGCCGCGGCGCATGGCCTGATCGTGCCGCGCCTGCTGGGCCCGGCGGCGCGGCTGCAGGCGCTGGCCGCGTCACTGGGCCTGTCGCTCGAGGGCGTGGCCATCGACGACCAGCCGCACAGCCATGCCGCCGCCGCCCGCGCCGCCGAGCTGGCCGCGCGCGGCGAGCTGGCCATGCTGATGAAGGGCAGCCTGCACACCGACGAGCTGATGCACGCGGTGATCGCCGAACCGCGGCTGCGCACCGGCCGGCGCCTGAGCCATGTGTTCCGCTTCGAGGTGCCGGCCTACGACCGGCCGCTGCTGGTCACCGACGCGGCGATCAACATCGCGCCCACGCTGGAAGAAAAGGCCGACATCGTGCGCAATGCCATCGGCCTGGCGCATGCGCTGGGTGTGGCCTGCCCCAAGGTGGCCCTGCTCTCGGCGGTGGAGGTGGTGACGCCGCGCCTGCAGTCCACGCTGGACGCTGCCGCGCTGTGCAAGATGGCCGACCGCGGCCAGATCACCGGTGCGCTGCTCGACGGCCCGCTGGCCTTCGACAACGCCATCTCGGCCGAGGCCGCGCGCATCAAGGGCATCCGCTCGCCGGTGGCCGGCGCCGTGGACATCCTGGTGGTGCCCGATCTGGAGAGCGGCAACATGCTGGCCAAGCAGCTCGACTACCTGGCCGGCGCCGCCAGCTGCGGCGTGGTGCTGGGCGCCCGCGTGCCGATCGCGCTGACCAGCCGAGCCGACAGCGCCGCCTCGCGCCTGGCCTCGGCCGCGCTGGCCGCACTGGTGGCCTGGCAGGCCGCGGCAGCAGGCCAGGCCCGCGGCTGAGGCCGCCCGGGCATCGGCCGGCTAGACCCCCAGCAGCCGGTGCAGGGCCTCGGGGTCTTCGGCCAGCGTGGCCGAGGCGCCGGCCAGCACGATGCGGCCCTTCTCCATCACCAGCGCCTGGTCGGTGTGGGCCAGCACCATGCGGGCGTTGCGGTCGACGATCAGGGTGCTGATGCCGCTGTCGCGGATCAGCGCGATGACGCGCCAGATCTCGGCCACCACCAGCGGCGCCAGGCCCTCGGTGGCCTCGTCCAGGATCATCAGCAGCGGGTTGGTCATCAGCGCGCGGCCGATCGACAGCATCTGCTGCTCGCCGCCGCTGAGCTGCTGGCCTCCGTGGTCCAGCCGCTCGGCCAGGCGCGGAAAGGTCTCGAGCACGCGTTCATACGTCCAGTCGCGCTGGCCGGTGACGCTGGCGCGGGCGCTCATCAGCAGGTTCTCGCGCACGCTCAGGTTGGGAAATATGCCGCGACCCTCGGGCACATAGCCGATGCCGCGCCGCGCCATGCGCTCGGGCGCCTGGCCGGTGCAGTCCTGGCCCAGCCAGCGCACGCTGCCGCCGCGCGGCTTCACATAGCCCATCAGGCTGCGGATCAGCGTGGTCTTGCCCATGCCGTTGCGACCCATCAGGCCCAGCGCGGTGCCGGCCGGCAGCGACACGTCCACGCCGCGCAGGATGTGGCTGTCGCCCAGGTAGGTGTTCAGGCCTTCGACCTGCAGCAGCGGGGCCCTGGCGTCAGCGGTGCTCAATGCGCGTCCCCCAGGTAGGCGATCTGCACCTGGCGGTCGGTGCGGATGGCCTCGGGCGTGCCGCTGGCGATCACCTGGCCGTTGACCATCACCGTGATGCGCTCGGCAATGCGGAACACCGCGTCCATGTCGTGCTCCACCAGCGCGATGGCATGGCCGGGCTTCAGGCGCTGCAGCAGGGCCAGCATGCGGTCGGTCTCTTCGGCGCCCATGCCGGCCAGCGGCTCATCCAGCAGCAGCACGCGCGGGCGGGTGGCCAGGCACATGGCGATCTCGAGCTGGCGCTTGGCGCCGTGGCTCAGCGTGCCGGCCGGGCGCCGGGCGGCATCGGCCAGGCCGGCGGCCTCGAGCGCCTCGTGGGCGATGGCGCCGCTGGCGGCGCAGGCCGCGGCCGACTGCCACAGCGCCCAGGGCCGGGCACGCGCGGCCTGGGCGCACAGGCGCGCGTTCTCGAACACCGTGAACTCCGGAAAGATGGTGGTGCGCTGGTAGCTGCGGCCGATGCCGGCACGTGCGCGCCGGGGTTGCGGCATGGCGGTGATGTCCTGGCCCTGCAGCGCGATGCGCCCGGCGCTGGCCGGCATCTCGCCTGACAGCATGTTGATCAGCGTGCTCTTGCCGGCGCCGTTGGTGCCGATCACCGCATGCACCTCGCCGATGCGGAAATCCAGCGACACGTCGTTGACCGCGGCCAGGCCGCCGAAGCGCCGGGTCAGGCCCTGGCATTGCAGCAAGACCTCGCTCACGATCCGGACTCCTTGCGCCTGGCCAGGCCGATCAGGCCCTTGGGCATCAAGGCCACGCAGGCCATCACCGCCAGGCCCAGCGTGAGCTGCCAGCGCTCGGCCAGCACATGGCCCACCAGGGCCGGGGTGGACAGCGCTTCCTTCAGCAGCACGAAACCGATGGCGCCGATGACCGCGCCGCGCAGATGGCCCAGGCCGCCCAGGATGATGACCAGCAGCACCGCGCCGCTCTCGTGCCAGCTGAGCATCTCGGGGTTGACGAAGCCGTCCTTGGCCGCCACCAGAAAACCCGCCAGACCGGCCAGCATGCCGGCCAGCACGAACGCGGCCCACTTGTACAGCGTGGTCGAGAAGCCGGCCGCGCGCATGCGCTGCTCATTGACGCGGATGCCGGCCAGCGCATGGCCGAAGCGCGAGCGCCGCAGCAGCGCCAGCAGCGCATAGGTGGCCACCAGCGCGCCCAGCGCCAGCCCGTACATGCTGCGCTTGTCGTCGAGGTTGATCAGGGTCTGGCCGCCGAGCGCCAGCACCGGCCGCAGGTTCAGGTAGATGCCGTCGGTGCCGCCACCGGCCTTGGTGTCGTGCACCACGAAGTAGGCCATCTGCGCAAAGGCCAGGGTCACCATGATGAAGTACACGCCCTTGGTGCGCAGGCTCAGGGCGCCCACCGCCGCGGCATACACGCCGGCCGCGGCCATGGCCGCGGGCAGCAGCAGCAGCAGGTTGCCGGCCTCGAACTCGGGCGAGAGCTTCACCGTGGCATAGGCGCCGATGCCGTAGAACGCGGCGTGGCCCAGGCTCACCAGGCCGGTGGTGCCGACCAGCAGCTCCAGGCTCAGGGCAAACACGGCCAGCACCATCACGCGCAGCACCAGGTCCTGCAGGTAGGGGCTCAGCACGGCGGGCAGGGCGGCCAGGGCCAAGGCGGCCAGCAGCGGCAGCCAGCGGTTCAGTGTGGCAACCATCTCACCAGCCCTTGCGCATCAGGCCTTCGGGCCGCCACACCAGAATCACCGCCATCAGCAGGTACACGCCGATGCCGCTCAGCTCGGCAAAGAACACCTTGCCGAAGGTGTCGACCAGGCCCACCAGCAGGGCCGCGACCAGGGCGCCAGGGATCGAGCCGATGCCGCCGATCACCACCACCACGAAGCTCACGATCAGCACATGGCCGCCCATGCCGGGGTACACGCTGCTCATCGGCGCGGCGATCATGCCGGCCAGCGCCGCCAGGGCCACGCCACCGGCAAACACCACGCGGTACAGCCAGGTGATCGGAATGCCCAGGCCGCGCACCATGTCGCGGTTGCTGGCGCCGGCGCGGATCATCATGCCCAGGCGGGTGCGGTTGACCGTGAACCACAGCGCCGCGCCGATGGCCAGGCAGGCCAGCGAGGCAAACAGGCGGTAGACCGGGTAGGTCATCAGCTCGCCCAGGGCCACCGTGCCGGCCAGCCAGTCGGGCGCCTTGACGCCATGCACGTCGTTGCCCACCAGCATCGAGCGCAGCTCCTCGAACACCAGGATCAGCGCCCAGGTCATCAGCACCTGCTGCAGGTGATCACGCTGGTACAGGTAGCTGAAGAAGGCCCATTCGAGCAGGTAGCCGAACAGCGCCGCCAGCAGCGTGCCGCACACCAGCATCAGCACGAAGTTCTGGCCGAACAGCGGCGCCAGCCCGAAGGCCAGGTAGGCGCCCAGCATGTAGAAGCTGCCGTGCGCCAGGTTGATCACGCCCATGATGCCGAAGATCAGCGTCAGCCCCGAGGCGACGAGAAACAGCAGCAGGCCGTACTGCACGGCGTTCAGACACTGGACGGCGAAGGTGGCGAGGTCCACGGTTGCTCGGTGGGGGAAGGGTCAGCGGTCGAAGCAAGCGGCCGCCGCGGAACCGGCTGCGCCGGTCCGCTGGCGGCGCCCCCTGGGGGAGGCGCCGAAGGCGCTTCGGGGGGGGAGAGTTAAATCCTGCAGCCGCGGCCGGGATCGGCCAGCGCCTTGACCGCCACGCCGCTCATCACGTTGTAGTCGCCCTTGACCTCGCGCACGTAGAAATCCTGCGTCGGGTTGCGCTGCGGGCTCAGCGTGAACTTGCCGCGCGGGCTGTCGATGGTGGCCTTGTTCATGGCCGCCTGCAGTTCGCTGCGCTTGGCAAAGTCGCCCTTCACCGCGGCCAGGCCGGCGGCCAGCAGCTGCGCCGCGTCGTAGCCCTGCACGGCATACACGTCGGGGTTGCTCTTGTAGGTCACGGCGTACTTGTTGCGGAAGGCCGTGTTGCGCGGCGTCTCCATCGAGTCGGCGTAGTGCATGGCGGTGACCAGGCCCTGGCCGGCCGCGCCGATGGCGGGCACCGTGCCTTCGGTCAGGAAGCCCGAGGCCACCAGCGGCACGCTCTTGCGCAGGCCGGCGGCGTCGTAGTCCTTGACGAACTTCACCGCGCCACCGCCGGCGAAGAACGCAAACACCACATCGGGCTTTTGCGCCGCGATCTCGGTGAGCAGCGCCTGGAACTCGACATTGGGGAAGGGCAGCGACAAATCCTTGATGACCTTGCCGCCGCCTTTTTCAAAGGCCTCGGTGAAGCCCTTCACCGTCTCGGTGCCGGCGGCGTAGTTCCAGGTGATGGTCATCGCGCGCTTGTGGCCCTTCTGGGCGGCGATCACGCCGGTGGCATAGCCCGGCTGCCAGTTGCTGAAGCTCGAGCGGAAGATGTTGGGCGCGCACAGCGGGCCGGTGATGGCGTCGGCCCCGGCATTGGGCACGATCAGCAGCGTGTTGCTCTCCTTGGCCGCGCGGGCCATGGCCAGTGCCACGCCGGAGTGCACCGTGCCGACGATCACGTCGACCTGATCGCGCTTGATCAGCTTGTTGACGTTGTCGGTGGCCTTGCTCGGCTCGCTTTCGTCGTCCACCTTGAAGAACTGGATCGCGCGGCCGCCCAGCTTGCCGCCCTGCTCGTCGACATGCAGCTTGAAGCCCTTCTCGATGGCATCGCCCAGCGCCGCAAAGGTGCCGGTGTAGGGCAGCATGAAGCCCACCTTGAGCGGCGGTGGCGTCTGCGCCGCCGCGCCCAGGCTGAGTGCTGCGGCGGCGGTGGCCAGGGCCAGCTTCGAGAACGGAAAAGGCATCTTGGTGGTCTCCGGGCGCGCCCGCTGCGCGGGCCGTGGTTGCAGGGTCGTCGCGGGCGGCGGGCCTGCGGCCGGCCGGTGGCGCGGGCGCCGGTGGCCGTCTGTTGCAGGGCCTGCGCGCCCCGCGCAGCCTGGGCGGCAAGTTAACGGCCGGCTGGGGTGAAGTCAAGCAATATAGTGCATGCTCGGTGTTTGTACCGAGGGCTTTGGTGCACCATATTGCGTTGCCTAGGTGACGTCGCCGGGCGCGGGCGGCTCCTACACTGGGCCGACCGATGTCTGCCGCATCCCCCGCCGCACCCCCCGCCGCATCTCCCGTTATCGAAATCGAGCCGGCCTACGCCTGGGTGGTGGTGTGGGCCTGCTTCGTTGCGCTGGGCGTGATTTTTGGCGTGTCGTACTCGTTTGCCGCCTTCTTCGAGCCCTTCGCGCTGGCTTTTGGCGCGCCACGTGCGCAGGTGGCGCTGGTGTTCGGCTTGTGCGGGCTGATCTACTTCGTCGGCGGCGCTGGCGGGGGCCTGCTGGCCGACCGCTTCGGCCCGCGCCGGGTGTGCAGCGCCGGCATGCTGTGCATCGCCGCCGGCCTGCTGGGCGCCAGCCTGGCGCCCGACATCCGGACCGTGTACCTGGCCTATGGCGGCGGCGTGGGCCTGGGCATCGCGCTGGTCTACACACCGTCGATCGCCTGCGTGCAGCCCTGGTTCACCCGGCGGCGCGGCCTGGCCGCGGGCATGGCCAGCGCCGGCATCGGTGCCGGCACGGTGGCGGTGCCCTTGCTGGCCGCCGCGGCCATTGCCGCATGGCAGTGGCGCGGCGCGCTGCAGGCGCTGGCCGTGGGGGTGCTGGTGCTGGGCCTGGGCGCCACGCTGCTGCTGCGCCGCGCCCCGGCCGCCACCGCCCAGGGTGGTGCGGCTGTGGCCGGCCACACGCTGGGGCAGGCCGTGCGCAGTGCGGCGTTTCGGCGCCTGTACCTGGCCACGCTGGTGGCCGGGCCGGTGATGTTTGTGCCGTTTGCCCATGTGTCGGCCGCGGCGCGCGACCTGGGCGTGCCCGATGCCCGGGCCGTGGGCCTGGTGGGGCTGATCGGCATCGGCAGCCTGGTTGGCCGCTTTGTCATCGGCGCCGCGGCCGACCGCCTGGGCCGGCCGTTGACGCTGGCGCTGGCCCAGGCCTCGCTGGGCCTGTCGTACCTGGTGTGGTGGGGCGCTTCGGGCTACTGGGCCATGGCGGTGTTCGCGCTGTGGCTGGGCCTCAGCTACGGCGGCATGGTGTCGCTGATGCCGGCGCTGGTGATGGACTTGTTCGGCCCGCGCGCGGTGTCGGCCATCCTGGGCACGCTGTACAGCGGTGCGGCGCTGGGCAACCTGGCCGGGCCCTGGCTGGCGGGCGCGGCCTTCGACGCCTGGCACGGCTACACGCCGGTGATCTGGGTCTGCCTGGCCCTGGCGGCCCTGGGCACGCTGCTGTACGGCAGCCTGGTGCCGCGGCCCGCGGCGGTGGCGGGCGCGGCATGAACCGGGCGGGGCGATGAAGCAGCTGTCCTGCGGCATCCTGGTGCTGAATGACCGCGCCGAGTTGCTGATGTGCCATGTCACCGGGGCCTGGCACTGGGACATTCCCAAAGGCGGCGCCGAGGCCGATGAGGCGCCGCAAGCCGCCGCGCTGCGCGAAACCCGCGAGGAATGCGGCCTCGTCCTGAGCGGCGTGGACTTGCTCGACCTCGGCCGCCAGGCCTACCAGCGCAGCAAGGATCTGCACCTGTACGCGGTGCGGGTGCAGGCCTTCGATGCGACGCTGTGCCACTGTAGCAGCCGCTACACCGACAGCTGGGGCCGGCAGCGCGACGAGATGGACGGCTTCGAGTGGACGCCGTTCGACCGGGTGGTGCGCCGCAGCGCCCGCCACCTGGGCGAACTGCTGACCCAGACCGTGTCACTGCCCGCGCTGCTGGCCCGCCTGCAACACAGCGGGCCTGCCGCTACCTCGCCGCGCCTGCTGCCGCGCCGCATGGCGTGAGGCTGCGCGCCTGCGGCATTTGCCGCAAATGCCCGCTGCCGGCGCTGGGCCGAGGCTGGGCCGCCGCGGGCCGGCCAGCGACTGTCGGCATTACAGCCGGTTACTGAAGTGACATTTGCCGCTCTGAATCCGCGCGCTGCGCTGCCGTAGTTACCGACAGGCGAGCACAGGCTGATCAGAGGTGATCACCGGCCAGCCGATACCGAGGCCACCGAGCATTACCATGAAGCGGACCCTGATCTCCCGGATGCGCAAGTCAGCGCACGATGCCCTGCGCGATGGCTTGTCGCTGCTGCCCCAGTCATGGCGCTTCGAGTTCTATCGCGCGATGGTGAAGTGCGACCCGACGCCCGACCCGCGGCTCGAACTCAAGATCGCCGAGACGCAGGAAGAGCTGGAAGACTGCTTCCGCATCCTGCACGACTCGTATGTGAGCGCCGGCTTCATGAAGCCCGACCCCTCGGGCCTGCGCGTCACGATCTACCACGCCCTGCCCACCACCACCACCTTGTGCGCCAAGTGGGACGGCAAGGTGGTGGGCACCATCAGCATCATCCGCGAAGGCGTGTTCGGCTTTCCGCTGCAGTCGGTGTTCGATCTGACGGCGGTGCGGGCCAAGGGCGGCAAGATCACCGAGGTGTCGTCGCTGGCGGTCGATCCGCGTTACCGCGGGCTGGGTGGGCAGGTGCTGTTTCCGCTGATGAAGTTCATGCGCGAGTACGCGCGCGACTACTTCGACACCCGGCACCTGGTGATCGCGGTCAATCCCAACCGCATCGAGATGTACGAGGGCCTGCTGGCCTTTACCCGGCTGCAGGCCTGCGAGGTGAACAACTACGACTTCGCCAACGGCGCACCGGCCGTCGGCGCCACGCTGGACCTGCAGCTGTCGCCCGAACAGACCCGCCTGCTCTACCGCGACCGGCCGGCGCACCGCAACCTGCACAGTTACCTGTATGTGGATCCGCTGGCCAACATCCGTTGGCCCGAGCGGCACTTCCACACCACCAACGACCCGGTGCTCACGCCGGCGATGATGGATTACTTCTTCAACCAGCGCACCCAGGTGTTCGAGACGCTGGACGATCGCAAGCGCCTGCTGCTGCGCTCGATCTACGACCTGGACGACTACGCCGGCGTGCTGCCGATGCCGCGGGCCGGCGCCACGCTGGGCGCGGCCATGCGCCAGCACCAGCGCTTCTCGCTGCGCTGCCCGGCGCAGCTGGAAGTGGCTTCGTACGGCACGTCGATCGCCTATCCGCTGCAGGTCATCGAGCTGTCACGCCACGGCTTCCTGGCCGAGTGCCCCACGCCCTTGCCCGAGGGCACCAGCGGCACGCTCACGGTCGACCTGGGCAGCGCCGACACCGCCGTGGTCGAGGCGCGCGCCGTGCGCTGCCATGTCAGCCAGGGCGTCACGTACCACGGCTTCATGGTGGCGCGGCCCGATGCGTCGTGGCAGCGCTGTGTTGATGCACTGCACAGCGGCCGCACCCACCGCGATCTGGCGCCACAGCCAGTGCAGGCCGCGGCCGACACCGGCACGGCGCCACCGCAGGCCATGCCGGCGTCGCTGGCGGCCGCCGCGGTGGCTTCGGCCGGCGCCTCGGCCGCTGCCGCGGCCCGCGAATCGATGCTCACACCGGCCTGAACACCCCATCTGCGGGGGGCAAGCCCCCCTGTGTCGCGTCTTTCGCACGCTGTGTATCAAGAACCTTCGAAGGCGAAGGTGTAAGAATCTCCGACTGCCGTGACATACATCGCGCGCCCCCTCCGCCGCACCGCGCGGTGCGCACAGGGCCTGCGTACAGTGGCATGGTGATGTGCCCTCGGGCAGACATCGAGGGGTTGCATTCGCGCCCCCGTCCTGCCCGCAGCAAGTGGCCGGTTGCCGCAAGGCCCGGCCATTGATCCATGGGCGTTGCGGCGCCCGTCGATGCTGCGAGGCGTGGTGCAGTGGGAGTGTTCGGTGGTCAGGCTTTTCAATCACTATTTCCACACCTGGACGGTGCAGCGCATCGCCTTCGACTTCCTGCTGTCGCTGCTGGCGCTGGCCGGGGTGGTGCTCATCCAGGCCGACAGCCTGGTCAAGGCCTTGCCCAGCGCAGCGCCGCAGGTGCTGGCACTGGCAGCCGGGCTGTTCATGATCAACGGCCTGTCAGGCCTGTACCAGCGGGTGCAGGACTGGTCCTTCGTCGAGTCCACGGCACGTGCCCTGGTGGCGCTGGCATTGGCGGTGCTGCTGACCTACCAGATCTTCGCGCTGCTGCCGGTCGGCTTTGGCGATTCGGTGGCCATCCGCACCTCGGCCATGCTGGTGATCGCGGCGCTGATCCTGCGCCGTGTGGTGATGGGTTACTGGGCCACCCAGTCACGCGCCGGCTCGCGCGTGCTGGTCTTCGGCTCGGGCCCGGCGGCGCAAATGGTGGGCGCCACGCTGCGCGCCGCCGATCCGCTGGCCACCATCGTCGGCTACTACCCCGGCCCGAATGAAAAGCAGCCGGCCGTGCCCGAGGCCGAGCGCCTGCCGGCCACGCAATCGCTGATCCAGTCGGCGCGCAGCCTGGGCGTCGACGAGATCATCGTCGCGCTCACCGAGCGCCGCGCCGGCAGCATGCCGCTGCGCGAGCTGCTCGATTGCAAGCTCTCGGGCGTGCGGGTGTTCGACCTGACCACCTATTTCGAGCGCATGCTGGGCCAGATCCGCATCGACTTCGTCAATGCCGGCTGGCTGGTGTTTGGCGACGGCTTCAACCAGGGCTTTTATCGGTCGGCGGTCAAGCGCGCCTTCGATATTTTCTTCTCCACGCTGCTGATCGTGCTGTCGGCGCCGCTCATGCTGCTGGCGGCCATTGCCGTGGTGATGGAAAGCAAGGGCCCGGTCTTCTACCGCCAGGAGCGCGTGGGCGCCAACAACCGCGTGTTCAAGGTCACCAAGTTCCGCAGCATGCGCACCGATGCCGAGAAAGACGGCAAGCCGCGCTGGGCCAGCAAGAACGACGACCGCGTCACCCGCGTGGGCCAGTTCATCCGCCGCACCCGCATCGACGAACTGCCGCAGCTGTTCAACGTGCTGGCGGGCGACATGAGCCTGGTGGGCCCGCGCCCGGAGCGGCCGTTCTTCGTCGAGCAGTTGACCAACGAGATTCCGTACTACGCCGTGCGCCACAGCCTCAAGCCTGGCGTGACCGGCTGGGCCCAGGTGCGCTACCAGTACGGCTCTACCATCGAAGACTCGCAGGAAAAGCTGCAGTACGACCTGTACTACGTGAAGAACCACAGCCTGCTGCTCGATCTGGTGATCCTGTTCGAGACCGTGGGCGTGGTGGTCACCGGCAAGGGCGCCCGCTGACCGCGCGCAGGCGGCGCATGCTGGCGCCGGCGCAGGCGCGCGGCCTGCCGGCTGCGCGCTGCCGCCTTTGCCAGACCCGGCCCTGACGATGCTCGACACCTCCGACGGCCTGCTGCGCCTTGGTTACCTGCTGGCGTTTGCCGCCTACGGCATCTACGCGCTGTACCTGTGGCGCACCGGGCTGCTGCGCACCAACCCCGGCCCGGCCTCGCGCGGCTACCTGGTGGCCATCGTGGCCAGTGCCGCCTGGGGCGCGGCGGCCTGGTTCGATCTTGATTCCAGCAAGCGCCTGAGCTGGCACCTGGCCGAGGGGCTGGATGACCTGCGCCACCTGGCCTGGCTGGCCTTCATGATGTGGCTGCTGCCGCACGAGCCAGGGCGCCAGCCGCGGCGCCACTGGGGCTGGCACACCGCGCTGGCGCTGGCGCTGTGCAGCCTGGCCGTGAACGCCTGGCTGGCCTGGCTGCCCGAAGACGTGGACCGCGCCTCGCGGCTGGTGGCCACGCTGCGCCTGGCCTGGGCCGTGGCCGGCTTGCTGCTGGTGGAGCAGCTGTTCCGCAACCAGGCCGAGCAGTCCACCTGGGCGGCCAAGCCGCTGTGCCTGGCGCTGGCCGGCTTGTTCATCTACGACATCTACCTGTACTCGCAGGTGATGATGTTCGGCCGGCTCGACTTCGATGTGGCCGACGCCCGCGGCCTGGCCCATGCCGTGGCGGTGGCCCTGCTGTTCGTGGCCTCGCGCCGCCATGCGCGCTGGCTGAGCAAGATCGAGATCTCGCAGACGGCGGCTTTCTACTCGGCCTCGCTGCTGCTGATCGGCGGCTACCTGCTGGTGATGGCCGGCGCCGGCTACTACGTGCGGGTGGCCGGCGGCAGCTGGGGCGGCGCACTGCAGGTGGCGCTGCTGTTTGCGGCGCTGGTGCTGCTGGGCGTGCTGCTGGCCTCGGGCACCATGCGCGCGCGCATGCGGGTGTTCGTGGGCAAGCACTTCTTCCGCTACCGGTATGACTACCGCAAGGAGTGGCTGCGCTTCACCGCCTTGCTCAGCAGCTGTGCCGAGCCGCAGCAGGTGGGCGCCACCGTGGTGCGAGGGCTGGCCGACATGGTCGAGGCCCAGGGCGGCGGCCTGTGGCTGCGTGTCATCGGTGAAGACCGCTGCGTGCTTGCCGCCAGCTGGAACCTGCCGCAAAGCGACGCCCGCGAGCCGCTGGATTCGCCCTTCATCACGCTGATGCGCGAACGCGAGTGGCTGTTCAACCTGGCCGCCGACCGCCATGCCCCCACCGAGCGCGACGCGCTGGCGGTGCTGCCCGACTGGCTGCGCGCCATGCCGCAAGCCTGGGTGGTGGTGCCGCTGATCGTGGGTGACGAGCTCAACGGTTTTGTCGTGCTCACCCGCCCGCGCGCACCGGTCGAACTGAACTGGGAGGTGCGCGACCTGCTCAAGACCGCCGCCCGCCAGGGCGCGGCCTTTCTGGCGCAGATGCATGCCACCGAGGCCCTGCTGGAAGCGCGCAAGTTCGAGGCCTTCAACCGCATGTCGGCCTTTGTGGTGCACGACCTGAAGAACATCGTCACCCAGCTGGCGCTGATGCTCAAGAACGCCGAGCGCCACCGCGACAACCCCGAGTTCCAGGCCGACATGCTGGAGACGGTGCAGAACTCGGTCGAAAAGATGCGCCAGCTGATGCTGCAGCTGCGCGAAGGCCAGCGGCCCACCGGCCTGCAGGCCGGCGTCGACCTGAGCGCCATCGCCCAGCGCCTGCAGGATGGCGCCCAGCAGCGCGGCCGCGAACTGCTGCTCGACCTCGGCGATCGCGTCGCCACCCGCGGCCATCCCGATCGGGTGGAGCGGGTCATCGGCCATGTCGTGCAGAATGCCTTCGAGGCCACGCCGCCCACGGGTAAGGTGTGGCTGCGGCTGGCCCAGTCCGCCGGCCGGGCGGTGGTGGAAGTGGGCGACACCGGCGCCGGCATGAGTGCCGAGTTTGTGCAGAACCGGCTGTTCCGGCCCTTCAACACCACCAAGGCCAGCGGCATGGGCATCGGCACCTTCGAGAGCTTCCAGTACGTCAAGGAGCTCGGCGGCCAGATCGACGTCAAGAGCGAGCCCGGCGTCGGCACCCTGGTCACGATGCTGCTGCCGCTGTTTGATCTGCGCACCGGCAGCGATCTCCACGCCCCCACCGGCCCCGCCAAGCTATGAGCCAAGACAACGACCGACCGCTGCTGGTGGTTGAAGACGACCTCGCGCTGCAAAAGCAGATCAAGTGGTCGCTCGACCGCTTCGACGTGGTCACCGCCAGCGACCGTGAATCGGCCCTGGCCGCCTACCGCCGGCACCGGCCCGCGGTGGTCACCATGGACCTCGGCCTGCCGCCCGACCCCGACAGCACCGGCGAGGGCTTTCGCCTGCTGAGCCAGCTGCTCGAGGCCGATGCCGAGCTGAAGGTGATCGTGCTCACCGGCCAGAACGACCGCGCCAATGCGCTGCGCGCGATCTCGCTGGGTGCCTACGACTTCTTCGCCAAGCCCTTCGAGCCCGAGATGCTGGCGCTGACCATCGAGCGCGCCTACCGCCTGTTCGAACTGCAGGCCGAGAACCGCCGCCTGCAGTCGGTGCAGCCCAGCGAAACCCTGGGCGGCCTGATCACCCGTGATCCCGACATGTTGCGCGTGGGCCGCATGATCGAGAAGGTGGCACCCAGCGATGCCACCGTGATGCTGCTGGGCGAAAGCGGCACCGGCAAGGAAGTGCTGGCCACCGGCCTGCACAACGCCAGCCGGCGCAAGGGCAAGTTCGTGGCCATCAACTGCGCGGCCATCCCCGAAAACCTGCTCGAGAGCGAGCTGTTCGGCTACGAGCGCGGCGCCTTCACCGGCGCCACCAAGACCACCGTCGGCAAGATCGAAACCGCCAATGGCGGCACGCTGATGCTCGACGAGATCGGCGACCTGCCGATGCCGCTGCAGGCCAAGCTGCTGCGCTTTTTGCAAGAGCGCAAGATCGAGCGACTGGGCGGCCGCCAGGAGATCGCCGTGGATGTGCGCGTGGTCTGCGCCACGCACCAGAACCTCAAGGGCCAGATCGCCGAAGGCCGCTTCCGCGAAGACCTGTTCTACCGCCTGGCCGAGATCGTGGTCGACATCCCGCCGTTGCGCGCGCGCAGCGGCGACGCCGTGCTGCTGGCCCACGCCTTCTTGCGCCGCTTTGCGCAGGAGAACAAGCGTGGCGCCATGAGCCTGGGCGACGACGCCGCCCGCGCCATCGAATCGCATCCGTGGCCCGGCAACGTGCGCGAGCTGCTCAGCGCCGTGCGCCGCGCCGTGATCATGGCCGACGGCAACCGCGTCACCGCACAAGACCTGGGCTTGAGCATGGCCGCCATCACCCCTGCGGCCGAAGGCGA
Source organism: Aquabacterium sp. OR-4 (assembly GCF_025290835.2). Classification (NCBI taxonomy): domain Bacteria; kingdom Pseudomonadati; phylum Pseudomonadota; class Betaproteobacteria; order Burkholderiales; family Sphaerotilaceae; genus Pseudaquabacterium; species Pseudaquabacterium prasiolae. The sequence continues at coordinate 2,028,883 of NZ_JAOCQD020000002.1, read as the reverse complement.
CGTGGCCGACGCCGGCGGCACGGGCGACCTGGATCTGCGCCGGGTGCGCGAAGCCGCCGAACGCCAGGCCGTGCTGGCCGCGCTGGCGCGCACCGACAGCAACATCGCCAAGGCCTCCGAACTGCTGGGGGTGAGCCGGCCCACGCTGTACGATCTGATGCACCGCCTGGCCATCACGGCCAAGTAGGCGCTGCCGCCGCCCGCGCATCGCGGCCATGCCCGTGGCCCAGCCATCCCGCCCCATGCCCGCACGCCGCCTGAAGCTGCTGATGTTTGCCGAGGGCGTCACGCTGGCCCATGTGGCGCGGCCCGTGGCGCTGGCGCGCCTGCTCGACCCGGCGCGTTACGAGATCGTGCTGGCCTGCACGCCGCGCTACGCACGCTTTGCCACCGATGCGCGCTGGCGGCGCGTTGATCTCAACAGCGTTGCGCCGGCTGATTTCAATGACCGCCTGGCCCGCGGTGCCCCGGTCTACAGCCACGAGACACTGGCGCGCTATGCCGCCGAAGACGCGGCCCTGATCGCCGCCGAGCGGCCCGACGTGGTGGTGGGCGACTTCCGGCTGTCGCTCTCGGTGAGCGCCCGGGTGGCCCGGGTTCCCTACCTCGCCATCGCCAACGCCTACTGGACCCCGCTGGCCCCGCCGCGCTACCCGATGCCGGTGCTGCCGCTGTCGCGCGCGCTGCCCCTGCCGCTGGCCCGCACCCTGTTTGCCATCGGCCGGCCCATCGCCTTCCACCAGCACTGCGGGCCGATGAACCGGCTGCGCCGCGCGCATGGTTTGCCGGGCTTCGGCAACGACCTTCGCCGCGCCTACTCCGACTGCGACCACCTGCTGCTGCCCGATGTACCGGCGCTGTTTCCGCAGGTTCAACTCGGTGAGCACGCCAGCTGGATCGGACCGCTGGCCTGGGCGCCACCGGTTTCGCTACCTGATTGGTGGTCCGAAACGGCGTCGCCAGGCCTGCCCTGGGTCTATGTCACGTTGGGCAGCTCCGGTCCGACCGAGGCCTTGCCGGTGGTGCTGGGTACCCTGGCCGATATGCCTGTTCGGGTGATGGCCTCTACGGCGGGCGGGTCGCTTCCGGTCCGCGTGCCGCCGAACGCTTGGATTGCGCCGTACTTGCCGGGCGACCAGGCCGCCGCGCGGTCCAATTGGATGGTCTGCAACGGCGGCAGCATGGGTACACAGCAGGCACTGGTTGCTGGCGCGCCGGTCCTCGGCCTTGCAACCAACATGGACCAGTTCCTCAACATGGAACCTCTGGTGGCCGCTGGGGCTGGGGCGGTGCTGCGGACGGACTGTCTGAACCCCCAGATGCTGCGCGCGGCGGTGGAAACCGTTCAGTCTGAACTCGCCAAAACGGCAGCCTTGCGCATTCAGGCCATTTTGGAGCAGCCGTCAGTTGAGTCAGCACTGGAGCGGGTTCTCGCCCGGATCGGCGTCACCGGCTAAGGCACGGCCACTGGCCGCTCAGCGCGGGACGGAGTTCGAAAACGCCTGAAGCACGATCACTCCGCCCAGAATTAGACCGATGCCCAGCCGAGCGGGCGGATCCATGGTCTGGTGAAAGAACACCTGGCTGACCAGCGTGATCAGTACCAAGCCCGAGCCCGTCCAGGTGGCGTACACGATGCCCACAGGGATGGTGTCCAGCGTCAGGCTCATCAGGTAGAGCGACGCGGCGAAACACAGCGCCATTGCCACGGCCCAGGGCCAAATCTTCTTGAAGCCGTCGGTCAGCTTCATCGCCGTGATGGCCAACACCTCAGCTACGATTGCTGCGAGCAGGGTCAGCCAGTCAAGCATGGGTGGTCTCTGAAAACCCCTGGATCACGATCACGCCCGCGGTGATCATGCCGATGCCCAGCAACGCTGCCGCATCCAAGCTCTGGCCGAGCCACGCCCACGCCACCACGGTCACCATGGCAACACCGACGCCTCCCCAGGTGGCGTACACCACAGGCACCGCAATTCGGCGCGTCACCACCGTCAGCAGAATGAATGACAGTTCGTAGAGGACGATCACGACCGCTGACGGCCAAAGCCGGGTGAAGCCCTCGGTGAACTTGAGCAGGCTGGTGGCGGCGACCTCGCTGATGATGGCCACTGACAGCAGCAGCCAGTACAGCGGTGGCACCGCGTTCGGGCCGGGTTCTGTCGCGGTGGCCTTGTCGCCAACCTGGCCGGCAATTGACGACGGCGTACCCATGTCGCTGCTCAGGTGAACCGGGCCTGTAAGGAGTTAAGAATTGGGTTGACCATACGGGTCATGTGCATCAAAGGATGCATCGTGGCCCCGAACTTGGCTTTGAGCTCGTAGCCACCCTGATTCAGCACATAGGCCTTCAGCCCATGCTCGATGCACCATTGCACGTTGTACAAGAAGCTGACGAAGTACAGGTTGTATTGGTGTGCTTGTGAGTAGTCCATGCCAATGTACTTGTCCATCAGTCGTCCGTCATGCACTGTGCACAAATTGAATCCAATCAATTGACGGGAATCGTTTTGTCCTGAGAAGTACAGGAAATAGACCGAATGCTCCGGCTGTAGACGACCAAAGCCCTCGAAGTAGGCTGGTGTCAAGGTTTCGAAGTGCAGATCGCTGCGGTTGTAGACCTGTCGATACAAGCCATGCAATGCCTGAGCGAGCGGCGGATCGATGGTCTGGCGCGCTTCCACGATGAGGCCGCCCCGCGAATTGGTCTGTTTCTGCTTGCGCCTTAGATCTTTTCGCGTCCCAGTTGACAGCGATTCGAGGTATTCGTCCAGGCTCTTGTACGGCAGATCAATAACAGGCATGGGCAAGGCATCGCTGCGCGAATAGCCGAGAACCCGCAGCGATGCCAAGCTGGCGTCGGAATCGTCCGCGGCGAAGTCCTTCATAACAATCATGCGCGCTCGCTTCTGGCGGGCATGAGCACAAAGGGCTGCGTCGAACGCGCGCCAAAGCGCTGGGTCCGCTGCCACGTCAGCTGCGACGGCAATCACCGACCGCTCGGTAGCGAAGCCGCCGCAAAACAGCGTGCGCCAGACCATCAGGCCAGGCCAAACGCGTTGCATGCGTGCCAGCCGTTGCTGCGCCTTGCCTTCGAATGCCAACCGGAAGTCAAAATCGGCAACGTATAGCGGAGCGATCATTACCAGGCGGCCAGCGCGGCGTAGCAACAGGTAACCGAACTCGAAGCCGGGGAGGCCTGCCTGATCCTGTACCATGTAATAGTCTCGACCCTCTTGTTCAGAAGGCCAAAGGCTCCGCCACTCGACTGCGTCCACCTGTGCGGCTGTTGCGACCACCTCGGTTTGATACGCCATATCAACGGCGCGGATGCTCATGTGGGGGAAGTTGGCGTAGGTGTTTCAGAAAAAAGTCGCGAGGATCAACTGCAGCGACCGGCGATTTGGGATGAGGCCGTACTCGGCGCTTGCACTACCGCTTGCACCAAACCACTGCGCAGCCACGTCAATACGGTCGAGGTGGTAGCGCACTTCAAGCCAGGCGAAACGGCTGTGGTCGTCGGCATTGACTCGTACGAAGCCGTTCAAATCGAGGTTCTTCACGGCCAGGCTCTTTTGCGAAACGTACACAAGCCACGCACCGCGCGACGCGTTATCTTGACGCTTCTGGGCGTCGAGCAGATAAGTGCCCAGCACATCAGTGCCCTGGGCAGCAGCAGCCCAACTTTCTCTATTCGGTGCGGCACCATCGTGAGCGTACTCCACGGTGATGGCGGTTCGCGTGGGGGCGGTGTAGGTTAGCCCTGCGGTCCAGCGTGCACGCTTCGGCGACGAGGACGAGGGCGAGCCGTCGAGCAAAGATGCCAGTCGATCGGATTCCGGGCCGCGAGAAAACTCGCCGTGTGCCACGATCGCATCGGTCATCAGGTAGGTGCCGTTGGCGCCCAATTGCGGTCCGCGCCCCTCCTCGGCATAGCCCAGCATTTGCCAGCTCAGGCGCTTGCCGCTCTTGCCACTCCACGTCAGAAGCCCGCGCTTTCGGCTATTCGTAGCGCCAAGATCAAGACTGAATGGGGCATCGCTCGCATGGTCAGCCAGCTTCGGAGCCAAAGCCAGCGACAGCCCTCCGCCGGTCCACAACTTCTGGGCGCGTAGCATCACAGTGCCCAATCGAATCTCGCGCAATGCCAAAGGGTCAGCTGTTGAGATTGCGCGTAAGGCACCCCCGCGGAAATAGTCCGTTGGGTTGTTGCCGTAGGCCGGGCCATTGCGAAGATTGATGCGACCAAACTCAAGCACCATTTCGCCAGCCCCGTCCTGCCAGCTGAGGTAGCTTTCGCGCAAGCTGTTGGTGGTGGCGCGCTCACCTGAATCGGCCGGGTGTATGTCGTCAAGTCGATTTGACAGCACTGCGCGCCAGCCGGGCAAGGGCCGAAAGGACTGTGTGTAGTCGATCGATACTCGGCGCGAATCGACGTTGCCCAACCCGCCGCGTCGCGTCAGCCGCCCTGCAGCAAGTTCGCCAAACAGGCGTAGGTTTGCTGCGGAGACTTCGCTACGTGTAGGCGCGATATCTGCGGCTGGCGCCTCCAGTGCCAGGGCATCCTCATCTGCAGCCCGCACGTTAGCGCACATGGTGAAGAGGATGGCCAGAGCAATGAACCGGGGCAATCCCGCAGAGTCGCCAAATTCGGTGCTCATGGCAATCAATCTCCCTGAAAGCGCTGCAGAAAGTCGCGCTGGAACCACGTGGTTGGCAAGTTGCGTGAGGCGTAGTCGGAGAAGCGCACGATGGTGACGGATTGCGGGTTCACGCCGTCGATGATGACGGTTTCCGTCGGCCGCTCGGTGCCGAGCTGCAACTGGAATTTGCGGTAATAAGCCGTCTTCAGCAATCGTCCGGAATCGGCGATGAATCGTGCCTTTAGCGGCCATCGCGAATCTGCATCGATCCAAAGCTCGATCGAAGCATAGGTCGAGTCTTCAGTCGCTGCGGTCAGCGCCAGCTTGATGCTCTTGCGTTGCTTCCGCTCACCATCGGTGATGGTTTCCTCTGCAGCAATGCTGGCTTTGTAGTCGCGCGCAAAGTTCACTGTCACGACATCGCCATTCGAGGCGTCGCCCAACAGTCGTTGTTGTGGCGAGATGCGCACACTGGCCTTGGTGCCAGGGTCGTAAAACCACATGTCGCTGCCATTCTTTAGTAGCAGCTTGCCCGTGTCTCGAACAGGCTGAACAAAGCGCAACAAGCTTGCGAACTGAGTGCCTCCAGTTTGCTCCATCGATCGGGAGTAGCTGACCAACTGGCTTGTGTCGACCTGTTGGCCCTTCTCGAACTCGGTTAGTGTGACCGTTACTCGAAACGGCTGACCCGGATTCCGGACTGCGTCGCTGGCAGCCAGCAGCGCCTGTGCGTCGGACGCCGCATGCAAAGGCAGCGCCGAGATACCGGCCCCCATGAACCACAAGGCTTTGCGAAGGAAGCTAGCACGTGTCCACATCAGATATGCCTCAGTGCGTCGACGATCTTCAACTGAGCAGCGCGTCGCGCAGGCCACCAAGCCGATAAGGCGGCAATCACCACCAAACCGACCGCTGTAAGCGCGATCATGCCCCCCTGGCCCCAAACCCGCACAGTCAGCGGTAGGCGCTCCGAACCCCCGGGTGGTAGCCAGGTGAGTTGCAGGCTATTTACGATCCACGAAATAACCAGCGCGCTGGTGATGCCCGCCACAGCGCCCGCCATTCCCAATACCAGACCTTCCGTCACAAATAGCTGGCGGATACCCGCCTGTCGCAGACCAACCGCGCGCAAGGTGCCGATTTCAGTGGTGCGTTCGACCACAGCGGCGTTCATTGTGTTCGTTACCGTGAAAAGCACGATGCCGCCGATGAGGGTGAAGATGAAGCCGAAGATCGTGTCGAACAACTGCACTGTCTGCGTGTAGAACGGATTGAGTTCAATGAAATCGAGGAGAGCCAACGGTTCGTCGGGTGCTACACGCGCTATGAGTGCCTTTAGCGCTTCGCGGGCCACGGGCAGATCTGCAGTACGTGCCAACTGAACCATGATGGCGGTGGCACGCGGTTCGGAACGGCCAAAAACCAGTTGTTGGGCCTGCTGGAACTGCAGCACGATCGCGATATCGTCGAGTTCCTTGGTGCCTTGGTTCTCAGCTGCCTGCACGTACAACGCGGCCACGTTCGGCGAACCGCGACCGTGACCTGACAGGAGTTCTATTTTTGCTTTGGGGGCATGCGGAGGCGCGGGCGCAGCAATGGCGCTAGCACCGCCGCGCCCTTTGTCTTGGGCCTTCGAGGAGGGCTTGCTAGGCGCCTTGCTCTCCAGATCTGCCAGCGCTGCGATATCTGCATCGAGTGAGGGTCCCTTGGGTGCCTTCTCGGTCTCGGGCTTCGGACAGTTGGTGATGTTCAAAGCGGCGCACAGCAGTAGCACCCGGGCCACGCCGGTGCCCACGATGGCCGCATCGGCGGGTGCGCCGTCTAAGACGTAGGGTGGGCTAACTTGCGCGCTGCCAAATTCGTTCCATTGGCGCATGCGTGTCACGTCGGCGGCTATCAGACCTGTGCCAATTACTGTGCGTGATACGCCGGCGTCGTAGTTGCCTGCCACGCCCCCAAACTGCAGCATCGGCGTGACAACCGTAACCCATCCTCTCAGTGCCGGGTCTTCTGCAATGGCTTGCTCGATACGGCGGTTTTGACGAATGGCGTAGGCAGTCGGATTGCCGCTGCCATACAGAAAGTAGTCGCGATGCTGAATCTGGAGGTGGCCGCCATTTCGCACGTACTCAGTCAACATGGCAAGGCGGATGTCGGCGGTGTAGCCCCCGAACAGCAACAACGAAGCGGCGCCAATCGCCAAAGCCAGCAGGGTCGCGAGCGATCGGCGGCGATTGCGCAGCAAGTTGCGCAGCGCTAGCGACAAGGTCTGGTTCATTCGTCGTCCTCAACGACGAATGCATTGGCATTTGACGCCGACTCGGGTGCGGCCGCAGTCGTAGCTTCAGGCTCTGCCTTGCGAATGATCTTCTGGATGACACCATCGCGCAGCATGATCAGGTCGTCGGCCGCGTCGATCAAGCTTCGGTCATGCGACGCGAAGATAAATGAGATCCGGTAACGCTCTTGCATGTGGCGCATGAGTTGAATCACGGCCGCGCCGGTTTGGCTGTCGAGGTTGGCGGTGGGCTCGTCGGCAATCACCAGTTTGGGTTTTCGCGCCAACGCCCGCGCGATCGCGACGCGCTGGCGTTGGCCGCCAGACAGTTGCCCCGGTAGATTCCGCGCCCGGTCGGTCAGGCCAACCAGGTCTAACAGCTTCTTCACGCGACGCTGGCGACGCTCTGGTGCCATTCCGGCCAAGACGAGTGGGTACTCAACGTTCTCGAACGTTGTCAGCACCGGGATCAGGTTGAAGCTTTGGAAGACGAAACCGATGTGGGCTGCGCGAAAGTCGGCCAGTTCATCATCTGATAGTTGCTGGATGTCTATGCCGGCAACTGAGACGGTACCGCGGTCGGGTCGGTCGATGCAGCCCAGCATGTTCAGCAGTGTGGACTTGCCACTGCCCGAAGGACCCAGCAGGACGGTGAAACGCGCCGGACGTACCAGTAGGTCGATCCCGCGCAGCACGGGCACTTCAACCTCATCCATCTGGTAGGTCTTGTGGATCCCGGAAAGCAGAGCAACAGGTTCGGTCACGGCAAGGTGTATCGGCAGGGCCGTAGCATCAGATTAGCGCCGGCCCGCATGTCTGGCGACTGTTGACCGTTGGCCGTGTATTCTGACCGTTTGTCAGCCGCACAACGGTGGACCACACGAACTTTAGGAAAGTGAAGGCCGAGCATGAAAACCACAACAATTGACTACTTGCTGTCCACGCTAGCCATCGCGCTGTTGCTCTTCACGGCGCTCGCTTTACCGGTCGCGCTGCACCCACGCTTGGCGGCCGTCGTTGGGGCTCATCATGTTTTGCTGGAGGTCGGGCTCTTTTTCGTGGGCTATGGACTTGCGTCAGCACTGATGACCAGGCTGCTGCTTCACTGGCGACCGCTGCCAACGGGCACCCATGAGGAGAACTCACCCGAGTTTACGTACTGGAAGTTCCTGACAGTCATTTACCGATTGGGGTATGGCGCCTTGTGCCCTTTCGTCCCTGTGTTCCTGAAGCCCTTGCTAGAGTCATTGTTCGGGGCATCCGTGGGCCGTGACGTGGCACTGGGCGGCAGCATTGATGACCCCTACGCGGTGTCCATAGGCGACGGTACGGTTCTAGGCAATGCGTCCTTGGTGACCGCCAATTTTCTGGCGGGTGGAAAGCTCGTTTGTGGCACGGTGCGAATCGGGGCGCGGGTTACCGTCGGCGCGAATGCCATCGTATACCCGGATACCGAGATCGGCGATGGGGCCACATTGACGGTGGCGAGCGTGTTGATGCCTGGCGCAAGAATACCTGCCGGCGAAACATGGCGTGGAAATCCGGCGCGGAAATGGGCTGGCCCGGTCAATGTTTGATGCCGGGATCGCTCGAGGATAAGGACTTGGTCGGGATATTGCTTCGAAAATAGATGCATTCCCAAATGCGATGGGATATTTGCATTGCCCATCAACTTGGCTTTTGATGGATATCGAGGGGCAAGTAATTTCGGCGGCCGTTGAGCAGGCGACGTAGCGCTGATTGAGCAACGGGCTTCATCACGCAGATGGCGCAAATTGCAACGGCCATCGATTTTGATTGGCAATAACTCCAATTCGATCATGCATGGCACTACATTCGAACTCGGCTTTCCATTAGCCACTTGAATTGAACTCGATTCAAGTGTGGAAGGGTTGCGCAAGTGATTTTTTTTTGCCGCACAAAGTGCTATTCGCGCGAATAAAGAACCATTCTAGTCCCGTCCTGACCTTGATCACTGAAACAAGTCCCGCCGATACCGCATCTAGAACGAGGGATTGTCTTGTCTTTGATCTGGAAAAATATGCAACAGTCCGGAATACTTGCTAGTTTGCGCGCCTTCTGAAATCCGCAATGGTTCTGGCGACCTCAGGATTCGGCTTCAGTTTCTCTGCGTCAGACAGGGCGGCCTCGGCTTCGGCTCTCTTTCCTGCTTTCAGTAGTACTTGAGCAAGCGTCACATGATACCCAGCCACATCTGGCGCAGTTGAGATTGCTAGCCTTGCCGATTCGACGGCCTTCCCCAGTTGGCCCTCTGACGCTTGTGCCAACGCCAGTGTGTCAAGTAGGGCGGCTGCGTCTGGTGACTGTTTCAATGCTTGTTCAGCCAGAGCGACGGCGCCGGTCTTGTTCAACTTTACCCTTAGCCAGGCTAGATTGTTGAGCGCCGACGGTGAGTTGGGTGCCAGGCGATTGACGTCGGAAAAATACTTCTCTGCAAGTGGCCATTGCTCGCCTTGTAGTGCGACAGTCCCGAGGAAAAATCTAAAGTTGGCATCCTGCGGGTGCTTTTGCAGCCACTCGTCAGCGAAGCCCTGAGCGATCTTGTCACTCTTTGTTAACTTGAGCAGGGCAAATATTCTAGATGGAAGGGCTAAGGGGTGTTTCCGATCAAGCCCACCGCGATAGGCCGACAATGCAGCATCGTTCTTTCCCAAGCGCAAAAGGATGTCGCCCTCCAGGATATGTCCAAGGCCATCATCCGGCCGGTCCTTCTGCACTGACTTGGCGGCTTTTATTGCCAACTCTGGGCGCTTCTCCTTCATCCCAAGGGATACCAGTCCCCTATTGGCCTCGAGACTGTCGGGGTCCAGCTCTAGCGCTTTGCGAAAGCTTGCTTCAGCTTTGCTGGCTCGCCCGGCAACTGCCTCGGCTTGAGCCAACTGCACATGGCCTTTGGGGTTGCTAGGCGCTTGGGTGATCAACTTTTGAAAGGTGGCTAGTGCTTGATTGACATCGCCAGACATCATTTGTGCGTTGCCAAGCATGGACAAAACACCAAGATCTGCAGGTAGCGCCGCGTTGGCGGCTTGGGCGGCCTCCAAAAACGCCTTGGTCTCGTTGCGCCGTAGATGGTGGGCCATCAGTGCCTTACGGGCTGTGGCGTCTGCTGGGCTGCCAGCAACTGCATCAGCAAGTGTCTTTTGGACATTCGCAGGGGCGGCATTTCTGCGTTGCTGAAGTTCAGCCAGTACCATGCTGGCGCCAACGGCGCGTGGTTCTTTCTTCAGGAACTCCGTCAATCTTGTTTCGGCTTGATGATATTTGCCCTCGATCCGATCCAGTGAGACCAGAGCCAAGAGGGCCGGGAGTAATTTGCTATCCTTTGTTAAGGCTGATTCAAACTGTTGACGCGCGGCGACCAGGTCGCGCTTCATCATGGAAACTTGACCTAGCAACAAAATTGGCTGAAGACTGTCTGAGGCCTTGGATCGAAGCTTTTCGATGGATTTCGTGGCGCCGTCGAAGTCTCTTCTTTGTAGCTGCGCCGATATCAAAGCCATGTCGGCAACTGTATCCTTAGAGCTGTCTGCGGTGCTTTGCAGAAGGGCAAGGGCTGCTTCGGGATCGCTTCGCATCTTGGTAAGTGCGAGTTGGGTTTTTGTGCCAGCGTCCTCCGGGGCTATTGCAAGCGCTTGAACATATAATTTTTCCGCTTTTCCTGTGCGGCCACTGGCGAGATGCGCATTTGCTGCCAAGCTGAGAATATCGCGGTCAGTAACGGCGCCTTGCAGAAGTGGTTCAAGCGCTTCCAGCGCCCTTTCGGGTGAGCCGGCCTTGAGTTGAGCCCGAGCAAGTGCCTTGCGATGCGCCGCTGATTGCGGTGATTGATAGACCGCCCGCTGGAGTTGTGTTACGGCACTGACAATGTTGCCAAGTTCGAGGTCTACCACACCTGATAGCGCGATTACCTCGACGTTGCTGACGCCGGCGCGCATCAGTGCCTGCAGGAGATCGCGTGCACGTTGAAAGTCCTTTGCATGAGCTGCGAGCGCAGCCGAAGCAAATACAGTTTGGGGGTGCTTTGGAAGTGCCTTTGACATGGCCTTTAGCGCTGCCGAAGCTCCGGCGCTATCCCTCTCCAGCAATGTCAATTGAATCAGATTGCTATGTGCCAACGCATTCGTCGGTTGGTGCGCGACCACCTTTTCGTAAGCCGCTTTTGCTTCGCCAATATTGCGCTTGCCGTAAAGCAGTAAGTCTGCCCTGGTCATCCAAAGTTCGGGCCGCTCACTGGCGCCTGGAAGAGTTGCTGCAACATCCAAGTACTTGAATGCTCGTTCCAGATCGCCGGAGCTGGCAAAGATTCGCGCCGCAAGCGCGCTCGCACGTGGATGCCCTGGGTGTACATTCAAGGCGTTCTCAACCAATGCCAAAGCCTTGGCTTTTTGCCCAAGGCGGAGTTGGGACAACGCGATCCAGCTGGTGAGTTCGGCTTGCGAAGATTTATCCTGCAATTTGGTGTCGCTATAGGTCTCGATTGCTAGCGCAAATTGTTGCTTCTCGACCAAGGCGCGAACGAGGCCGGGTGCTGTCGCTTCTGTGGCGGCGCCGGCCTCCGAGGCCTTCTTGAATTCAATGCTCGCGCCATCCGGGTCGCCGGAGTCCAAGAGAATATTGGCCAATTTCAGGCGTGTGGCTGGGTCGCTGGGATGCGCCTGCAGTTCTTCGCGCAATATTGACATTGCCAATTGCGGATTGCCCTGCTTCAGGGCCTGCAGTGCCTGTTCTGCTTTGGCGTGCTTGTCTTCCCCGCTGCATGCGGCGAGAGTGCAGGCCACGGCAACAATGCACAGAATCTTGGTGCGCCCTGGCCCGGCGAATTTGCGGCGTGCAACTGACTTCACGACCTCTCCCATCGATAGGCTGCACTTGGCAGCCAAAACTTTGACTCAGTCGACAGGATAAGGGCAATTTGAGGCGTGCGATGGGCGAGCTCGTCTGGGCTGGGCTGATGTCGCTACAACGTGAGAACCGGAGGGCGATCGCGCGTCTGCCGCCAAACTGCCCTCCGCCTGGCGGTGTGCCTGCATGGCGAAGTCCTTGGCGGCAGGTGTGTTCTGTCTCAATGCGTGAAGCCGTTCGTTTGGCGACCTGGGACGAGCGGGTGTGCGTGCGGATGGCGTGTGCTCCGGCAGTCGCGCGGCCTTCGTCCCGCATGGAGCCGTCGCACAGGAAGGCGTGTCGATTTGCTTGACAGTCGACTCGGTCACTTGTTGGATGCGCGCCGTAAGCTATTGATAAAAAAAGGAAAAACTGGTTTGGCACGATCCTGGCTAGCACAGAGTAGCGGCGGTCAGACGCTGTCGATGTTTAACACCTCAAGGGGATCAGCATGATCAAGTTCTTCACGAAGTCGGCTATCGCGCTGGCGCTGGCTGCTTCTGGCACCGCTTTCGCGGCGCCTACCACCATCGATCTGTTCTCAGTCGATCAGTACGTGTCCGTCGATCGTAATCAGACCTGCGTCGGCATTGGCTTGTGCGCAGCGCGTATGCCCACTGGATCCAACTTCGCGGGTAGCGTCTCGAGCAGCGCCGTTGACGCAGCGATTCCTTCTTCGATCATCGGCACCGAGCGGGATGTTGCGATCACCCAGGCGTCGGGTCTGACTGCCATCAATGGCGCCGAGGCCTTCGTTGATTCGGGCCTCTTCACTATCAACAACGACACCGGTGTGATCAGCACGGTTATCGTTCAGTGGGACGGTGCAGACAATTCGGGTTCGCTCGACACGAATGGTCTGGGTGGCGTCGATTTGCTCAACGGCACCGGCGACGCTTTGAACTCTTATTTCAGTGTTGACGTCGAAAGCGCCGATCACGGCTTCAACTTCACGATCGATATCTACGACATGAGCGGAGCTCATTCGTTTATCACGCTGATCAGCAATGCACATCCGGTTCCGGCGACCACGAGCATCTCGTTGGATGCTTTCGTTTTCCCCGGTACGTGCGCGGCGCTCGTTATGAGTGGGTTTGGAACGGCTGAGTGCTCGATCGATCCTCTCTTGAATCTTGAGGATGTTGGCGCGATCCAGGTCAAGTTTGTGGGCACGCAGGCCGCTCTCGACATGTCTCTTGACCAACTGACGACCACGGTTCCCGAGCCGGGTGCTTTGGCGCTGGTTGGTGCAGCACTCGCCGGTGTGGGTTTCGCCTCGCGTCGTCGCAAGGCTGCCTAAATCTGTAGTTAGTTGACTGTTGGTCGGTCGCTCTAGGTGATCGGCGCCACATGCGAAAAAGGGCGAGGTACTTCTCGCCCTTTTTTATTTTGTCAACGCAAATGGCGACAAGCGCTCGGACCTGGATTTTGGGTTTATCGCTCGGCCTATTCTTGCTAGCCATACTGCGTTCTTTGCATCTTGTCCAAGCGCGCGATGCAGCAAATTAATTCGCTTGGCGGAAATGTCGGCGTCGAAATTTTGCTCGCTGAACTGTCTGCCTTGCTGTGCGTATCTATAGAAAATCAGTGGGGTCATCTCCGGTTGGCTTTGAAGCTTGGAGCGGGTAGCGCTTAGCCACAATCGTTGTACGGCATGTCCAACATTGACATAGTCGTCCAATGTGACTGGAGCTGTACTTGCCACAATCGCGACGTGAGCCGCACAAAGCATCGACGGCACAAAGTCCATCTGCAGTCGCGGTGCCAGCGTGCCGCCCAGCCAGCGGTTCATGAAGCTCACGCGCTTCCAGTCGGCCATGGCCCAGCGCATCAGTTTCAGCGTCATGGCATCAACGCCAAGCGCCTGGTCGGGCACTTTGTCGGCGCTGTAGCGCTGGCCCCAGTCGATGATGGCGCGGTGGACTTCGAAGGCTTCGCGCATCGTCAGCCGCAACTTGGCGTTGGCGAACATCAGGCGAGCCATGCGCCATCGATCGCCAAGGCTTGAGAACCAGCGCAATGTGTAGCCTGCGGGCAGCGCGTCCTGCAGTTGCTGCATCTCATCTGCAGTCAGCGGCCGGGTGCTGTAGGGGCGCCGGTTGACGCTGCGGCGCGGAATGGCGCTCAGCAAGCGGTCCGGCGCCAGCCCCTCGCTATGGCGCAGTCGCACGTCAAAGGTCGGGCGGGTGTCGGGTGCATCCAGCCGACGGGTCACATCGAGTGCCAGCGATTGCTCGGTGGCCGCAATGCGCATCGTTTCGATCATGGCGCCGATGGCGATTTGGCTCGGGTGGCCGTCCAGGTCGTACACGCAGTGGTCGCGGGTGTCGAAGCCGTGGATGACCAGGTGATCGGCAGCAAGTCGTTCAAAGCGCCACGGCTGGGTGTTGTCGCCGCTGGGTGCCCAGCGGGCCAATTCGATCAGGCGGGGAATCGCCGAGTCGGCAATGTTCATGTGTCGGGGCCCTGTGCCTGCTTGTTCATCAGCTGTCGACGGCCGATGGCCAGCGCGATGCGTTGCAGCGGGTTGCGGTGGCCACCCGGTCGCCAGGTCCGTGCTGCGCGCCCGGTGTAGGCGTCAAACTGGGTGCCGCTGGGCGCCAGCCGCACGGTGCCGCGTTGCAGCAGCAGTTTCAAGGCTTCGGTGCCGGCCACGCCGGCACAGATTTGGCAGGCCATGGATGTGGACGGGCCGCGGCGCCGGGCCAGGTCGACTGCCCGTGCGTCAACCAGATAGCCGCGGTGCAGCATGGCGGGTGCCAGGCCCACGGCAAAGCGCAGCGCCTTTTCCACGTCCGGCAAATTGCCCCAGCCAAAGTAATCGTCGAAGCTCATTCCGCCTGGTGCAAACACCAGCAGTGCCGCGCCCATGCCGATCGGTCCGGCGGTGATGGCGGGAATGCCTTTGGCGGCGCAGGCGGCAAACACGTCGCGACGGGCGTCGAACGCGAAGAAGTCCAGCCCGTCGATGTACAGATCGACCCCGTCCAGAAACTGGTCGATGTTCGATCGGTTGATGCCTTGTGGAAACTCGCACAGCTTGATCTCGGGGTTGATGTCGCGGGCTTGTGCCGCCATGACCTCGAGCTTTGGCTTGTCCAGGGTGGACATCATCGCGCCGGCCTGACGGTTGAAGTTGGCCAGGTCGAAGCTGTCGAAATCGGCAATATTGAATGCGCCGATGCCCAAACGGGCCAGGGTGACCAGGTGAACGCCGCCCACGCCGCCCATGCCGGCGATGGCAACGCGCTTGAGCCGAAGAATCTCCTGCTCATGTTCGGCCACCCAGCCGATGTTGCGGGAGAAGGCGTCCGAGTAGGAGAAGTTTCTTGGCATCGGGCAGCGGTGGCCTGTTGGAGGTTTGTCGCCGAAAGAGGCCTTGGCTACTTCGGCAGCATTCGCTGCAGTGCGCAGTCGCAGGCGCTGCAGCGGTGTGCTTGGCGTGAACTATGCGCCCAACAGGCGCGGCAACCCCCCAGTGTGCAATGGATGTGTCCGAAAGCTATGACATCATTGCTGCTTGGGCGGAACGGCCTGGCGACGTCTGGCGTGTGTTCACCACAGGCGGTCGAGTCTGCTGCCTCTGCGGGTTACCGGCAATGCCGCTGGCCCATTGACCTCGTCATCGGGATTCACAACGTGCATACGTCGCTTTACCAACTGGGCAACCGCATTCGACTGGGCATTTTTGCTGGCCTCCTGGCCGCGCTGGCGGGGTGTGCCACCCAGTCGAGCTTCCCTCCTGCGCCGGTGTCCGCCGGTGTTCAAGACTATACCTACATCATTGGCGCCGGTGACAGCGTCAACATCATCGTCTGGCGCAATCCCGAGCTGTCGATGTCGGTGCCGGTGCGGCCCGACGGCAAGATCGCGGCGCCGCTGGTGGAAGAGCTGCCGGCGCAGGGCAAGACCTCCACCGAGCTGGCGCGCGATGTTGAAAAGCAGCTCGGCAAGTACGTGCGTGATCCGGTGGTCACGGTGCTGGTCAACGGCTTCGTCGGCCCCTACAGCGAGCAGATCCGCGTGGTGGGTGAGGCGGCCAAGCCGCAGTTCCTCAGCTACAAGAAGAACATGACGCTGCTCGACGTGATGATCGTCGTGGGCGGCATCACCGACTTCGCCGACGGCAACCGTGCCAGCATCCTGCGCACCAGCGAAGGCAACAAGCAGTACTCGGTGCGCCTGAAGGACCTGCTCAAGCGTGGCGATGTGTCGGCCAACGTCGAGGTCAAGCCCGGTGACATCCTGATCGTTCCTCAGGGCTTGTTCTGAGCGCGTTTCGGCCGATATTGGTTTCTCAGCAGTCTTGACGCCAGGCGACGATGGAAGAGCTCACTAGACAGATCACGACCATCCTGCGCGGGATGTGGAAGCACCGCTGGCCGGCCCTGATCCTGGCCTGGGTGGTCGGCATCGTGGGCACGGTGGTCGTGCTGCGCATTCCCAACAGCTACGAGGCGTCGGCGCGCATCTTCGTCGACACCCAGTCGATCCTGAAGCCGCTGATGTCGGGCCTGGCGGTGCAGCCCAACATCGACCAGCAGGTGTCGATGCTCAGCCGCACGCTGATCAGCCGGCCCAACATCGAGAAGTTGGTGCGCATGGCCGACCTCGATCTGAAGTCGGCCACCAAGGCGCAGCAGGATGCCTTGATCGAAGGCCTGATGAAGACGGTGCAGATCCGCAGCACGGGCCGCGACAACCTGTACACCCTGAGTTATGCCGAGGCCGACAAGGACCGCGCCAAGCGCGTGATCCAGTCGATGGTGTCGATCTTCGTCGAGTCGAGCCTGGGCGCCAGCCGCAAGGACACCGACTCGGCCAAGGTGTTCCTCGACGAGCAGATCAAGACCTACGAGAAGCAGCTCGAAGAGGCGGAGGCGCGACTCAAGGAGTTCCGCATGCGCAACATCGACAACCAGCTCGGTGGCGAGGGCAAGGATGCGGCTGGACGGCTGGGCGAGATCTCGCAGGCTTTGGCCACGGCCAAGCTCGAATTGCGCGAGGCCGAGGATTCGCGCGATGCGGCCAAGCGCCAGATGCAGCTGGCCCAGTCGGGCGGCGAGGCGCCGGCGGCCGCGGCGGCCCAGTCCAGTGCGGCCGAACCGCAGGGCAATTTCTCCACGCCCGAGATCGACGCGCGCCTGGAGGCCCAGCGCCGCAGCCTTGACGGCCTGCTGCAGCGCTACACCGATCTGCACCCGGATGTGGTCAACACCCGCCGCCTGATCAAGGACCTGGAAGACCAGAAGCGCCGCGAGGTGGCCGAACTGCGCAAGGCGGCGGTCGCCGCGCCCGGCACGCCGCAGGGCACCTCGACCGCGGGCTCGGTGATCGCCCAGGAGTTCTCGCGCATGCTGGCCACCAGCGAGGTGCAGGTGGCTGCGCTGAAGGCGCGGGTGGCCGAGTACACCGCGCGCTACAACGCGGCCAAGGGCGGCTTGAAGATCGCGCCGCAGATCGAGGCCGAGGCGGCCCAGCTCAACCGCGACTACGGCATCATCAAGCGCAACTACGAGTCACTGGTCACCCGGCGCCAGTCGGCCACCATGTCGGGCGAGCTCGAGATGGCCTCGGGGGTGGTGGACTTCCGTCTGATCGACCCGCCGCGCGTGTCGCCCAAGCCCGTGTCGCCCAACCGGGTGGCGCTGGTGTCGGTGGTGCTGGCGCTGGCCATGGCGGCCGGCCTGGGCCTGGCCTTTGCGGCCAGCCAGCTGCGGCCGGTGTACATGGACGCGCAGCAGCTGCGCGAAAAGACTGGCCTGCCGCTGCTGGGCGTGGTGGGCATGGTGGTCAACGACGATGTGCGGCGCCGTGATCGCATGGCGAATTTCCGCTTCGCGGCGGGAACGGGCGGCTTGCTTGCCGGCTTCCTGATGGTTCTGGTGACCGTGTCGATTCTGGCGGCTCGGCAGGCGGGGTGACGGCATGAGTAGTCTGATTGAACAGGCCGCGGAGCGACTGGCCAAGATTCGTGCGGCCGGCATCGAGGTGCCGGTCGACGAGGGTCTTCCCGGGCCGGCGGCGGCCACGGCGGCCGCTGTGGCAGCGCCTGTGGCGCCCGCGTCGGCGGCCGATGTGGCCGAGCCGGTGGCGATGGCCGCGCAGGATCTGCCAGCCAGTGCGGTGTCTCGCCTGGTCGAGCTGGACCTGGTCAAGCTCGCCAGCGACAACCTGCTGGTGCCCAACCTGCCGCGCAGCAATCTGGCCGACCAGTTCCGCGTGATCAAGCGGCCGCTGCTGGCCAATGTGTCGGGCAAGGGCGCTGGCGCGGTGCGCCATGGCAACCTGATCATGGTCACCAGCGCGTTGCCGGGCGAGGGCAAGAGCTTCACGGCGATCAACCTCGCGCTGAGCATCGCGGCCGAGCTGGATCACACCGTGATGCTGGTGGATGCCGACGTGGCGAGGCCGTCGGTGCTGCGCAAACTGAACCTGCCGCCGGCGCCAGGCCTGCTGGACTTGCTGGAAGGCAAGGCCGAGATGCAGGACGTGCTGCTGCGCACCAACGTCGACAAGTTCACGTTGCTGCCCAGCGGCCAGCCGCATCCCAAGGCCACCGAGCTGCTGGCCAGCGATGCCATGCGCCAGCTGCTGGATGCGATGGCCTCGCGCTACCCCGACCGGATCATCATCTTTGATTCGCCGCCCCTGTTGCTCACCACCGAGTCGCGCGTGCTGGCCAGCCAGATGGGCCAGGTGGTGATGGTGGTGCATGCCGGCAAGACCTTGCAGGCCGATGTGCAGCATGCGCTGGCCACGATCGAGGTCTGCCCGATCCGCCTGATGCTGTTGAACCAGGCGCAGTCGACGATGGGTGGCGGCTACGGCTACGGCCACCGCTATGGTTATGGCTACGGATACGGCTATGGGGCCGACGCCGCAGCCCCCGCCGGCGCACAGGGGCAGGACGGTGCCGCTGAACCGCGCTGAGCCCCCGGGCCTGGCGCTGCGCAACACCGGGTACTGGGCCTCGGTGGCCTGCGTGCTGGCCGCCATGGGCTTGCCGTCGCTGGCGGTGGCGCAAAGCAACGGCGTGCTGCAGCCGAACGCCGCGGTCTCGGTCACCGCCACCGACAACGTCAATGGCGGCCCCGATACCAAGTCGGCCGACATCCTCACCCGCCTGTCGGCCGGGGTGGGCTACTCCAGCCGCTCGGGTCTGCTGGTGGGCCGGGCCAACTATGCGATTTCGCAGCTGCTGTATGCCCGCACCGACGAGCGCAATGCCCTGCAGCATTCGCTGCTGGCCAATCTGTCGGCCGAGGTGTTGCCCTCGCGCGGCTTCGTCGACCTGACGGCCTCGGTCGCGCAATCGGCCAAGTCGGCCTTCGGCACCCAGCCCACCAACGACGGGCGCGAGTCGGACAACATCACCGAGCTGGCCTCGGTTGGCGTGGCGCCGCGGCTGTCGGGCCTGCTCTTCGGCCAGGTGGCCTACTCGCTCAGCGGCGCCTACCGCATCACCGACGCGTCGGGCACCACGAGCGGGGACACCACGCTGCGCTCGGCCGCCTTGGTCCTGAGCCCGGCCTCGGCCGGGCGGCTGAGCTGGAACGTCGGCTTCAACCACCAGTTGACCAGCTACAAGGCCGGCAGAAGCACCGAGACCGACAGCGTCAACGTGGGCGCCGGCTGGCAGGTGCCCGAGGCCGATCTGAGCCTGCGGGCGAGCACCGGTCGCGAGGTGGGTGATCTGGCCTCGTCGTCGGGACGCGGCGGGGGCACCTGGTCGGCCGGTGCGACCTGGGTGCCGTCGCCCCGGACTTCGGTGGATGCCACCTTCGGCGAGCGTCCGAGCGGCAACACCTACCAGCTGGGTTTGTCGTACCGCACGCCGCTGACCGTCTGGCGCGTGGCGGCCAGCCGCAACCTGTCGTCGACGCTGGCCTTGTCGAGCCTCACGCTGGGCACCAACTACGACCTGTACTTCGCGCTGTTCGCGGCCTCCGAGCCCGATCCGGTCAAGCGCGACGTGCTGGTCGAGAACTACCTGCGGGCCAACGGCATCCCGCGTGATGGCCTGGTGCGCGGCAGCTTCCTGAGCTCGGCACAGACCCTCGACGAGCGCCTCGAGCTGTCGTCGGCCTGGCGCCATGCCCGGTCGTCGGTCACCGTGTCGCTCAGCCGCAACCTGTCGCGGCGCGTCGGTGGTGCCGTACAGGCCACCGGCGACCTGGCCCAGTCGAGCCAGGTGCGCATGAACAACGTGTCACTGAACCTGTCGCATCAGCTCGCCCCCGACCTGAGCACCAACCTGGGTCTGGGTGCCAACCAGTCCCGTGGCGATTTGTCCACCCAGTCCAGCCGTGCGCGCTTTGTCACGTACCGCCTGGGTGGTTCGCTGTCGCCGCGCACGTCGTGGTCGGTTTCCGCGCGGCGCAGTCTCAATGAGACCGGCGCCCGCTCGTACTCGGAGAGTTCGCTCACCGGGACCTACAGCATGCAGTTCTGAGCCATGTACGAAGCGTTTTACGGGCTCACCAACAAGCCCTTCCAGCTCAACCCCGACCCGACTTTCTACTTCGGTAGCAAGCAGCACCGGCGTGCCAAGGCCTACCTCGACTACGGCGTGTCGCGCAACGAGGGCTTCATCGTCATCACCGGCGAGATCGGTGCCGGCAAGACCACGCTGCTGCGCACGCTGATCGACAGCCTGCACGGCAGCAATGTGGTGGTGGGCCATCTGGTCACCACCCAGCTCGGCGCAGAGGACACGCTGCGCATGGTGGGCGCCTCGTTCGGCTTCAAGGTCAAGGACGTGCCCAAGAGCGAGCTGCTGATCACGCTCGAGGCCTTCTTGATCAGCCAGACGAGCAAGGGCAAGCGCTGCCTGCTGATCGTCGACGAGGCGCAGAACCTCACGCCGCGCGCGGTCGAAGAGCTGCGCATGCTGTCGAACTTCCAGTTCGGCAACCAGGCGCTGATGCAGAGCTTTCTGGTCGGCCAGCCCGAGTTTCGCGAGATCCTGCAGCGGCCCGAGATGGAGCAGTTCCGCCAGCGCGTGGCGGCCACCTGCCACATCGGGCCGATGGACCAGGAGGAAACCCAGCACTACATCGAGCACCGCCTCAAATGCGCCGGCTCGTCGGGCAAGCCCAGCTTCGCGCCCGGCGCGCACGAGTCGATCTACAAGGCCTCGGGCGGTATTCCGCGGCGCATCAACTCGCTGTGCGACCGCCTGCTGCTGGCCGGATTTCTGGGCGGCAAGACCCATTTCGAGGGCACCGACGTCGACGAGGTGGTGAAAGAGTTCGCCCAGGAGGCCGAGGTGCCGTCGCGGCCGGCCGTGGCCCAGGCCCAGGTGGGCGAGGGCGCTCGCGGCGACATCAGCGCGCCGATGCCGCTGAGCACCACCACGGCCGCGGCGCTCGATGTGGACCTGAGCAAGTTGCAGCTCGATCCGGCGGCGGCCGACACCATGTCGCGCCAGATCGGCCGGCTGGCCGGCGAAAGCCGGGGCGACCAGCTGCAGCGCATCGAGCGCGGCCTGCTGCGCCTGGAGCGCACCAACATTCAGCTGCTGGCGCTGATCCAGCAACTGGTGGCGGCGGTCAAGAAGCCAGGCGACGAGGGCCCCAAGTAGCCATGCAGCGTGATCTGCGGCGCAGCCTCGGCCCGCGCGCCGCGCACGCCGTCACACCCTTGCGCTAGCCTCGGCGTGCGCCGCCACCGATGTCCCGACCCATGCAGTCCACCCCGATCACCAACGCGCTGACCATCGACGTCGAAGACTACTTCCAGGTCTCGGCGATGGCGCCCTACATCGCGCGCAGCGAGTGGGATACGCGCGAGTGCCGGGTGGAGGCCAATGTCGACCGCATCCTGGCGCTGCTGGCCCAGCGCGGTGTGCGCGCCACCTTCTTCACGCTCGGCTGGATTGCCGAGCGCTACCCGCAACTGGTGCGGCGCATCGTGGCCGGCGGCCACGAGCTGGCCAGCCACGGCTATGGCCACGAGCGCGCCAGCGACCTCAGCCGCGCCCAGTTCAGCGACGACATCGTGCGCGCCCGTGCGCTGCTCGAAGACATCGGTGGCGTCACCGTCACCGGCTACCGCGCCCCCAGCTTCTCGATCGGCCAGGGCAATCTGTGGGCCTTTGACTGCCTGCGCGAGGCCGGCTACCGCTACAGCTCGAGCCTGTTCCCGATCCAGCATGACCACTACGGCATGCCCGATGCGCCGCGTTTTGCCCACAGCGTGCGCCAGGGCCTGCTCGAGGTGCCGGCCACCACCGTGCACCTGGCCGGCCGCAACCTGCCGTGCAGCGGTGGCGGCTGGTTCAGGCTGATGCCCTATGCGCTGTCGCGCTGGATGATCCGCCGCGTCAACGCGGTCGATGGCCAGGCGGCGGTGTTCTACATGCACCCCTGGGAGGTCGATCCCGGCCAGCCGCGGGTGCCGGGCATCGATGCGCGCACGCGCTTTCGCCACTACGTCAACCTCGACAAGGTGCATGGCCGGCTCGATGCGCTGCTGCGCGACTTCCGCTGGGGCCGCATGGACGAGGTCTTCCTGGTCGCCGCCGAAGCGGCTGGCACCCGCGCCGTGCCGCCGGCCCCGGGCCTGCAGAGCGCGGCATGACGCCCGCCGCAGTGAGCACCACCGGGCTGCAGGTGCGCAGCCTGGCGAGCAGCGATGCGGCCACCTCGGCGCGCTGGGATGCCTTTGTGCTGCAGTGCCCGCAGGCGAGCTTTTTTCACCGCGCCGGCTGGCAGCGGGTGATCGAGCGCGTGTTCGGCCACGAGACCCACTTTCTGTATGCCGAGCGCGATGGCCGCATCGCGGGCGTGCTGCCGCTGGCGCGGGTCAAGAGCCTGCTGTTCGGCCATGCGCTCACCGGCCTGCCCTTTGCCGTGTACGGCGGCGTGGCAGCCAGCGACGACGAAGCCGTGGCCGCGCTCGAGGCCCAGGCCCAGGCCATTGCCGAGCGCAGCGGCGTGCAGCATCTCGAGCTGCGCAACGTGCAGCGCCGCCATGACGACTGGCCGCTGCAAGACCTGTACGTCACCTTCCGCAAGCCCATCCTGCCCGACGAAGAGGCCAACATGCTGGCCATTCCGCGCAAGCAGCGGGCCATGGTGCGCAAGGGCATCAAGAACGAGCTGCGCAGCGAGATCGACCCCGGCGTCGAGCGCTTTTTTGCGCTGTATGCCGACAACGTGCACCGCCACGGCACGCCGGCCATGCCCAAGCGCTGGTTCCAGGCGCTGCGCGACGAGTTCGGCGACGACTGCGAATGCCTCACCGTGGTGGCGCCCGACGGCCGGGCCTTGTCGGTGGTGATGAGCTTCTACTTCCGCAACGAGGTGCTGCCCTACTACGCTGGCGACCATGTCGATGCGCGCGACCTGGCGGCCAACGACTTCAAGTACTGGGAGCTGATGCGCCGCGCCTGCGCCCGCGGGCTCGAGCTGTTCGACTACGGCCGCAGCAAGCAGGGCACCGGCCCCTATGCGTTCAAGAAGAACTGGGGCTTCGAGCCCACGCCACTGCACTACGAGTACCGCCTGTACAAGCGCGACAGCGTGCCCCAGAACAACCCCAACAACGCCAAGTACAAGCTGCTGATCGAGACCTGGCGCAAGCTGCCGATCGGCGTGGCCAACTGGCTGGGGCCCTTCATCGTGCGCAGCCTGGGCTGAGCCGCAGGCCGCCCCGTCCACCATGGCCAAGCTGCTGTACCTGGTGCACCGCCTGCCGTACCCGCCCAACAAGGGCGACAAGGTGCGCTCGTACCACCTGCTGCGGCACCTGCTCGAGCAGGGGCACCAGGTGCACCTGGGCACCTTTGTCGACGACCCCGACGATGCCCAGCACCTGCCTGCCCTGCGCGCGCTGTGCGCCAGCCTGTGCGCCGTGCCGCTGGCGCCGCGCGGTGCGCGCCTGCGCAGCCTGGGCGGGCTGGCCACCGGCCAGGCGCTCACGCTGCGCTACTACGCCGATGCCGGCCTGCACCGCTGGGTGCGCGAGACCGTGGCCCGCGAGGGCATCGACGCGGTGGTGGTGTTCTCGTCAGCCATGGCGCCCTATGCCGTGCACGCCCCCGGCCGGCCGCTGCTGCTCGATCTGGTGGATGTGGATTCGGCCAAGTGGACCGAATACGCCGCCAACCACGCCTGGCCGATGTCGTGGATCTATCGCCGCGAAGGCGAACGCCTGCTGGCCTACGAGCGCATGGCGGTGCAGGGTGCCACGCAGTCCTTCCTGGTCACCGACAAGGAAGTGGCGCTGTTCGAGCGTCTGGCGCCCGATTGCGCCGGCCGTGTGGCGGCGGTGGGCAATGGCGTCGATGCGCAAAGCTTCGCGCCGCTCGCCGAGCGCGCCTCACCGTTCACCGCCGACGAGCTGCCGCTGGTGTTCACCGGCGCCATGGACTACTGGCCCAATGTCGACGCGGTGAGCTGGTTCGTGCAGGCCATGCTGCCGGCGCTGCGCCAGCGCTGGCCGGCCCTGCGCCTGCACATCGTCGGCCGCGCGCCCAGCCCGGCGGTGCAGGCGCTGGCCGGTGCGGCGGTGCAGGTCACCGGCACGGTGCCCGACGTGCGGCCCTACCTGCAGCATGCGCGCGCCGTGGTGGCGCCGCTGCGCCTGGCGCGCGGCGTGCAGAACAAGGTGCTCGAGGCCATGGCCATGGCCCGGCCGGTGGTGTGCGCAGCGGCCTGCGCCGAGGCCATCGCCGCCGCCGATGGCCAGCACCTGGCCGCCGCCACCACGCCCGACGACTATGTGCGGCAGATCGACACGCTGCTGCGCGACGCCCCCGCCGCCGAGGCCCTGGGCCAGCGCGCGCGGCATTTCGTGCTGGACCACTACAGCTGGGCAGCGCGTCTGGCGCCGCTCGACCGCATCCTCGAACGCGCGCTGGCCACCGCCCGCAGCGCACCGACCCCGGCCTTCGCATGAACACCGCCACCTTGCCCGCCCTGCGCATCCCGTCCGTCTGGCGCGGGCCCGGCCTGGCCATGCTGGCCTACCTGGCCGCCGTGCTGTGGCTCTACCGCGCCACCGGTCTGGGCATGGTCGAGATCTGGGACCGCTCCGAGACCTTCACCCACGCCTTCGTGGTGCCGCCCATCTCGCTGTGGCTGATCTGGCGCCAGCGTGAGGCGCTGGCCGCGCTGACGCCGCGCGCCCAGCCCTGGATGCTGCTGCCGCTGGCCCTGCTGGCGGCGCTGTGGTGGCTGGCCGACAAGGTGGTGGTCAATGCCGCGGCGCACTTTGCCTTCACCGGCCTGCTGGTGGCCGGCGTGCCGGCGGTGCTGGGCTGGGCGGTGGCGCGGCAGATCCTGTTTCCGCTGGGCTTTCTGTTCTTCGCCGTGCCCTTCGGCGAGTTCATGACGCCGCTGCTGATGGAGATGACGGCCGACTTCACCATCGGCGCGCTGCGGCTGACCGGCATCCCGGTGTTCCGCGAGGGCCAGCAGTTCGTGATCCCGTCGGGCCGCTGGTCGGTGGTGGAAGCCTGCAGCGGCATCCGCTATCTGATGGCCTCGTTCATGGTGGGCACGTTGTTCGCCTACCTCAACTACACCAGCATGCGCCGCCGCCTGCTGTTCGTGGTGGCCTCGCTGCTGACGCCGGTGCTGGCCAACTGGCTGCGCGCCTACATCATCGTGATGCTGGGCCACCTGTCCAACAACAAGATCGCCACCGGCGTGGACCACATCGTCTACGGCTGGGTGTTCTTCGGCATCGTGATCACGGCGCTGTTTTTCATCGGCGCGCGCTGGGCCCAGGCCGAGCAGCCGTTCGACGCCAGCCGCGTCGGCCCGCCGGCCAGCGTGCCGGGCCAGGGCCAGACCTGGCTGGCGGCCCTGCTGTGCATCGCGGCCGTGGCCTGGCCGCTGCTGCTGGCCAAGGCCGGCCCGGGCGCAGCCAGCCCGGCACCAGCCCTGGCGCTGCCCGACACCCTGGGCCCCGGCTGGTCCGCCGACGACAGCCGCCTGACGACCTGGCGGCCGCGCTACGAAGGCGCATCACCCGAACTGCACCGCGGCTACCGCGGGCCGCAGGGCGCGGTGGGCGTGCACCTGATGTACTACCGCGACCAGGCACCCGGTCGCAAGCTGGTGAGCTCGGTCAACATCCTGGTGCACAGCGAGGACGAGGCCTGGAACCAGGTCAGCCAGACCCGCCGCACGGTCAGCGTGCCGGCAGGCGGGCCCGACCGCTGGCTGGCGGCCGATCTGCTGGGCGAGCCGCGTGGCAGCGCCATGGGCAGCAAGCAGGCGCTGAAGCTGCGCCGCGTGTACTGGGTGGGCGGCCGCTGGACGCCCAGCGACTTCGAGGCCAAGCTGTGGGAGGCCTGGCTGCAGCTCAGCGGCCAGCCCGACGACGGCGCCGCACTGATCCTGTCGGCCGACGATCTGCCCGGCGCGCCGGCCGATGCCGTGCTCGACGCCTTCACGAATGCAAACTCCGACGCGCTGCGGCGCCTGCTGATTCAGGCGGGCACACGCTGACCCCACCCGGCTCGGGGAGAATCGCGCCGGAAAACAGCGGATTCATGACGCCCAGCGAGGTGCCGGGCCACAAAGATCGATGCAAGGAACGCAAGACATGACGACGACGTTGGCCGTGATCGGCTTGGGTTATGTGGGGCTGCCGCTGGTGGTGGAGTTTGGCAAGCAGATGCGCACCATCGGCTTCGACATCCACGAAGGCAAGGTGGCGGCCTGCCAGAGCGGCACCGATCCCTCGCGCGAACTCACCGATGCGCAGATGGCCGAGGCCAAGCACGCCGTCTACACCAGCGATGGCGCCATGCTGGCCGAGGCCGACATCATCATCGTGGCCGTGCCCACGCCGGTGGACGAGGCCCACATCCCCGACTTCAAGCCGCTGATCGGCGCCAGCAACAGTGCCGGCAAGAACCTGAAGAAGGGCGCCATCGTCGTCTACGAGAGCACCGTGTACCCCGGCGCCACCGAAGAGGTGTGCATCCCGGTGCTCGAGAAGGCCTCGGGCCTGAAGTGGAAGCAGGATTTCTTCGTGGGCTACAGCCCCGAGCGCATCAACCCGGGCGACCGCGAGCACACGCTCACCAAGATCCTGAAGATCGTCTCGGGTGACACGCCCGCCACGCTGGACCAGGTGGCCAAGCTCTACGAGTGCATCGTCGTGCCCGGTGTGCACCGCGCCAGCAGCATCAAGGCCGCCGAGGCCGCCAAGGTGATCGAGAACACCCAGCGCGACCTGAACATCGCGCTGATGAACGAGCTGGCGATCATCTTCGACAAGATCGGCCTCGACACCACCGAGGTGCTGGAAGCCGCCGGCACCAAGTGGAACTTCCTGAAGTTCAAGCCGGGCCTGGTGGGCGGCCACTGCATCGGCGTCGACCCGTACTACCTGACCCACAAGGCCGACATGCTGGGCTACCACCCGCAGGTCATCCTGGCCGGCCGGCGCATCAACGACGGCATGGGCAAGTTCGTGGCCGAGCAGACGAT
Organism: Aquabacterium sp. OR-4; assembly: GCF_025290835.2. Lineage (NCBI taxonomy): Bacteria > Pseudomonadati > Pseudomonadota > Betaproteobacteria > Burkholderiales > Sphaerotilaceae > Pseudaquabacterium > Pseudaquabacterium prasiolae. Next base: position 2,001,605 of record NZ_JAOCQD020000002.1, on the reverse strand, counting down.
CAAGAACATGATCGCCAGCGGCAGCTACATCAAGGGCGCGCGGGTCAACGTGCTGGGCCTGACCTTCAAGGAGAACTGCGGTGATCTGCGCAACAGCAAGGTCATCGACATCATCCGCGAGCTCGAGAGCTATGGCGTGGACGTGTTCGTGGCCGACCCGCAGGCCGAGGCCGAAGAAGCCATGCACGAGTACGGCGTGCGCCTGACGCCCTACGACGAGCTGCCGCGTGCCGATGCCATCGTGGCCGCGGTGTCGCACACCGAGTTCGCCAGCCTGTCGGCCGACGACATCGGCAAGAAGCTGGTCAAGGGCGGGGCCTTCATCGACGTCAAGGCGGCGTTCAAGCCCGAGATGATCACCGGCGCGGGCTTCCGCCTCTGGCGTCTGTGACACCCGGCGCCGGGGCTGTCGGCCGGTGAAGCAGGTGCAGTCCTCGCGGCCGCCCTTGGTGATGCACGTGGTCTACCGCTTCGACACCGGCGGCCTCGAGAACGGCGTCGTCAACCTGATCAACCACATGCCGGCCAGCGCCTACCGCCATGCGGTGGTGGCGCTCACCGAGGTGGCCGATGGTTTTGCGCGCCGCGTGCGGCGCAGCGATGTGCACTACGCGTCGCTGCACAAGCCGCCCGGCCATGGCGCCAGGCTGTACCCGCGCCTGGCCGCGCTGATGCGCGAGCTGCAGCCGGCGGTGGTGCACACCCGCAACCTGGCGGCGCTGGAATGCCAGGTGCCCGCGGCCTGGACCGGCGTGCCCGTGCGCGTGCATGGCGAGCACGGCCGCGACGTGGAAGACCTCGATGGCCGCAGCCGCAAGCACCAGTGGATGCGTCGGCTCTACCGCCCCTTCGTGCACCAGTACGTGGCCTTGTCGCAAGACCTGGCCGGCTACCTGCAGCACCGGGTGGGCGTGCCGGCGGCGCGCCTGAGCCAGATCTACAACGGCGTGGACACCCAGCGCTTCAGCCCGGCGCCGGATGGCCGCGCGCCGATTGCCGGCAGCCCGTTCAACGCGCCCGGCCTGTACCTGCTGGGCACCGTGGGCCGCATGCAGACCGTGAAGGCGCAGACCGACCTGGCCCGCGCCTTCATCCGTGCCTTGCAGCTTCAGCCGGCGCTGCGCGAGCGCCTGCGCCTGGTGATGGTGGGCAGCGGGCCGCTGCGCGACGAGGCGCTGGCCCTGCTGGCCGAGGCCGGCGTGGCCGATCTGGCCTGGCTGCCGGGCGAGCGTGCCGACGTGCCGGATGTCATGCGCGGCCTCGATTGCTTCGTGCTGCCGTCGCTGGCCGAGGGCATCTCGAATACCATCCTCGAGGCCATGGCCTGCGGCCTGCCGGTGGTGGCCACCGCGGTGGGCGGCAATGCCGAGCTGGTGCAGTCCGGCGTCACCGGCACCGTGGTGCCGGCCGCCGATGTGCAGGCCATGGCCGAGGCTTTGCTGGCGCTGGCCGACGACCCCGCCCGATCAGCCGGCTACGGCCGTGCCGGGCGGGCGCGGGTCGAGCGCGAGTTCAGCCTGCAGGCCATGGTGGGCGCCTACCAGGCGCTGTACGACCGCCTGCTGGCGCAGCGGCAACCCAACGCAAAGCGGAACTGACACACCATGTGCGGCATCACCGGACTCGTCGACACCCGTGGCACCCGGCCGGTAGACCGCGCCGTGCTGCAGCGCATGAACGACTCGCAGCACCACCGCGGCCCTGACGAAGGCAGCCTGCACATCGAGCCGGGCGTGGGCTTCGGCCACCGGCGGCTGTCGATCATCGACGTGGCCACCGGCCAGCAGCCGCTGTTCAACGAGGACGGCTCGGTGGTCATCGTCTTCAACGGCGAGGTCTACAACTACCAGTCGCTGATCCCCGAGCTGCAGGCGCTGGGCCATGTGTTCCACACCAAGAGCGACACCGAGGTCATCGTCCACGCCTGGGAGCAGTGGGGCGAGGACTGCGTGCTGCGCCTGCGCGGCATGTTCGCCTTTGTGCTGTGGGACCGCAACCGCCAGACGCTGTTCATGGCGCGCGACCGCATGGGCGTCAAGCCGCTGTACTACGCGCTGCTGGACGACGGCACGCTGCTGTTCGGCTCGGAGCTGAAATCGCTGATGGCCTACCGCGGCCCCAATGGCAGCGGCCTCCAGCGCGACATCGACCCGCGCGCGGTGGAGGAGTATTTCGCGCTCGGCTACGTGGCCGAGCCGCGCACCGTGTTCCGCCAGGCGCTCAAGCTGCCGCCGGCGCATTGCCTGAGCATCCGCCGCGGCCAGCCGGTGGGCCAGCCGCGCGCCTACTGGGACGTGCGCTTCACGCTCGACCGCCAGATCGGCGTGGACGAAGCCTGCGCCGAGCTGCGCCAGCGCCTGCAGGAATCGGTGCGCCTGCGCATGATTGCCGAGGTGCCGCTGGGGGCGTTCCTGTCGGGCGGCGTCGATTCGAGCGCCGTGGTGGCCACGATGGCCGGCCTGAGCGAAGGCCCGGTCAACACCTGCTCGATCGCCTTCGACGACCCCAAGTTCAACGAGAGCGAGTTTGCGGCCATGGTGGCCAATCGCTACGGCACCAACCACCGCGTGGAGACGGTGCTGTCCGACGACTTCGACCTGATCGACACGCTGGCGCGCCTGTACGACGAGCCCTATGCCGACAGCTCGGCCATCCCCACCTACCGCGTGTGCCAGCTGGCGCGCAAGCATGTCACGGTGGCGCTCTCGGGCGACGGCGGCGACGAGACCTTCGGTGGCTACCGCCGCTACCGCCTGCACCTGATGGAAGAGCGCATGCGCGCGGCCCTGCCGGCCGGGCTGCGCCAGCCGCTGTTCGGTTTTCTGGGCAAGGTGTATCCCAAGGCCGACTGGGCGCCGCGCATGTTCCGCGCCAAGACCACCTTCGAGGGCATGGCGCGCAATGCGGTGCAGGCCTACTTCCACTCGGTGTCCATCCTGCGCGGGCCGATGCGCGAGCAGTTGTTCAGCGCCGCGCTCAAGCGTGAGCTGGCCGGCTACCAGGCGCATTCGGTGTTCGACGAGCATGCCGCCCGTGCCGGCACCGACGACCCGCTGGCGCTGATCCAGTACCTCGACCTGAAAACCTACCTGGTGGGCGACATCAACACCAAGGTCGACCGCGCCAGCATGGCCCACAGCCTGGAGGTGCGCGAACCGCTGATGGACCACGAGCTGATTGAGTGGCTGGCCACCCTGCCCAGCGACCTGAAGATCCGCGGCCAGGAAGGCAAGTTCCTGCTCAAGAAGGCGATGGAGCCGGCCCTGCCCAACGATGTGCTCTACCGCCCGAAGATGGGCTTCTCGGTGCCGCTGGCGCGCTGGTTCCGCGGCCCGCTGCGCCAGCGCGTGCGCGACGCCGTGCTGGGCGAGCGCCTGGCCGAGACCGGCTGGTTCAACCCGCAGTACCTGAAGCACCTGGTCGAGGCCCACCAGGCCGGCACCAGCGACTACAGCGCGCCGCTGTGGACACTGCTGATGTTCGAGGCTTTTTTGCGCAACGTGGTCGATGACGGCGGCGCCGGCGCACCTGCGCCGCGCGTGCCCACCGGGGCGGGGGTGCCGGCATGAGCGCGCCGGGCCGCTCCCAGGCGCGAATCCCGGAGTGCGCAGCACGGAGGGCAGCCCAGTGACTCTTCGCGTGCTGCATGTGCTGGATCACTCGATTCCGCTGCACAGCGGCTACACCTTCCGCACCGCCGCGCTGCTGCGCGAACAGCGCCGCCTGGGCTGGAACACCTTCCACCTCACCAGCCCCAAGCACGCCGCCGCGGCTGGTGCCGATGCGCCGCAGGACGAGCAGACCGTGGACGGCCTGCACTTCTACCGCACGCCGCCCTCGCGCTCGGTGCTGGCGCGCTGGCCGGTGCTCGACCAATGGGCGCTGATGCAGGCCACCGAACAGCGCCTGCTGCAGGTGGCGCAGCAGCTGCGGCCGCAGCTGCTGCACGCACATTCGCCGGTGCTCAATGCGCTGCCGGCCATCAACGTGGGCCGGCGCCTGGGCATCCCGGTGGTCTACGAGGTGCGTGCCTTCTGGGAGGACGCCGCGGTGGACCACGGCAGCACCACCGAAGGCAGCCTGCGCTACCGGCTCACCCGCGCGCTCGAGACCCGCGCGCTGCAGCGTGCCGACCATGTGTTCACCATTTGCGAAGGCCTGCGCCGCGACATCGTGGCGCGCGGCATCGCTGCCGACAAGGTGACGGTGATCGCCAACGCGGTCGACATCGATGCCTTCGATGTCGGCGGCCAGCCCGATCTGGCGCTGAAGGCCGAGCTGGGCCTGGCCGATGCCACGGTGCTGGGCTTCATCGGCAGCTTCTACGCCTACGAAGGCCTCGATCTGCTGCTCGACGCCTTGCCGGCGCTGCTGCAGCGCCGCCCCGAGGTGCGCGTGCTGCTGGTGGGCGGTGGCCCGCAGGATGCCGCGCTGAAGGCCCAGGCCCAGCGCCTGGGCGTGGCCGACAAGGTGGTCTTCACCGGTCGTGTGCCGCACGCCCAGGTGCAGCGCTACTACGACCTGGTGGACGTGCTGGCCTACCCGCGCCACAGCATGCGCCTGACCGAACTGGTGACGCCGCTCAAGCCGCTGGAGGCCATGGCCCAGGGTCGGCTGCTGGTGGCCAGCGATGTGGGCGGGCACCAGGAGCTGATCCGCCACGGCGAGACCGGCCTGCTGTTCAAGGCTGGCAGCGCGAGCGCGCTGACCGATGCCATCGACCAGCTGCTGCAGCAGCGCGAGCGCTGGCCGCAGCTGCGCGCGGCGGGCCGTGCCTTCGTCGAGCAGGAGCGCAACTGGACGGCCTCGGCCCGCCATTACGCGCCAGTGTTCCAGCGCCTGGCGGGCGCGGCCCAGCCGCAACCAGCCTGAGCAGCGATGGCCACCAAGCCCCCGCACATCGTCGTGCTGAGCAGCCTGTTTCCGAGCGCGGTGCAGCCGGGCGCGGGCCTGTTCATCCGCGAGCGCCTGTTCCGGGTCGGGCAGCGCCTGCCGCTCAGCGTGGTGGCGCCAACGCCGTGGTTTCCGCTGCAGGGTCTGCTGCGGCGCTGGAAGCCGGGCTTTCGGCCCGGGGCGCCGGCGCACGAGCAGCAGTCGGGGCACGCGGTGTGGTTTCCGCGGTTTCTGTCGGTGCCCGGCGTGCTCAAGCAGCTGGATGGCCTGGCCATGGCACTGGCCGCCTGGCCGCGGCTGCGCGCGCTGCGCCGCGCCGGCCAGCTCGACCTGATCGACGCCCACTTTGCCTACCCTGACGGTTACGCGGCCACGCTGCTGGGCCGCTGGCTGGGCGTGCCGGTCACCATCACGATGCGCGGCAGCGAGTCGCGCCTGGCGCGCGACCCGGTGCTGGCACCGCGTCTGGCGCAGGCGCTGCACCGCGCCACACGGGTGTTTGCGGTGTCGGATTCGCTGCGCCAGGTGGCCATCGGCCTGGGGCTGCCGCCCGACAAGGTGCAGGTGGTGGGCAATGGCGTCGATCTGGCGCGCTTTCGCCCCGAGCCCCGCGCCGAGGCGCGGCGCGCACTGGGCCTGGCGGCCGATGCGCCGGTGTTGATCAGCGTGGGCGGCCTGGTCGAGCGCAAGGGCTTCCATCGCGTCATCGAGCTGCTGCCGGCGCTGCTGCAGCGCCACCCCGGCCTGCGCTACCTGGTGGTGGGCGGGCCCAGCCCCGAGGGCGACATGGGCGAGGCGCTGCGGGCCCAGGTGGCCCAGGCCGGGCTGGACGAGGTGGTGCGCTTTCTCGGCCCGCTGCCGCCCGATGCCTTGCGCGGCCCGCTGTCGGCCGCCGATGTGTTCGTGCTGTCCACCCGCAACGAGGGCTGGGCCAATGTGTTTCTCGAAGCCATGGCCTGCGGCCTGCCGGTGGTGACCACCGCGGTGGGCGGCAATGCCGAGGTGGTGTGCCGGCCCGAGCTGGGCACCGTGGTGCCCTTCGGCGATGCCGCGCAGCTGCAGGCGGCGGTGGACGGTGCATTGCGTCACGACTGGAACCGCGCCGCGATCCGTGCCTATGCCGAAGACAACACCTGGGACCGGCGCGTCGACACCCTGGTGGGCGTGTACCAGTCGCTGCACCGCCAGAGCGGCGGCGATTCCACCGCGCCCTTGTCGGCGCCCACGCACTGAACTCTCATGACCGGGCTGTACACCGCGATCACCTCGGGCCTTGTGTTCCCACTGCACGAGCGCCTGAAGCGCCACACCAGCGTGGCCGTGCGCCGCGGCCTGGAGCAAACCCAGTGGTGGCCGGCCGAGCGCCTGCAGACCCTGCAGGTGGAGCGCCTGCGCGCGCTGCTGATGGATGTGGGCCGCCAGGTTCCCTACTACCGCGATCTGTTTGCCGAGCGGGGCTTCGATCCGCAGGCGCTGCGCAGCCTGACCGACCTGCAGCAGCTGCCGCTGCTGACCAAGCCGCTGATCCGCGCCAACACGGATCGGCTGAAGCATGCCCAGGCCGCCGGCCTGGCGCGCTTCAACACCGGCGGCAGCTCGGGCGAGCCGCTGATCTTCTTCATCGGCCGCGAGCGTGTCAGCCACGATGTGGCGGCCAAGTGGCGTGCCACGCGCTGGTGGGGCGTGGACATCGGCGACCCCGAGATGGTGGTCTGGGGATCGCCCATCGAGCTGGGCGCGCAAGACCGCGTGCGTGCGCTGCGCGACCAGCTGCTGCGCACCGAGCTGCTGCCGGCCTTCGAGATGAGCGAGGCCAAGCTCGACGGCTTTGTCGCCGCCATCCGCCGGCGCCGGCCGCGCATGCTGTTCGGCTACCCGTCGGCGCTGAGCCACATCGCCCGCCACGCCCAGCAGCGCGGCCAGCGCATGGACGACCTGGGCATCCGCGTGGCCTTCGTCACCAGCGAGCGGCTGTACGACGACCAGCGCGCCACCATCTCCAGCGTGTTCGGCTGCAAGGTGGCCAATGGTTATGGCGGCCGCGACGCCGGCTTCATTGCGCATGAGTGCCCCGAAGGCGGCATGCACCTGACGGCCGAGGACATCATCGTCGAGATCGTCGACCGCGACGGTCGCGTCTTGCCGCCGGGTGAGGCGGGCGAGGTGGTGGTCACCCACCTGGCCACGCGCGACTTCCCCTTTGTGCGCTACGCCACCGGCGACGTGGCCGTGCTGGGCACCCAAGCCTGCGCCTGCGGCCGTGGCCTGCCCTGCCTGGAGCGCATCGAGGGCCGCACCACCGATTTCGTGATGGCCGCCGATGGCACCGTGATGCACGGCCTGGCGCTGGTGTATGTGTTGCGCGACCTGCCGGGCGTGCGCCAGTTCAAGATCATCCAGGAAAGCCTGCTGAGCACCCGCGTGCTGGCGGTGGTGGACGACAGCGTGCGGCCCGACTTCGAGGCCCATGTCATCGGCCGCTTCCAGCAGCGCCTGGGCGCCAGTGTGGTGGTGCAGGTCGAGCGCGTGCAGGCCATCGCGCCCGAGAAGTCGGGCAAGTTCCGCTATGTGATCAGCCAGGTGGCCGGCCGCCCGGTGCCCGAGACCGGCCGCCATGCGTGACCTGATCGTCGCGGCCATCGTCTTCGGCTCGCTGCCCTTCGTGCTGCGCCGGCCCTACTGGGGCGTGCTGCTGCTGGCCTGGCTGGGCTACATGAACCCGCACCGCCTGTGCTACGGCTTCATGCTGAGTTTTCCGGTGGTGATGATCGTGGCCCTGGCCACGATGATCAGCCTGCTGATGACCAAGGACCCGAAGAAGATCGTCTGGTCGCGCGAGACCATCATGCTGGCGCTGTTCATCGTCTGGATGGGCATCACCACGCTGATGGCCGAGTACCCCAAGCTCGCCGGCGCGCAGTACGAGAAGGTCATCAAGATCCACATCCTGACCTTCATCACCCTGATGGTGCTGAACACGCGCGAGCGCATCCACGGCTTTGTCTGGATCCTGGTGCTGTCGCTGGGCTTCTACGGCATCAAGGGCGGCATCTTCACCATCGCCAACGGTGGTGCCTACCGGGTCAATGGCCCGTCCACCACCTTCATTGCCGGCAACAACGAGCTGGCGCTGGCCCTGGTGATGACCATCCCGCTGATCCGCTACCTGCAGCTGCAGGAAACGCGCAAGTGGTTCAAGCTGGGGCTGCTGGTGGGCATGGTGCTCACACCCATCGCAGCCATCGGCAGCCAGTCGCGTGGGGCCCTGCTGGCGCTCTCGGTGGTGGGGCTGGCGTTCTGGCTGAAAAGCCGCAACAAGATGGCCATGGCGGTGCTGGTGTCGGTGCTGGTGGCGGTGATCGTGTCGCTGATGCCCGAGTCCTGGTACAAGCGCATGGACACGATCAACACCTACGACCAGGACGAATCCGCGCTCGGCCGCATCAATGCCTGGGGCTGTGCCTGGAACGTGGCCAAGGACCGCATCTTCGGCGGCGGCTTCGAGCTTTGGCAACCGGGCATGTTTGCCCAGTACGGCCCCGATCCGCTCAACGTGCGCGATGTGCACAGCATCTACTTCGAGGTGATGGGCGAGCAGGGCTTCATCGGCCTGGCGATGTTCCTGTCGCTGCTGGGCATGGCCTGGTTCAAGTGCCAGACGGTGATCCGGCTGTCGCGCAAGAACCCCGAGCTGTCCTGGGCGCGCGACCTGGCGGCGATGATCCAGGTGTCGATCATCGGCTACATGGTCGGTGGCGCGTTCCTGGGCATGGCCTACTTCGACTACCCGTACCACCTGATCGTGCTGGTGGTCATGACCCATCACCTGCTCACCAAGGCCCAGGGCCAGGTGCCGGGCCGGCCGGGGCTGCCCGAGCCACGGCATCAGCCGGCCAAGGCGGCCTTGTCGCCCGCGCACCCGTGAACGGGCGGGCCCGGGGCGGCGGTCTGGCCAGGGCGGCGGCGGATAATGTCACGCCACCCGCCAGCCGCCATGCGCGCACCGTCACGGGTGCCGACGAGAATCATCGACCGGCACTGAACCTGCCGCGAAGCCCGCTGGCCCGCACAGGCTGGCCCGGCGCCCACCCGCTAGGCGCTGCCGGCACCTGACCCGAGCATTCCATGACATCCCGCCGTACCGGCCTGCTGGCCCACCATGAACTGATCACCACGCTGGCCTGGAAGAGCGTGGTGGTGCGCTACAAGCAGGCCTACCTGGGCCTGGCCTGGACGGTGGCCAAACCCGCGATGATGATGGCCATCTTCACGGTGATGCGCAGCTTCATCGGCATTGACAGCGGCAGCGTGCCCTACCCGGTGTTGGCCTATTGCGCGCTGATGCCCTGGATGTTCTTCCAGGAGTCGGCCTCCGAGGGCGTCAACAGCGTGGTGGGCAATGCGCACCTGATCAAGAAGGTGTACTTCCCGCGCGAGATTTTTCCGCTCACCGCGGTGGTCACCAAGCTGGTCGAGCTGGGCATCAACCTGGGCATTCTGCTGCTGCTGATGGCCTGGTACGACATCCTGCCCGGCGTGCAGGCGCTGTGGGTGCCGCTGCTGGTGATCTACACGGTGCTGGTGGCCCTCACCATCGCGCTGGCCGGCGCGGCGATCAACGTGCACTTTCGCGATGTCGGGCAGATGCTGCCGCTGCTGATGTCGCTGGCCATGTACCTGTCGCCGGTGATCTACCCGCTGGCCCTGGTCAAGCAGCGCCTGCTCAGTCAGGGCATGGCGGGCGAGCATGGCAGCTGGCTGTACACGCTGTACACGGCCAATCCGCTGGCCGGCATCATCGATGCGTTCCAGCGCGTGCTGCTGGCCAATCAGCCGCCCGATCCCCAGGCCATGCTGCCGGGTCTGGTGGTGGTGGGGATTCTTCTGCCGCTGAGCTACCTGTTCTTCAAGCGCGCCGAGTCCCACTTCGCGGACGTGATCTGACATGAGCTCCCCCATCATCGAGGTCGAGCACCTCACCAAGGAATTCCGCCTGGGCCAGCTCAGCGGACTGGGCCAGAACCTGCGCGACGGCCTGGCGCGGCTGCGCGGCAAAGAGGTGGCGCCGCGCCAGCTGTTCAAGGCGCTCGACGATGTCAGCTTCTCCATCCAGCAGGGCGAGGTGGTGGGCATCATCGGCCACAACGGCGCCGGCAAGAGCACGCTGCTCAAGACCCTGGCCGGCATCAGCCAGGCCACGCGCGGCCGTGTGGCCGTGCATGGGCGCGTGGCGCCGCTGATCGAGGTGGGCGCCGGCCTGGTGTCCGAGATGACCGGGCGCGAGAACATCTTTCTCAACGGCGCCATCCTGGGCATGGGCCGGCGCGACATCCGGCGCAAGTTCGACGAGATCGTCGACTTTGCCGAGATGGACAAGTTCATCGACACGCCGGTCAAGCGCTACAGCTCGGGCATGCAGATCCGCCTGGCCTTTGCCATCGCCACCGCCGTGGAATCAGAGGTGCTGATCGTCGACGAGGTGCTGGCGGTGGGCGATCTGGCCTTCCAGCGCAAGTGTTATGACCGCATCGACAGCTTCGTGCGCTCGGGCGACCGCACGCTGCTGCTGGTGAGCCACAACCTGCGCCAGGTCGAGCGCCTGTGCAACCGGGTGCTGATGCTCAACCGCGGTCAGCTGGTGATGGACGGTGACCCCAAGCCGGTGTGCGATGCCTTCCTGAACCAGAACAACGCCAAGATCGTGGCCGACCGCAAGGCCGCCGCCGCCGGGCGTTTCGAGTCCTCGGGCGAGATCAAGGTGATCACCGTGAAGGTGGGCGGCACCCGGCAGGCCACGCTGGAAGGCACGGTGGTGTCGGGTGACGATGTCGTGGTGGAGGTCGAGTTCGAAGCCACCCGGCCGCTCGAGGAACTGATGTTCACGATGGCCATCCACACCACCGACCTGTTCTTCATCGCGGTCACCAGCAGCGAGACCCGCATGTCGGTGCCCGCGGTGGCGCCGGGCCGTGCCCGCCTGCGTTGCCGCCTGGCCGGCGTGGCGCTGACGCCGGGCGCCTATGCCATCCACTTCTCGGTGGAATCGGGCGCGGCCAACTCGCCCATCTTCCGCGCCGACAACGTGGCCACCTTCCAGGTCGAGATCGATTCGTCGCGCGTGGCGCCCGTGTCCGAGCGCCTCGGCACCGTCTGTGCCGACGCGCACTGGCAACTCGATGGCTCGGGGCAGGGCCATCCGGTGGCGGCCGCCGTGGGTCTGGCGGATGTGCGCTGACAGCGTGACGGTCGCGCCCGATGCGCCGCAGCCAGCGGCCGCCGTCGATCTGCTGGCCTGCTTTGCCGAGTTTGCATCGCTCGCCCCGGGGCGGCACCGCCGCCAGCTGGGTGGCACCACGGCCGTGCTCGTTGTGCCGGCCGGCGAGGCGCCGCGCAGCCTCACCCTCACTGCCAGCGGTGCCCTGACGCTGCGCCTGCCGCCGGGCTGCGCCATGGCGGCGGCGCCTGGCGGCGGGCATGTGCTGAGCCGCGCCGAGGCCGGCGCGCCTTCGTACTGGGCGCCGCACTGGCCGCGCGCAGCCGAGCTGGATGCGCTGGGCCGCCTGCTGACCCTGGAGCCACTGCCGATCGACCGTTTCGAGGCCACCGGCGAGGGCCTGAGCCTGTCGATCCGGGCGCCGGGCCGGCAGATCGAATGGACACTGTGGCAACTGCCGGCGGCCATGGCCTGGCGCGAGGCCGGCACGCTCGAGCGCTCGCGCTGGTTCATGCTGGGCTCGCACACCGTGGTGGCGGGCCGGGCCGATGTCTACCAGCACCTGGTGGCCGGCACGGTGTTCGAGAACCGCAAGGCCTGGCCCAATGACTGGCGCGTGTTCTCCGAGAACGACGGCCATGCGCTGCACCTCACGCTGCAGGGCCTGGCCCGGGCCAGCGGCGATGCCATGCTGCAGGCGCTGCGCCGCCAGGTGCTGGACGCGGTGCTCGCGCGCCAGTCCGACGATGGCGGCTACCGCCACGGCGAGTGGACCCAGCTGATGGAGTCGCACTACCGGCTGCACTGCAGTGCCATGCACCTGATGATGGATGCGCTGGACGAGGCGCCCGAGCCGCGCGTCGAGCAGGCGCTGCGCCGCGCCGCGGCCTATCTGGCCCGGCAGTCGGTGCCGCTGTCCTTCGGCCACTGGCTGCTGCACGACGAGCTGGAGCACTCGCTCGACGCCATCCGCCAAAGCCCGCTGCGCTGGGTGCCCAGCCGCGCCTTCGGCAAGGCCGAGTCGAACATGCTGGTGCTCAACTCGCACCTCGACGGCATGGTGGCGCTGGCCCGCTATGCCAGGCTGACCGGCGATGCGCAGTACGCGCCGCTGCTGCAGTCGGCCCACCAAGCCACGCAGGCCGTGTTGTCGCTGCGCCCGGCCGAGTGGCTGTACAAACCGCTGTTCGCGCTGATCGGCTGGACCTTCCTGCCGGTCGACCGCGCCATGGCCCTGCCGGTGTGGCAGCGCGCGCTCAAGCGCCTAACCTGGCAGCGCCTGATCCCGCTGCTGCCCAAGATCAAGGCGCGCTACCCGCGCTTCGTGATGCCCGGTGGCTACATCGACCGCGACCTGTCGCAGCTGCACTGGGCGCTCGATTACCACGCCATCAATCTGATGGACCTGGTGCGCTACCTGCGGCACTTTGACGACGCCGTGGTGCGCCAGGTGCTGCTCGAGTCGCTGGACTTCACCCACGCCAGCGGCCTGGTGCAGCGCTGGATGGAGCTGGGCTACCGCAGCTACGCGGTCGGCTTCTGGGTCGAGGCGCTGTGCCATGCCTGCCAGCTGATGCCCGCCGAGGCCAAGTACCGCCGCTGGCTGGCCGAGGCCGTGCTGCTGCTGCAGGACGCCGGCATGGGCCTGCCGCCCAGCGTGCTGGGCGCCAACGGAGAGGCCGTGCCGGCCAGCCAGCAGCTGCCGTGCCCCGAGCCGGCCGACGCGGCGCTGCGCATCGTCAACCTGGGCACGCGCGCCGCGCCCGAGCTGCTGGTGGTCAACACCGGCAAGGCGGCGCTGGCGCTGCAATGGGCCCGGCCGCCGCAGGCCGCACTGGCCTGGCATGACGCGGACGGGCGGCCGGTGCCGGCAGCAGGCGCGGCCGTGCCGCCGCAGGTGCCCGCGCGCGGCTGGCTGTGGGGCCGTGCGGCACACTAGAAACACCATGCACATCGCAATCGTCGCGCCGGAATTCCCGCCCGAGATCGGCGGCATGCAGACCTATGCGCTCGAGTTCGCCGAGGAGCTGCTGCGCCGCGGCCACCGGCTCACCGTGTTCACCCGCCGCCGCCAGGAGGCGCAGGCCCAGCTGCCCGGCGCCGAGGTGCGCGGCGTGCTCAGCGGCCGCGCCGGCCCCGACTGGGCGCAGATGCGCGATCTGCAGGCCGATGCCTGGCATGTGATGAACGCGGCCTACGCCTGGGTGGCACTGCGCCGCCAGCCCACCGTGGTGTCGATCCACGGCAATGATTTTCTGCGGCCCTACATCCCGGTGGGCGAGCCCGATCTCGCGTCGCTGCCTGGGGCCTGGCGCGTCAACAGCCTGCGCCTGGCGCTACAGCAGCGCATCGGCGCCTGGCGCACGCCGCGGCTGATGCGCGCCGGGCTGCGGCGCGCCACGCGCATCCTGTCCAACAGCCGCTACACGCAGCAGGTGTTCCTGGAGCGCTTTCCCGAGTGCGCGCCGCACACCAGCACCGCGCTGGTCGGTGTGGGCGCGCGCTACTTCACGCTGCCGCCGCGTGCGGCGGCGCCGGCCGGTGCGGTTCCGCATCTGGTCACCATCTGCCGCCTGTCGGAGCGGCGCAAGAACGTGGACCGCGTGCTGCGCGCACTGGCCCGCCTGGCGCCCACGCACGACTTCCGCTACACCATCGTGGGCGACGGCGATGCGCGGCCCGAGCTGGAGGCGCTGGCGATGTCGCTGGGCCTGGCCGGGCGGGTGCGCTTCACCGGCTTTCTGTCGCAGCCGGCCATGCAGCAGGTGCTGTCCGAATCGGATCTGTTCGTGCTGGTGGCCTCGATCAACCCGGGCAGCCACGAAGGCTTCGGCATCGTCTACCTCGAGGCCAATGCCTGGGGCGTGCCCACGCTGGCCGCGCGCCTGGCCGGCGCCGCCGAGGCGGTGGAGGAGGGCGTCTCGGGCCACTTCACCCAAGGCGTTGAAGAGGCCGACATCGCGGCCGCGCTGGCGGAGTTTCTGCAGGGCCGGTGGCGCATCGCCCCGGCCGACTGCCAGGCTTTTGCGCGCCGCTTCGGCTGGGACCAGGTGGTCGACCAGGCCCTGCCGTGGTACAGCGCCGCCAGCGCGCGGCCCACGCGGCAGCCGGTGGCCCAGGACAGGGTGTGAGATGAGCGTGCAGTTGTCGGTGGTGATGCCCTGCTTCAACGCGGCGCCCTATGTCGAGCAGGCGGTCGAAAGCGCCTTGATGCAGGCCGGCGGCGCGGCCGAGCTGGTGGTGGTGGACGATGGCTCCACCGACGGCTCGGGCGAGATCCTGCAGCGCCTGGCGCAGCGCCATGCCGGCCGGCTGACGCTGCTGCACACCCAGCGCATCGGCCCCTATCCGGCGCGCAACCTGGCGCTGCAGCAGGTGCGCGGCGAGTGGATCGCCTTTCTCGATGCCGACGACTGGTGGACGCCGAACTTCGGCAGCGCCATGCTGGCGGCGCTGCAGGCCAGCGGCGCCGACGCGGCCTACTGCGGCTGGCAGAACGTGGGCATTGCCGGCCCGCGCGGCGAGCCCTTCGTGCCGCCCGACTACCTGGCCGAGGGCGCGGTCGAGAACTTTCTGCACCACTGCCCCTGGCCGATCCATGCGGCGGTGCTGCGGCGCTCGGTGGTGCAGCGCCTGGGCGGTTTCTCCGAGCGCATGTTCTCGTCGATGGACTACGACTTCTGGATCCGCATGCTGGGCGTCACCCAGCACCTGGTGCGGGTGCCCGAGGTGATGGCCTTCTACCGCTGGCATGGCAGCGGCCAGATCTCGGCGGCCAAGGCGCGCCAGGTGCTGCATGCCTGGCAGGTGCGGCGCGACTTTGTGCAGGCCCATCCGGCGCTGGCCGCCACGCTGCCGGCCGGCCGGCGCCGCGAGCTGGTCGATGGCGCGCTGATGGCGCAAGGCCGCTCGATGTTCTGGCGCCGCGACCTGGGCGAGGCCCAGCCGGTGCTGCGCCAGGCCCTGCGCACCGGCGCCTGGGGCTGGCGCGACCTGCCCATGCTGATGGCCGCGCAGCTGCCGGCGCCGTGGTTCCAGCGCCTGCTGCAGCGGCGCGGCGGCGAGGGCGCGTGATGGTCCAAGCGGCTGCTCCCGCGCGTGCCGACCGCGTGCCGGTGCTGATGTACCACCGCGTCGAGCCCGTGCTCGCCGCGTCCGAGCGGCGTTATGCGGTCAGCACCGCGCAGTTTGCCGCCCAGCTCGACTGGCTGGCCGCCCACGGCTGGCAGCCCTGCACCTTGGCCGCGTTCATGGCCTGGTACCTCGACGGTGCCGCACTGCCGCCGCGCAGCGTGCTGATCAGCTTTGACGACGGCTTTGCCGGCCTGCACGCCCAGGTGCTGCCGCAGCTGGCGCGGCGCGGCTGGCCGGCCACGGTGTTTCTGGTCAGCGCGCTGATCGGCGGCCGCGAAGGCTGGCTGGCACGCGAGCAGCAGGCCAGCGGCGCGGCCCATGCACTGCTCTCGGCCGCGCAGATTGCCGAGATGGCGGCCGCCGGCATCGAGTTCCACAGCCATTCGCGCCACCACGCCCGGCTCACCGAGCTGGACGACGAGCGCCTGGCCGACGAGCTGGCCGGCTCGCGTGCCGAGCTGCAGCAGCTGCTGGGCACCGCGGTCGAGGCCATCGCCTATCCCTATGGCGGCGTCGACGATCGCGTGCGCCAGGCCGCGGCGCGGGCCGGCTACCGGCTGGGCTTCAGCGTCGAACCGGGCTTCAACCGCGCCGCCGGGCCGGCGCTGGCGGTGCGCCGGCTCGACATCACCGGCTTCGACACGCCCGCACGCTTCGGGCGCAAGCTCAACCTGGGCACCAACGATGGATCGCTGGCCTACCAGCTGCGTTACGTCGGGCGCCGCCTGGCCGCGCGGCTGCGGCCCCATGCTGCAGGAGGCACGCCGTGAGCGACAACTTGCCGGGGCTGGACGCCTCGGTCATCGTCTGCACCTACAACCGCTGCGAATCGCTGGCCGAGACGCTGCAGGCCATCGGCGCGCTGCAGGTGCCGCCCGACTGGCGCTGGGAGCTGGTGGTGGTGGACAACAACTCGCGCGACGACACGCGGGCCACGGTCGAGCGCTTCCAGGCCAGCCGGCCCGAGCTGAGCGTGCGCTACGAGTTCGAGGCGCGCCAGGGCCTGTCGCATGCCCGCAACCACGCCATTGCCGCGGCGCGCGGCGAGTGGCTGGTGTTCACCGACGACGACGTGCTGCCCGCACCCGACTGGCTGCTGCTGCTGGTGCAGGGCATGCGCACGCATGGCTGCAGCGCGGCCGGCGGCTACATCGCGCCGCTGTGGCTGGCCACGCCGCCACGCTGGCTGACCGAGCGCTTCTACGGTTTTCTGGCAGTCAAGACCGACGCCGACGGCCCGCGCGAGGTGCGCCGCCACGACGAGATGCCCTTCGGCGCCAGCCTGGCCTTCCACCGCCGCGTGTTCAGCGAGGTGGGCCAGTTCGATCCGCAGCTGGGCCGCATGGGCAACAAACTGGCCGGCGGCGAGGAGATCGACGTGCTGATGCGCATCGTCGAGCATGGCGGCAAGGTGATGTACTTTCCGCAGGCCAAAGTGCGCCACAAGGTCGAGGCCTTCCGGCTCGAGAAGCGCTACTTCCGCCGCTGGCGCTACCAGTGCAGCCAGGCCGAGGCCGCGGCCTGGCCGGCACCCAGCGGGCGCCACTGGCAGGGCGTGCCGCTGTACCTGTTTCCGCAGCTGCTGCGGGCCGCGGCCCTGACCCTGAAGATGCACCTGCTGCGGCCGGCCGACGAGGCCTTCCGCCAGGAAATGATCGTCTGGCACTTCCTCGGCCTGATCCGCGGCCTGCGCCAGCGCCAGGGCGGCTGAACGCTTGCAAGAGGACACACCCGCGATGAGTCTCGTGAACCGCCTGCGCAATGCGTGGCGCTGGCGCCAGCGTGATTGGCAGCTGAAATCGTTTCTGGCCGCGCTGAAGCAGCAGCGGCTGGACCGGCCCTTCGTGATCATTGCCATGCCGGGCAGCCTGCATGTCACCTGGCTGGCGCTGCAGCGCGTGCCGGCCGGGGTGGACCGGCTGATCGTGCTCAACGGCCTGCCGGCCTGGGAGGTCAAGCTCGCGCAGCAGCTGTTTGGCGGCCAGCCGCTGGTGCATTGCGGCGCGATGATGGAGCACGACCAGGTGCTCGATCTGCTGTTCGAGGGCTTGCAGGGCGATTTCGGCATCCTCGACTACGACTGCTTCGTGCTCGACGCCTCGCACTTCGAGCCGATGCGCCGGCTGGCGCCCGGCGTGCAGATGAACGCGGTGTTCTCGCGCGTGCATCCGCAAAGCGGCCTGCGGGTGCCCGAGACCTTCTTTCTGTTCTTCAACCGCGAGGCCATTCGCGGGCTGGGCCAGCGCCATGGCGTCAGCTGCCATCCCAAGCGTTGGCGCGACCTGAGCCCCGCGGTGGCCGAGCGGCTGGCGGGCGAGGGCTTTGGCGAGGGCCGCCTGCCCGAGGCGCACAAGGATTACTTCGACACCCTGCGCGTGCTGATGATGCTGGGCCGGGCCGAGGGCCTGCGCTTCGACTTCCTGGCCGACTTTCCGGCCACGCCCACGCCCAGTGGCGAGATCTTCCACGTGGGCGGCATCTCCAACCCGCGCCAGGTGGATGGCCTGTGGCGCTTTCGCGGCGTGTACTTCTGGCGCCGTGCGCTCGAGGTCTGCGACATGCCGGCGCTGAAGGCCCGCTACGCCCGCGAATACGGCCCCGGCACCGCAGCGCAGCTGCGCCAGGCCCACCCGGCCTGGGCCGCCGAAGTGGGCGACGAGTTTTTCGCCTTCTGCGACCGGCTGCTCACCTCGGGCGCACTCGGCGCCGCCAGCCGGTGACGGCATCCGGCCTGCCCGCGCTGCTGCCGCGCGTGGCACGCGCACTGCGCCAGCGCTGCGTGCAGTGGCTGCGGCGCAGCCCGCGCTGGCAGGCCTGGGAGCGGCGCCGCCTGGCCTGGCTGGCTGCCGGCATGCACAGCGCCCAGGTGCAGGCACGCCCGGCCGGCCTGGCCGCGCCGCTGCTGGACATGGCGCTGCTGCGCCAGGCCTTCGAGGCCGAGGGCGACTACCACGTGGTCGATCTGGATGCGCTGCAGCCGCACGATGCGGCCGCGCTGGCCGCGGCCGGCATCGACCTGGCGGTGCTGCGCGGCCAGCGCAGCGACCGGCGCCTGAAGGCCGCCGGCGCCGGATCGGGCCTGCTGCCGCCGCAGATCTTCGACGCCGGCTACCAGCGCGACGCGCTGCAGGCCGGTGCGCTGGCCTTCGACAGCCCCTGCAGCGGTCGCCCGCTGCGCAGCGCGCACTCGCTGCTGGCGGCCTCGGGGGCCTCGGTGTTCTACCGCTTCACCGAAGGCGAGCGGGTGTTCTACCTGGCCGTGGGCCGCGAGAGCCTGGGCTACCAGCCGGTGTACTGGTACTTCCCCGCGCAGCAGCTGGTGGCCTTGCTTGGCAGCCGCGACTGGGCCTGGCTGGGCCGCTGGGAGCTCGACCAGCTGCGCGCCTTCATGCTGCAGCACCGGGCCGATGTGGCGCGCTACCTGCAGCCCGCCGCCGCGCCCCATGCCCGCGTGGCCCTGGTGGACCACCACCACTTCGCCCACCACCTCTGGAACAGCCTGTCGGGCGTGCAGGCGCTGCTGGGCCGGGCCTCGGGTGGCGCTGACGGTGCCGATGGCGCGAACGAGGCGGGTGGGCCGATTAGGGCGAACAACCCGGCGGCGCCGGCCTTCGAGCGCCTGGCGGCCACGGCCGAGCCGCTGGGCCCGATCGAGGAGATCTTTCCCGAGCTGGCGCCCGGCGCGGTGCTGCACCTGTCGGCGGCCGATCTGCCGCTGCGCGCGGTGCGCGAGGGCTGGTTCATCGTGCGCGCCGGCGGCCTGGTGGTCAACGACGACCTGGTCAGCCGCCTGCGCCGGGTGGCGCTGGCGCATTGCTCCGACACCGCGCGCCAGCAGCTGGCCGGCCTGCGTGCGGCCAGCGGGCCGCGGGTGTGGTTCACCATCCGCACCGGCACCCGCACCTGGGCCTCGCAGGCCCAGGGCATTGCCGAGCTGGCCAGCGCGCTGCACCAGCAGCAACCCGGCATGGCGCTGGTGATCGACGGCCTGGCCGTGCCCTGGCTGCGCCGGCCGACCGACAAGTTCAGCTGGCTCGACGGCATGCGCGCGGCCGAGCTGCAGCTGGTGGCCGAGATCCGCGCCCGCCTGCCGGCCGGCCTGCCGGTCACGGTGCTGGCCGGCGCGTCGATCTTCGACGGCGTGGCGCTCAGCGAGGCGGCCGATGTGTATGTGGCCACGCACGGCACGCTGCAGAACAAGCTGGGCTGGCTGGCCAACTGCCCGGGCGTGGTGCACGGCAGCAGCCTGGTGCTGCGCGGCATCAGCGGCCCGATCGGCCAGTACTGCGCGTTCTGGTCGCGCGCCGGCGGCGTGGCGCCGCGCTACCTGCAGCCCGACCAGGTGCACGACATCGAGCAGGTGACCGGCGCCAACACGCGGCGCTGGGCCCAGACCCTGAACCACTACGAGGTGGATGGCCCGGCGCTGCGCCAGGCGGTGGCCGAGGTCTTGGCGCAGCGACAGCCGGCCGCCTGAGCCGGCGCGAAGCCCGCTGCTGCGCGGCCGTGGCCGGCGCTCAGTGGCCGCTCAACCAGGCCTCAGGGTGCCGGCCGCTCACCGCGCTGCACGGCGCCCATCACGCTGGCAAAACCGGGAAACAGCAGCCGGTTGGCATGCGCGCTGAGGTGGTCGCCGTCAAAGAACAGCGGCCGGCCCTGGGCATCGAAAGCCTGGCAGCGGGCATCGGGGCACAGCGGCTCGAACGGGTCCCAGAGCCAGGTGCCGGGTTGCTGCACGGCGCGCTCCAGCGCCGCCTGCACCGGCGCGCGCAGGGCCAGCAACAGGTCGCGCGGCACCTCGAAGCCCGGCGCGCACACCGGGTTGCCGCGGTTGAACCAGTCGGCGCAGCGAAAGGGCGGCGACAGGTGCACCGGCTTGGGCGCCTCGAGCACGATCTTCAGGCCGCGCTGGCGCAGCCGCTCCACCTGCACCAGGGCCTGGCGCTCGGCCGCGGCGCGCTGCGTGGCGGCCGCGGGGCTGCGCTGCTCGGCCAGCAGGGCATCGAGGTCGTAGCGCCGGTCCTGGCCGCCGATGCGTGGCATGCGCAGTGCGGCCAGCAGCACCACGTCGCCGGGCCGGGCCAGGCGCTCGACATCGGCCATGGCCGCCTCGGCAAAGGCCAGGCAGCGTGCATCGTCGGCCGGCGTGGCCTTGTAGAAGTTGGCAAACGAGCAGCCGCTGCGCCCGTACTGGCGCACGGTCATGGCGCTGGCATCGGCCCACTGGCGCAGCAGCGTGGTGTAGGCGCCGGCATGCGAGTCGCCGATCACGAACAGCTGGGTCGGCACGGCGCGCGCCGTGCAGTCGGCCGAGCCCAGCTCCAGCACCGTGGCCGCCGGCAGCTCGCGCCAGCGCTCCTGCGCCGTGCACAGGCGCGCGCTGCCGGCCGCGGGCGCCCAGGCGCTGGGGTACCACAGCGTGGCCTCGCGGTTGACCACCGAGCCGATGCGGTGGCGCAGGTGGAAGACCTCGCGCGCCAGCTGCCAGGCCAGGGCCACGGCCAGCAACGCCGCGGCCACGATCAGCCATTGCGGCAACGCCAGCACGCGCGGATGCCGGCGCAGCGGCACCTCGATGGCGTGGTACGACAGCGTGGCCAGGGCCACCGTGGCCACCAGCGCCAGCGCCAGCGTGGCGGGTGACTCGAGCCCGGTGGTCCAGCGCAGCAGCACGTACACCGGCCAGTGCCACAGGTACAGCGAGTACGACAGCCTGCCCACCGCCACCGTGGCGCGGTGGGCCAAAGCGGCCTGCACCGGGCGGCCCCAGCGCGCCGGCGGCTGGCCGCAGGTCATCGCGTGGATCAGCCAGGCCGTGCCCAGCACCGGCAGCAGCGCCTGCGGAAACGGAAACGGCTGGTGGCTCACCACCGCCAGGCCGGCCAGCACCAGCAGCGCACCGCCCAGTGCGCCATGGCGGCCCAGCCCGGGCCAGCGGGCCAGGACGCCGCTGCGCTGCCACTGCAGCAGCAGGGCGCCGGTGGCCAGCTCCCAGAAGCGCGAGGGCAGCAGGTAGAAGGCCTCGTCGGGCCGCGTGCTGCTGGCCCAGGCGCACCAGGCCAGCGAGGCCGCCCACAGCAGCGCCGTGCCGTGCCGGCCCAGCCAGGCCAGCGCCGGCCGCGCACTGCCGCGCTGCAGCCACAGAAAGAACACCAGCGGGAAGACGACGTAGAACTGCTCCTCCACCGCCAGCGACCAGGTGTGCACGAAGGGGTTGAACTCGGCGCGCGGCGAGAAGTAGCCGTCGGTGTGCCACAGCAGGGCGTGGTTGCTCAGGCCCAGAAAGGCCCACAGCCCCACCTGCCGCGTGGCCTGGCTCAGCCAGGCATCGGGCACGAACAGCGTGGTCAGCAGCGCGGTGGCCAGCAGGCAGCTCAGCAGCGCCGGCAGGATGCGCAGCACCCGCCGCGCATAAAACGCCAGCGTGTAGCGGCCCAGCCCGGCCGGCGCGCGGTTGGCCAGCGAGGCGGTGACCACGTAGCCCGAGATGACGAAGAACACGTCCACCCCGGTAAAGCCGCCGGGCAGGGCCTGCGGCAGCAGGTGGTACAGCATCACCGCGGCCACCGCCACGGCGCGCAGGCCGTCCACGGCGGCCACGTGCTGGCCGGTCTCGCGGGTGGCGGTGTCGGTGCCGGTGGCCGGCACGGGGCCGGCAGCGCCCAGCCGCGCGCTCACGCGCCTGTGCGGCCCAGCAGGCCGATGCGGGCCGCTGCAGCGTCGCGATAGGCACTGCCCTGGAAGCGGCAGTCACCGATGAAGTGCACGAAGGCGCTGTGCTCGGCGCGGTGCAGGCAGTCGCAGTAGCGCGGATGGGGCAGCACCATCACGTCGGGGCTGTTGGCCAGCGCGATGTTCGACATCACCTGCTCCGAGCCCCACTCGCGCCAGCGCTCGCCCAGCAGCCGGCTCATGCGCTCGGAGAAGTCCTCGATGAAGCCGGCGCTGGTGGCGCCGCGCGCAAAGCCGGCAAAGCCCGAGCAGCCGCGGATGTAGCGCAGCCCGGCCCAGGCCGGGTCGCGGTCGAAGTGCTGCTCGGCGGCCACCTGCACATGCACCTGGGCGGCGGTGTTCAGGCGCCGCGCATCGGCGGCGCGCTCGGCAAAGGTCTCGCTGCGCTGGTCGTCCCAGGTGCCCAGCGCGAACGAGCGGTTGGCGGCAATGGCCGCCACCACCTCGGGCAGGGCATCCAGCGTCAGCGTGTCGGCGTCGAGCTGCATCACGTAGCGGTCGGCGCAGTGGCGGGCGATGCCCAGCAGCCGCTCCCAGGTGCCGCCGCTGGGGCAGCGCGCCGAGCGGTGGGCGGTGATCGGCTCGATCACCACGCCGGGCAGGTGGCGGGCCAGCAGGGCGTGGTCGTCGGGCTCGAGCGAGCCGTCGTCGAGCACCATCGCGGCGCCCAGCGGCACCTGGGCGGCAAAGGTCTTCACCGCCACCAGGTACATCAGCACATCCTTGTGCTGCAGCTGGCTCAGCACCATCACCGGGCGTGCGCTGTCCAGCCGCACCGGCGGCGTCTCGAGCACGCCGGCACAGCGGCGGTTGAACAGCTCGCGGCCAAGCTGGCCCTTGAGGTTGTGGAACATCTCAGTCTTCCTTGCGCGGCCGGCCGGCCAGAGACTGCAGGCCGTCGACGGTCATGCGGGCGGCCAGCCGCAGGCGCGGCAGGCTGGGCTCGCGGCGTTCGCTCATCAGCAGGGCGTGCCAGGCTTCGCGGTAGCGGCCTTGCTGGCGGCACCAGTAGGCCAGGTCGAACCAGCTCTTGGCCGCGCCACGGCTGACCGTGCCGATGGCGCGCTGCGGCGCCTGCTCGTGTTTCAGGCGGGCCAGCAGGGTCTCCATGGTGTCCACGCCGGCCAGCAGAAACTCGTGGAAGCGCTCGGGCCGCGAGGCATAGCTCTGGCCGTCGCAGCGCTGGCGGTACAGGCCCTCGGGGCACAAGGCCACGCGTGAAAACGCGGCGGCGCGGATGCCCCAGTCGCTGCGGTCGAGCACACGGCCTTCGGTGAAGAAGCCGATGCGCTCGAACACCTCGCGCCGCACCACCTGCTGCTGGAAGGCCATCGGCACGCGGCGCACCAGCGCATCCAGCAGATCAGGGCCGAAGCTCAGCACGCCGCGCTCGAGCTCGGTGCCGCGCGCCTCGGCCAGCGTGCGCTCGAGGGTGGGCATGCAGTCCTTCTCGGTCCAGTCGGCGTTCTGGCCGAACCACGAGACGCCCACGCACACCACCTCGATGGCCGGGTGGCGATCCAGCACGCCCAGCGCGCGCGCCAGGAAGTCGGGCGCCAGCAGGTCGTCGTCATCGAGAAAGGCCAGCACCTCGCCGCGCGCTGCGCGCACCGCGGTGTTGCGGGCGGCCGCGCTGCGCCGCGGCTGCTCATGGCGCACCAGCTGGATGCGCGCCTGCAGCTCGGCCGGCAGGTCGTCGATACGTGCCGGCGGGGTGGAGCCGTCGTCGACCAGCACCACCTCCCAGTCGGAGACGGTTTGCGCCATCACGCTGGCCAGGGCCTCGCGCAGCAGGGCAGGGCGGTTGTGCGTGGCCACCAGCAGCGAGACGCGCGGCCTCGGCTGTGACGGCGCCGGGACATGCGCCGGCCGGGAGGATGTTGCGCTCATTGCAGGTACTGCTGTCGTCCGATAGCATGCCCGGCGCGTTCAGGAATGCCGGGGCCGGCTTGCAGGTTGGAAAGATGAGATTGTCCACGTCGAAGGTTCAACATGGTTTGCCAGGCCGCAGCGGCGTCGCTTCGGGGGGGCTGCGCCGGCGTGCGGGCATGCTGGTGCTGGCGGCCCTGGTCGCCGTGGCGCTGCCCGACCTGGCCGTGGCGCAGAAGTACCGCGGCAACACCTCGGCGACCGAGATCGCCAAGCTGCCCAAGTACTGCTATGCGCAGTACCTCAGCGAGGAACTGGCCAAGGACCCGCAGCATTCCATTCAGGGCTGCGGCGCGTTCATGAACCACTTCTGCCCGGGCCTGGTGGACATGATGCGGGCGCAAAAGCCCACCGCCCAGCGCTGGGAGCGTGCCGAGCGCGTGGAAAGCGCACGCAAGAACTTCGCCTACACGCTGACCCACATGCCGCCCAACTGCTGGCTGCGGCCCGATGCCGAGAAGGCCGCCAAAGAGGCCGACTTCCTGGCCGCCACCATCCGCTGAGCGGCCGCGGGCCACGCACCGCGTCGCCGCCACGGCGCGCACCCGCAGCGCCTCAGGCGGCGCCATGACCGGCCCGCGCGCCGGCGGGCATCGACTTCAGCCGCCGCCCCAGGGCCACCAGCGGGCCGGGCAGGCTGGCCGCCAGGCCGTACAGCGCCGCGCGCCGGCTGGGCCGGGTGCGCCAGCTCTGCCGCAGCGCCAGGCGCGCCTCGCGCAGGCGCTGCTCCGAGAAATACCAGTAGCCCAGGTCGGCCTGGCAGGCGGCCACGTAGGCGTCGGGGTGCACGCCCCAGTCGAGCATGCGGTCGCCCGCCCAGTCGCGGATGACCTGCGCCATGTCCACATAGCCCTTCAACATCGGCTCGATCGAGCGGGTGACGTTGGTGTCGTGCTCAACCCGGATCTCCTGCACGCTGGGCACGCAGGCGATGGCGTGGCGCGCGGCGATGCGCAGCCACAGCTCGAGATCCTCGCCATAGCGCAGCCGCCGGTCGAAGCCGCCGAGCGACTGCAGCAGCTCGCGCCGCGCCAGCACGGTGCTGGTGTTGATGAAGTTGATCTTCAGCAGCAGGCGCGGGGCCTCGGGAATGGCGGCGCCGGCCAGGCGCTCGAACATCGCCAGCATGTCGCGCTTGGCAAAGTTGGAGTCGACCATTCGGCGGCCCTCGCCGTCCTCGATGGCCATGTCGGCGCACACCAGGGCGATGGCCGGGTCGCGCTGCATGGCCTGCACCTGCAGCATCAGCTTGTCGGGCAGCCAGCGGTCGTCGGTGTCGAGAAAGGCCACCAGGTCGCCGCGCGCCTCCTGGATGCCGCGGTTGCGCGCGGCGGACGGGCCGGCGTTGTCCTGGCGGATGTAGCGGATGCCCTCGCCCAGCGCGGCCACCACGGCGGCGGTGTCGTCGCGCGAGCCGTCGTCGACGATGACGATCTCGGCGCAGGCGTAAGTCTGGGCACGGATGCTGGCCACCGCCGCGCCGATGAAGCGCGCGCGGTTGTAGGTGGGGATGACCACCGAGACGCTGGGCGCTGCGCCGGGTGACGCGCCGGCCTGTGCACTGTGGCCGCGCATCACGACACCTGCTGCGGGCTCAGCACCCGGGCATAGACGCTTTCGACCTGGCGCACATGCTCGCTGATCGCGAACACGCGCAGCGCCTGGGCGCGTGCCGCCTGGCCCAGCGCGGCGCTGAACGCCGGGTCGTCATGGGCCTGGGCAATCTTGGCCGCCAGGTCGTCGGCGTCACCGGGGGCAAACAGCAGGCCGGTGCGGCCATGGTCGATCATCTCCACCGCGCCGCCGTGGTTGGGTGCCAGGATCGGCCGGGCCATGGTCATGGCCTCGATGATCATGGTGCCCAGCGGCTCGGGCGAGGTCGAGGCCGAGAGCACCACATCGAGCCCGTTGTACACCTGGGCCATCTGGCTGACATGGCCGGTGAACACCACGCGGCCCTTGAGGTGCGGCTGCTCGGCCAGCTGGCGCAGCTCGGCCTCGAAGTACTGGCATTCGTCGGGCGTGCCGCCGACGATGGCAAACACCACATCGGGCAGGCGCGCGGCCAGCCGGTCCATCGCCTCGAAGAACAGGCGCTGGCCCTTCCACGGGATCAGCAGGCCCACCAGGCCCACCACGTAGGCCTGGGGCGGCAGGCCGTGGCGGGCACGGAAGGCCTGGCCATCGGCCTGGGTGTCGAGCTTGTCGAGCTCGATGCCGTCGTAGATGTAGCTGCGCGCGCGCTCGGGCACGCCGATGCGGCCGATGCTGTCAGACACCCAGCGCGACACGGCGATGAAGTAGTCGGGCAGCTTGAAGAACGAATGCATCATCAGCGAGCCCTGCTGGTCGCCGCGCACATGGGCCACCACCGGCACGCGCATCAGCTTGCCGGCCAGGATGGCGGCGCGGTTGCACAGCGGCTCGTTGTTGACGTGGATCAGCGCGGGCCGGAAGCGCAGCACCGTCCACAGCGTCTGCAGAAACGACGGCAGGAAGTTGCACACATCGTCCAGCCGCGCCAGCACCTGGTTGGTGGCCCAGCGCAAGCCGGGCACGGCATCGGGCCAGGTGGCGGCGGCCAGCCGGCGCTTCATCGAGACCACGTCGACACGGCGGTCGGGGATGTGCCGCCACTTGGCTTCGCCGGCAATGTCCTGGTACTTGCTGTCGCCCAGGCCGGTGATGACCATCGGGTCGAAGCGCTGGCGGTCGAGGTTGCGCACCAGGTGGCGCAGGCAGATGATGGCGCCGCCGTAGCCAATGCCGTTCTCGACATACAGCACACGGGTGCCCGCACCTGCACCTGCACCGGCACCCAGCAGGCGGGTGTAGATGGCCTCGTAGCGCGTGGCCACGGCACCGATCGCGTAGCGCTCCAGCGCCGTCTGGCGGGCCGCGGCACCGAGCGCCGGGGCGGCGTCGGACAGGCAGCGCTGCACCGCCACCGCCAGTTCGTCGACCTGGTCGGGCGCATAGGTCCAGCCGGTGCGGCCATCGTCGATCAGCTCGCGGCTGCCGCTGGTGCGGGCGGCCACGCAGGGCAGGCCGCAGGCCATGGCCTCGAGCACCACGTTGGGCAGGCCTTCCTTGTACGAGGGCAGGATCAGCACATCGGCGGCCTGGTAGTAGGGCAGCACGTCGGCATGGAAGTCGTGCAGCACAAACCACTGCGGCTGGGCCGCGGCCAGCGCGGCCAGGCGGCGGCGCAGCGCACCGTCGCCATCGTCACGGCCCTGCGGGCCCACGGCCAGCAGCAGCGCGCCGGTGCCGAAGCCCTGGTGCGCGACCCACTGCTCGGCCAGCCAGGCGATGTTCTTGCGCTGGTCGAGCACACCCACGAACAGGGCGATGCGGCGGCCATCGGGCAGGCCCAGCTGCTGGCGGCTGGCCATGCGCTGGGCGGGCGGCAGGGCCTGGAAGCGCGCGGTATCCACCCCGTTGGACACATGGTGCACCTGGGCCGAGGGCAGACCGCCCACGCGGAACTCTTCCACCAGATCGTGGCTGATGGCCACGCAGGCGTCCACGCTGCGCAGCATGGCCTGGTGCAGGCGCCCCACCACCGGATGGCCCAGGCCCTGCAGGTCGTCGCGCGCCAGGCTGGCCTTGATCAGCGACTTCATGCCCACCAGCCGCGCCAGCGGGCCGATGAAGGCATTGGTGAAGTAGGCGCCGTGGCTGTGCAGCACATCGAAGTCGTGCCGGCGCGACCACACATAGCGCGCCAGGTTGAACCACAGCCTGAACTCGCGGTGCTTGCGCATGCGCCCGGGCTGCAGGCGCTGCACCTGGAAGCCGTCGACCTCGCAGTGCGCATCCAGCCCCGGCCAGCGGTTGGTGACGAACTCGACCTGGTGGCCGCGGCCGCGCAGCTCGCGCGCCAGGGTCAGGGCCTGCAGCGCCGCGCCGCTGTACTCGGGCGCGAAGTAGGCCGTGTACATCAGGATGCGGGCCGGACGGGCCGGCGTGGGGGCGGATCGGTCGGGAGAACTCATGCGGCCGGACAGCAATCTGGGCAACGGGGCGTCAAGATGGGGTGGCGGGTTCGGGCAGCGCGCTGTCGGGCGCCAGCCAGGCGCTCAGCATCACCAGGGCCCAGACGCGGAACATCAGCGTGCGCTCACCCGCCACAAAACGCCGGCCCAGCGCGTCAACGCCATCGGCCGACAGCAGGCCCAGGCGCTGCCAGCGTGGCGCCGCCAGGTGGTGGCGGACCAGGGCATGGTCGTTCGCGGCAAGAAATGCCTGCAGCGGAAAATCGAAACCATGCTTCGGGGCGTCCCAGATTGCGCGAGGCACGTAGCGTGCCAGAACTGCGCGCAGGATCCGCTTGGGCTGGCCCGGCAAATAGCGGAAATCGGGGCGTAGTTGGCGCATGTGGCCGGCCACCGCGTGCTGCCAGAACGGATAGCGCAGCGCCAGGCCGCTGATGCGCGCACCCTGGTTCAGCCGTTCACTGGGCATCACGTTCATCAAGGCACTGTAACGCTCGAAGTGCGCCGCCCGCGGGAAGCTGTCGAAGCAGCGGTAGAAGCGGGTCTGGGCCAGATCCACCGGCACGCCGCACAGGGCCTCGATCTCGGCGCGTCGAAAGCCCCGCCAGCGGATCAGGGTCTCGGCCGCATGCTCGAAGTCGAGCAGCGGCGCCTGCCCGGCCAGCGCCGGCACCCGGCGCACCAGGCCCAGCAGGCGCTGGCGCCAGGCCGCTGGCAGCCGGCTGCCCCAGGCCACCGCCAGGCGCACATGGCGCGGCGGCAGCAGGCCCACGATCTCGTCGGCGCCGCTGCCTTCGAGTGCCAGGTCGTGGTGGGCGCGGGCGTGGTCGAAGGCCAGCACCGTGGCCAGCGTGGCCGGGTCGGCCATCGGCTGCTCGATGTGCCGGGCCACGCGCGCCAGCGTGGCCAGGTACTGCGCATGGCTGAAGCGCAGCACCTGGTGGCGCAGGCCCAGGTGCGCGGCGATGCGCGCCGCGGTGGGCGTCTCGTCGAAGGTGTCGCCATCGAAGCCGACGGTCAGCGCTGCCAGATCGGGGCGCTGGCGTGCGGCGATGGCGGCCAGCAGCGCCGAGTCGACGCCGCCGCTGAGCATCACCACCGGCCGCTGCGCACCCGCCAGGCTGGCAGCCACGGCGGCCTGCAGGCGCTGGTCGACCGCGTCAACGGCGGCGTCGAAGCTTGCCTCGGCGGTGTGGATGGCGGGCACCGATGCCGGCGCGGCCTGCAGCGCTCCGGCCTGCCAGTGCAGCCACTCGCCGGCATCCACCGCCTGCGCATCTTGCAGCATGCAGTGCGGCGCGCTGATGTCGAGAAAGCGCAGGTACTCGTGCAGGGCCGGCGGCGAGACTGCGCTGCCCACGCCCGGCAGGGCGCGCAGCTCGGGCAGGCTGGCCGCAAAGGCGATGCGCCCGGCGGTGGCCAGGCAGAACAGGTTCTGCAGGCCCGAGCCATCGCGCAGCAGGCGCAGTTGCGGCCCGTCGCGCAGGGCCAGGGCGTACACGCCGTCCAGCTGGGCCGGCAGCGCCTGGCCCCAGCGCCGCCAGCCGGCCAGCAGCAGGGCGGGCAGGGCGGTGTCGTCGGGCAGGCCGAGCTGGCGCGCCAGCGCGTGGCGGTTGACGATGTCGCCCCACACGCCCAGGCTGGTGGCGCCATCGTGCACCCACGGGCCGTGGCACTGGCTCAGCGTGCCGGGGTCGGTGCCCGCCGGTGTGGCGTGGCCCGCGCCGACGCTCAGCACGCCAGCCAGGCTGGCGCCCGGCGGTGTGGCGTGGGCGTTGGCGGCGGCCATGGCGGGGGCTGGGGCCGGTGCGGCCTCAGCGCTGCCCGCCGGCCAGGTAGGCCTCGAGCCGCTGCTTGAAGTCGGCGCCGCGGCGCAGTTCGTCCCAGCCGCGCAGGTAGCCCAGGTTGGTGGCCAGGTTGCGGGCCATGGCGATCAGCGGCACATGGACGAAACGGTCGGCCGCCACCCCCGGCGCATGGCGCAGCAGCGCCAGATTGGGGGCCACCAGCGTGCGGCCCAGCTGCGCCGCGGCGGCGGCGGCCAGCAGCAGCAGCCAGGGCTGCCAGGGCGACAGCAGCAGCGCCACCGCCAACAGCGCGTGGTAGCGCAGCCAGTACAGGCTGCCGCTCAGGTTGCCGTTGGCGATGCGGCCATTGCCGCGGCCGTACAGGTAGAACATCTTGGTCAGCTTGCGCAGCGTGGGCCGCGGCCGCCACGACAGCAGCGAGTCGGGCGCGTAGACCACGTCATGGCCGCCCAGCTTGCCGGCGGCGATGGCGAACAGCGTGTCTTCGCCGGTGTAGAGCCACTCGGGGTAACCGCCCACGCGCTCCCACACCACCCGCCGGAAAGCCGACGAGCGGCCGTAGAACATGCCGCGCTGCAATTCGCCGCCCAGGTCGGGCACCGACATCAGGCCGGCATAGAACTCGAAGCGGTTGGCCGCCACCGGCACGAAGCGGCCGCCCACGGCGCCCACCGTGGGGTCGTCGCGCAGCGGCTGCAGCAGCGCGGCCAGCCAGTGCACATCGGGGCGGCAGCCGCCGTCGGTGACCGCCAGCACATCACCACTGGCCAGGCCGATGGCCAGGTTGCGCCCGCGCGAGATGTTGACGCCCGGCGCCACATGCACCTTCACGCGTGCGTCACGCGCCGCCCAGGCCTGCAGGCGCGCCAGCGTGTCGTCGCGCGAGCCGCCATCGACGATCACGATCTCGTCGGGCGGCGTGCTCTGGGCCAGCAGGGCGTCGAGCAGCTCGTCCATGCCCGGGCCTTCGTTGAGCACGGTGAGGATGACGCTGACCTTCATCGCCTGCCCCTGTTCGCGCCGCTGCGCGCTACGCCGCCGTCGATCACGCGCTGCGCCACGCTCAGGCCGCGGCAGTGTGGCGGCGGGCGTCCCAGGTCTGCAGCCACTGCTCCAGCATCATCAGGATCCACACCATCTCGCCGTAATAGCCGGGGTGCTCCGCCAGGTGGCGTTCCAGCAGCGCGGTGATGAACTCGCGCCGCACGATGCCGCGGCCAGCCAGGCTGTGCAGTGAATCCGTGGCCAGCTGCTTGAGGCCCGCATGGCGGTTGGCCCACACGCCGAAGGGCAGGCCGAAGCCCTGCTTCTTCTTGGTGATGATCTCGTCGGGCAGGAAGCCACGCAGCGCCTCCTTGAAGAACCAGCGCAGCTTCAGGCCCTTGAGCTTGTAGGCGGTGGGCAGGCGCAGCGAGAAGTCGACCAGCGCCTCGTCGAGGAATGGAAAGCCCACCGCCACGCCGGCCAGCGCGGTGGTGCCGCAGACCTTGGGCAGATCGGCCTCGGCCAGCGTGTAGCGCCAGTCGAAGGCCAGCATGCGGTTGAGCGCGCTGGCGTCGCGCACCAGGTTCCACACGCCCTGCTGCTGGTGCAGCGGGCCGTCCAGATCGACGCCCGACAGGAAGTCGGCGGTGAACACGTCGCGGATGCCCAGGCGCAGCAGCAGGTTGTACATCTGCATGCGGTCGGGCAGCGGCACCTTGGCCTGCTCGACATAGCTGCGCCCCTTGCGCGCCAGCGGCAGGCCGCCCAGCGGCGTGCGTTCGAGCAGCGGCTCGAGCAGGCCACTGCGCAGCGGCGCGGGCACCGCGTCGTACCAGCCGAACACACGCTGCTTGGCATAACGCGCATTGCCGCCGAACAGCTCGTCGCCGCCATCGCCGGCCAGCAGCCGGGTGACGCCGTCCTCGCGCGCCATCTTGGCGCAGTAGTAGGCCGGCAGCGCCGACGAGTTGCCGAAGGGCTGGTCGTAGTGCGCGGCCACCGTGGGGATGCTGCGCACCAGGTCGTCGGGCGTCACGTAGTACTCGTGGTGCTCGGTGCCGAAGCGCTGCGCGGCCAGGCGCGCAAAGGCCATCTCGTCGTAGCCCTCGGCCTCGAAGCCGATCGAGTAGGTGGCCGCGGGCCGGCCGGCGGCCAGACCGATCATGCCGGCCACCGTGGAGCTGTCGGTGCCGCCACTCAGAAAGCAGGCCGGCTTGCCGCCGTCGAGCTGGCGGCCGACGGCATCCTTGACGGTGCTGCGGAACTCGTCAGCCAGCGCCGCAAAGTCGGGCTGGCGGGTCTCTTCGAAGCGCGGCACCCAGTAGGGCTGCACCGCGAGCTGGCCGTTCCTGAACACCGCGACATGCCCCGCCGGCAGCCGCTGCACACCGCGGAACACGGTGCGCGGCGAGGGCACGACATGGAAATACAGGTAATCGAACAGTGACTGCGGATCGACCTCGGCCACCGGCGGCAAGGCCGCCAGCGTGTCGGCACGCTCGGCCACATGCAGCTGGCCATTGATCACGCGGTAGCACAGCGACTGGATCGCAAAACGGTCGACGGCCAGGGCCGTGCTGCCGTCGGTCAGGGTGCCCGCCACGGCAAACTGGCCCCGCATCGAGGCTGCTGCCGCACCCGCGCCCAGCCGCGAAGCACCCTCGCACCAGGCGGCGAGGGCCCCACTTGAGCGCGCCGCTGAGGCCATGCCGGTATCGGTGAACTGCGGGTGGCCAAGCGCCAGGCTCACGGGGGACTCAGTGGGGGTCATGCTCAATCGTGGGGCGGGCCGGGCAAAACCAGGGCGGGGGCCGGGCGCCGGCCGCTGGGTGACATCCGCCCTGTGCCAGGCGCCCGAACGGCGCGAATGCGGTCCGATGGCGTCTGGGCAGGGCGCCCGCATGGTAACGGGAGCTTCTTGCGGCAGCGTGCCGGCGGCTGTGCGAATAGTCCGCTGGCGGCGCGATTTGCCCGCCCGGCGAGCGGGCAAGCTGCCGTGTCACTCGACCGGCAGGGGCCGCTCAGGCGTCGAGCTTGGATGCGATGAGATTTGTTAGGCTGTCGACCGTGGCAAAGGTCTCACCGCTGATCTCATCATCATCGAACATGATGCCGAAACGAGATTCGAGCGCACTGATCACGGTGACGATGGCCATCGAATCCAGCTCGGGCAGCGCTCCGAGCAGCGGGGTATTGCCGTCAAAGCCACTCGTGCGGCCGTCCAGCGCGAGGGCTTCGTCGAGAACGCTCAGGACATTGGCTTGAAGATTCACGGACGGTTCCTCGCAGCATCACAGAAGGCGTTCAATTCTAGTCTTGGCGCCCTCTTCGGCTGAAGCTTCCGGCTGACCGCCTGCCAGGCTGACCGAGTGTCAGATTGCGCGGAAAGCACCTCTCTACCGGTACTCACTTGATGGGCGAAACCTCCATGCGCGACAGCACCCTTCTCCACGAACTGCCGCTGATGAGCGCCGAACGCAATGCGCAGGCCGAGGCCCTGATCTGCGGCGCCGAGCAGGTGCGGTATGCCGAGCTGGCGCTGGCCATTCAAGCTGCGGCCAGCGGCCTGCTGGGCCTGGGCTTGCGTCGGGGCGAGCGCGTGGGCGTGTACCTGGAGAAGCGCCTGGAGACGGTGGTGACCAGTTTTGCCGCGCCAGCCGCTGGTGGGGTGATGGTTCCGATGAATCCCCTGCTCAAGCCGGAGCAGGTGGCCTACATCGTGCGGGATTGCGAGGTGCGGGTGCTGGTCACGTCGCCCGAGCGCCTGCCATTGCTGGCGCCGGTGCTGGCCGGCTGTCCGTCGCTGCGCCATGTCGTGCTGACCGATGCGTCAACCGCGCCGCCCGCCGGGGCCGACGGCCCGGCCGTGCTGCCATGGAGCGACCTGCTCATGGCGCCGCCGGCGCCAGGCCACCGGGTTGTCGACACGGACGTTTGCGCCATTCTCTACACCAGTGGTTCCACCGGACGGCCCAAGGGCGTGGTGCTGAGCCACCGCAACATGGTGGCCGGCGCCAAAAGCGTGGCCAGCTATCTTGAAAATCAACCAGGCGACACCCTGCTGGCCGCGCTGCCCTTGAGCTTCGATGCAGGCTTCAGCCAGCTCACCACGGCCTTCCACACCGGCGCGCGCGTGGTTCTGCTGAACTACCTGTTGCCGCGGGACGTGCTCAAGGCCATGGTCAGGCATCGGGTCACCGGTTTGACGGCCGTGCCGCCGCTGTACATCCAGCTGACACAGCTGGAATGGCCGGCCGAGATTGGCGAGCACCTGCGCTACTTTGCCAACACCGGGGGGCGCATGCCGCGCGAGACGCTCGACAAGCTGCGGGCGCGTGTGCCCGCGTCCAGGCCCTATCTGATGTACGGGCTGACCGAAGCGTTCCGCTCCACCTACCTGCCGCCCGAAGAGGTGGATCGGCGCCCCGACTCGATCGGCAAGGCCATCCCGAACGCCGAGATCCTGGTGCTGCGCGAGGACGGCACCGAGTGCGGCCCCGATGAGCCCGGTGAACTGGTGCACCGTGGCGCGCTGGTCGGTCAGGGCTACTGGAACGATCCCGAGAAGACGGCCGAGCGCTACAAACCCTTGCCCAATGGCGCGGGCGGCCGCGAGCCGGGGCTGCAGCTGCCCGAGTACGCGGTGTTCTCGGGCGATACGGTGCGGCGCGACGCCGAAGGGTTCTTGTACTTCATCGGTCGGCGTGATGAGATGATGAAGACCTCAGGCTACCGGGTCAGCCCCACCGAGGTGGAGGAGGTGCTCTACGCCACCCAGATGGTGGGCGAGTGCGCCGCCTTTGGCGTCGACCACCCGATGCTGGGCCAGGCCATCCAGGTGATTGCCACGCCAGCGGCTGGCGGCCAGGCGGTCGACGTGCCCGCCTTGCTGGCGCAGTGCAAGCTGCGCATGCCAGCCTACATGGTGCCGCATGGCGTCGAGTCGGTGACCGGGCCGCTGCCGCGCAATCCGAATGGCAAGATCGATCGCAAGGCGCTGGCCACGCAATGGGTCGAGCGCCACCCTCCGGCGGCTTGATCTGGCGCGTGGCCGACGGTGGCTCAGACCTTGTAGTACTCGCGGTACCAGCGCACAAAGCGCCCCACGCCCTCGTCGATCGAGGTGCCGGGGTGAAAGCCAGTCCAGCGCGCCAGTTCCGACACGTCGGCAAAGGTGGCCGGCACGTCGCCGGGCTGGATGTCGCGCAGTTCCTTGATCGCGGTCTTGCCGGTGTGGCGCTCGATGGCGGCGATGAAGTCGACCAGCTGCACCGGGTTGTTGTTGCCGATGTTGAACACCCGGTACGGGGCCCAGCTGCTGGCGGTGTCGGCCTGCGCCTTGTCGTACGCGGCATCGGCCTCGGGCGGACGGTCGAGCGTGTGCACCACGCCGGTGGCGATGTCGTCCACGTAGGTGAAGTCGCGCACCATCTTCCCGTGGTTGAACACCTGGATCGGCTCACCGGCCAGGATGGCCTTGGTGAAGAGGAACAGCGCCATGTCGGGCCGGCCCCAGGGGCCGTACACCGTGAAGAAGCGCAGGCCCGTGGTGGGCAGCGCGAACAGATGGCTATAGGTGTGGGCCATCAGCTCGTTGGCCTTCTTGGTGGCCGCGTACAGGCTCACCGGGTGGTCGACGCCATGGTGCTCGGAGAACGGCATCTGGGTGTTGCCACCGTAGACGCTGGAGCTCGAGGCATACACCAGGTGCTGCACGCCGCTGTGGCGGCAGCCTTCCAGGATATTGGTGAAACCGACCACGTTGCTGTCGATGTAGGCGTGCGGGTCGATCAGCGAGTGGCGCACACCGGCCTGTGCCGCCAGGTGCACCACGCGGTCGAAGCGCTCGCGCTGGAACAGCGCGGCCATGCCCGGGCGGTCGGCCACATCGAGCTTGACGAAGCTGAAGCCCTTGTCGCCGGTCAGGCGCGCCAGGCGGTCGTGCTTGAGTTGCGGGTCGTAGTAGGCATTCAGGTTGTCCAGGCCGACGACGGTGTCGCCGCGGTCAAGCAGGATGCGGGCGACGTGCGAGCCGATGAAGCCGGCAGCGCCGGTGAGCAGGATGTGCATGGTGGGCGTAGGCTGAAGCGACGCGGATTGTCTGCCAACTGCCCGGCCCCGCCGCCGCGGTTTCGTGTCAGGCGCCACGCCCGCGCCCAGACCGCACGGGCTTGTCACGGCGGCGCGGGCAGAATTCGCCGCTTCGGGGCGCCGTCCGGGTGCCCGGTAGAGGTGGGCGTATGAAGATCACCGTGGTCGGTGCAGGCTATGTGGGTTTGGTGACGGGCGCCTGCCTGTCGGAGATGGGCAACCACGTGATGTGCGTGGATGTGGATGCGCGCAAGATCGAGATGCTCCAGCGCGGCGAGGTGCCGATCCACGAGCCGGGTCTGGACGCGCTGATCCAGCGCAATGCCGCCGCCGGCCGCCTGCAGTTCACCACCGATGTGGCCGCCGCCGTGGCCCACGGCACCATCCAGTTCATCGGCGTGGGCACGCCGCCCGACGAAGACGGCTCGGCCGATCTGCAGTACGTGCTGGCCGCGGCGCGCAACATCGGCCGCCACATGACCGACTACAAGGTGATCGTCGACAAGAGCACGGTGCCGGTGGGCACGGCCGACAAGGTGCGCGCGGCCATTGCCGAGGTGCTGGCCGAGCGCGGTGTCGAGCTCGAGTACGCGGTGGTCAGCAACCCCGAGTTTCTGAAGGAAGGCGCGGCCATCGACGACTTCATGAAGCCCGACCGCATCGTGATCGGCAGCGACAACGAGCGCGCCACGCTGCTGATGCGCGCGGTGTACTCGCCCTTCATGCGCAACCACGACCGCCTGGTGGTGATGGACGTGCGCAGCGCCGAGTTCACCAAGTACGCTGCCAATGCCATGCTGGCCACGCGCATCAGCTTCATGAACGAGCTGGCGCTGCTGGCCGACCGCGTGGGCGCCGACATCGAGTGGGTGCGCCGCGGCATCGGCAGCGATCCGCGCATCGGCACGCATTTTCTGTATGCCGGCACGGGCTACGGCGGCAGCTGCTTTCCCAAGGATGTGAAGGCGTTGATCCGCACCGGTGCGCAAAACGGCATGACGCTGGGCGTGCTCACCGCGGTGGAAGAGGCCAACGAGCGCCAGAAGCTGGTGCTGGTGGACCGCGTGGTCGAGCGCTTCGGCGAAGACCTGACGGGCCGCACCTTCGCCGTCTGGGGCCTGGCCTTCAAGCCCAACACCGACGACATGCGCGAGGCGCCCAGCCGGGTGATCGTGGCCGAGCTGGCGCGGCGCGGCGCGCGCATCCAGGCCTATGACCCGGTGGCCATGCCCGAGGCGCAGCGCGTGCTGGGCGATGTGGCCGGCCTGAGCCTGGTGGCCAGCCAGCAGGCGGCGCTGGAAGGCGCCGACGCGCTGCTGCTGGTGACCGAGTGGAAGGAGTTCCGCAACCCCGACTTCGACCACCTCAAGGCCACGCTGAAGCAGCCGGTGATCTTTGACGGGCGCAACCTGTACGAGCCGGCGCTGATGAAGTCGTTCGGGATCGAGTGCCAAGGCATCGGTCGCGGCTTGGCGCCCACGATGCGCGGTTCACAATCCTGAACCAACGCTACCGGGTCGAGGTCGCCATGTCTGAACCGCTTGACGCAGCGCAGCCCGCCAGACGGCTGCCGGAACATGCCCCGATGGATCAGTTCCAGGTGGCGGGGGGTGAGTTGGTGGTGGGTGGCATGGCCGTGTCGCTGCTGGCCGAACAGGTGGGCGCCACGCCCTTTTTTGCCCTTGACCGCGCGCTCATCCGGGCGCGGGTGGCCGAGCTGCGGCAGGCCTTGCCGACCCAGGTGAAGCTGCACTTCGCGATGAAGGCCAACCCGATGCCGGCCGTCGTGGGCCTGCTCGCGGGCCTGGTCGACGGCATCGATGTGGCTTCAGCGGGTGAGTTGAAGGTGGCCCTGGATGCCGGGGCAAATCCGGCCGAAGTCAGCTTTGCCGGCCCCGGAAAGCGCGATGCCGAGTTGCGGCAGGCGGTGGCCGCTGGCGTCCTGATCAATGTGGAATCCAATCGCGAACTCGCGGTACTGGCCCAGGCGTCGCAGGATCTGGGCCGGCCGGCGCGCGTGGCCGTGCGCGTGAACCCCGATTACGAGCTCAAGGGCTCCGGCATGAAGATGGCTGGCGGGCCCAAGCAGTTCGGCATCGATGCGGAGGCGGTGCCAGAGGTTCTCGCCCGGGTGGGGGCGTTGGGCCTGTCGTTTGAAGGCTTCCATCTGTTTGCCGGGTCGCAGAACCTCCGCGCCGAGGCCATCTGCGAAGCGCAGCGCAAAAGCTACGAACTGGCCTTGCGCCTGGCGGAATCGGCCCCGTCGCCGGTGCAGTTCCTGAACCTCGGGGGTGGATTCGGCATCCCCTACTTCCCTGGTGACACCCGGCTGGATCTGGCGCCAATCGGCGCCAATCTTGCCGCGCTGGCGGCGCGTGCGGCGTCGGAGATGCCGATGGCGCACATCGTCATCGAATTGGGGCGCTACCTGGTCGGCGAGGCGGGTGTGTACGTGACGCGCGTGGTCGACCGCAAGGTCTCGCGCGGCCAGGTCTTTCTGGTGTGTGATGGCGGTCTGCACCACCACCTTGCAGCCTCGGGCAACTTTGGTCAGGTGCTTCGGAAGAACTACCCGGTCGCCATTGCCAACCAGGCCGATCGTCCGGCGGACGAGTCGGTCAACGTGGTGGGCCCCTTGTGCACGCCGCTCGACATCCTGGCCGATCGCATGTCGCTGCCTCGGGCCGATGTGGGTGATCTGGTGGCGGTCTTTCAGTCCGGCGCTTACGGCCGCTCGGCCAGTCCGCAGGATTTTCTGGGCCACCCGGCCTGCACCGAGGTCCTGGTCGGTTGAGCCTGGCGCCTTGGGCGCCCCCCGTTTCGGGGCCGAGTCGCGCTTGGCAGGCCGATGGCCCAGCCCGCACAATCCGCCTTGGTTGCAGAAGGTGTTGTCGGTGTTCAAGAAAAGCAAGAGTGAGATGGCCAGGCGGCCTGGTCTGCACAGGCCTGCCTTGATGGCCACCAGGGCCTGGGTGACGGTGGTGCTGATCGGCATTGGCGCGGTTCAGGCCG
The DNA here is from genome assembly GCF_025290835.2 of Aquabacterium sp. OR-4. Classification (NCBI taxonomy): domain Bacteria; kingdom Pseudomonadati; phylum Pseudomonadota; class Betaproteobacteria; order Burkholderiales; family Sphaerotilaceae; genus Pseudaquabacterium; species Pseudaquabacterium prasiolae. The sequence goes on along the minus strand of NZ_JAOCQD020000002.1, from coordinate 1,962,810 downwards.
CGCCGGTCACCGGATCGGCCGACACCGGCAGTGATCAGGCTGGCCACCGGGCCAACGGGGCTTTGGGCGGGGCGCCTCAGATCAGCACCGGCAACCGCAATCTCGACATCCTGCTCGATGCCAGCAGTTCAAGCGCGGTGGGGCCCAACGGCGCCGCTTCCGGCGCGCGGGCCAAGGCTGGCGACCGCGCCGCTTCGGCGCCAGGCATTCGAGAGGCCGACCTGCGCCAGGCGATCCGTGCCGATGCCGCGGTTCAGGCCGAGGCCAAAGCGGCAAAGCGCGGTGACGCCAGGATGTCGGTCATCGGTCTGGGCGAGTCCGAGCTCCAGGCCGATGCGAGCGAAGCCGATCCCACGACGCAGCGTCAGTGGGAAGGCCAGCCCAAACCTGGCCCCACGTCCACCGGCAGCAAAGCCAGCGGAGGTGAATCGGCGACGGCGCAGGCCATGCGCGAAGCCATTGAGTTCCTGCGCAGCCACCGCATCGAGCTGTTCTCGGGCATCGCCCTGCTGGCGCTGGCCGGGGTGCTGCTGCGGATGTACTCGCGCAGCCGCGAGTAGCCGCAGGCGGGCGCGTTGCCGGACTGGCGCGCTGCCGGACTGGCGCGCCATCACGGGTGGGGCCGGGTCAGGCGGCGCGCAGGCAGGCCACGATCTGCATGCGCGCGGCGCGCCAGGCGGGGATGAAGCCGCCCACCACGCCCATGGCCAGCGCGAACAGCATGCTTTGCAGCGCGATGCGCGGGGTCAGCACGAAGCGGAAGGCAAGCTCTGAGAAGGTCTGGAAGTTGGTGGTGGAGATGTTCACCGCCTGCATCGCACTGGCCGCGGCCAGGCCGGCCAGCCCGCCCAGTGCGGCCAGCAGCAGCGATTCGGCCAGAAAGGCGGTCAGCACAGCGCCCCGGCGAAAGCCCAGTGCGCGCAGCGTGCCGATCTCGCCGATGCGCTGGGCCACGGCGGCGAACATGGTGATCATGGCGCCCACCACCGCGCCGATCGAGAAGATGATGGCCAGCGCCAGGCCCAGGATGCGGATGAAGGTGGCCAGCGCCTCGCTCTGCTCGGCATAGAACTGCACCTCGGGCTTGGCTTCCACGGTGAGCCGCGGGTCGGCCTCGATGCGGGCCTTGGCGGCCTCGAACAGGCTGGCGTCGGCCAGGCGCAGCAGCACCACCGAGAACGCGCCGCGCCGAAAGGCCTGCAGCATCTGCTCGGCATCGCCCCAGACCTCGGAGTCGAAGCCCGAGCCGCCGGCCTCGAAGCGGCCCACCACGTGCCAGTCGCGCCCGGCAAAGCGCAGCTGCTGGCCGATTTCCACGCCGCGAAAGCCCTTGGCCGTGGCCTGGCCGACCACGATCTCCGCGGTGCCGGGGCGGAACATGCGGCCTTCGACGATCTTCACCGTGGGGCGCAGCTGCGCGCCGATGTCGGAGGTGCCGCGCACCGTCACGTTGCTGGGCTTGCCGTTGCTGCGCTTGGGCAGGCTGATCAGCACCACCGGCTCGGCGCTCACCAGGGCCCGGCCCTGGGCGTCGGTGGCAATGCCGGGCAGCGTGGCCAGGATGGCGGCGTCGGCGCGTGCGATGCCGCTGTTGATCTCGGCGCCGGCGCCCTTGCGCAGCAGCATCAGGTTGTCGGGCTGGCCGGTGGCCACCAGGGTGGCGCGGATGCCCTCGCTCATCATCAGCACGGTGGCGAACACGTACACCACCAGGGCCATGCCGCCGGCGGTGAGCAGGGTGGTCACGCGCCGCACCCACAGGTTGCGGGCGATGTAGGCCAGGGGCAGCTGCGCCATGTGGATGAGCCGCTCAGGCCACGTGCCGCAGGCCGTCGACGATGTCGATGCGGCTCATGCGCCAGGCGGGCCAGGCGGCGGCCACCGCACCCACGCCCAGCGCGGCGGCCAGCTGCAGCGCCATGGTCAGCGTGGACACCTGGAACACCGGAAACAGCGTGCCCACCGCGGCGCGAAAGGCCGCCGCCAGCGGCAGCGTGAGGGCCAGGCCGGCCACGCCGCCGATGGCCGCGATCAGCAGGCTCTCGCCGAACAGCAGGCGCACCACGAAGCCGGGCGAGAAGCCCAGCGCCTTCAGCGTGGCGTATTCGGCCAGGCGCTCGCGGGCGGTCATGGTCATGGTGTTGGCCATCACCGCCATGATGATCACCACGATGATCAGGCTGACCGCCTGCACCGCCACCAGGATGGCCTCGCTCATGGCCACGAAGCCGAGCTGGAACGCGGCCTCGGTCTCGGTGAGGGTTTCGGCCACCGAGTTGGCGAACAGCGTGTCGACGCGCTGGCTCACCAGTGCGGCATCGTCGGGCGCGTCGATGCCCAGGATAAGCACGCCCACCTGGTCGGCGCTGCCGCGGTAGCGGGCGCGCAGGCTTTCGTTCAGGTACTGCCAGTGAAACAGCAGCTGGCTTTCGTCGGTCTTGGCCTCGGCGCCGTCCCAGATGCCGCGCAGCGTGAAGGTCCAGGTGCCCGGAAAGATGGTGCCGCGCAAGGGGATCTGGTCGCCCACTTTCCAGCCGAACTTGTCGGCCAGCTTGCGGCCCACGATGGCACCCTGGCGGTCGCGCAGAAAGGCCAGGCGCTCGTCGTCGCTCAGGCGGTACTCGGCGTACAGCGGCAGGTAGGTGGCGGCATCCACCGCAAACTGCGGAAAGAAGTTGCGCTCGGTGATGTAGATGCCGCCAAACCAGTTGCTCCAGCTCACCTGGCGCACGCCGCTCACCGCGCGCAGTCGCTCGGCATAGCCCAGCGGCAGCGGAAAGGTCAGCGAGCTGCTGTTGCGCACCACCAGCCGGGTGCTGGAGCTGCCCTCGACACCGGCATACCAGGCGTCGACGATGGTGCGCAGCAGGCCGAAGGCGCAGATCGCCACCACCAGGCCCACCATCGTCAGCAGCGTGCGCAGGCGGTGGCGGAAGGCGTTCTTCAGCAGCAGCTTCAGCAAGAACATGTCAGCCAGCCACCGCGTCGACCAGCACACCCTTTTCCAGATGCACCATGCGGTGCGCGCGTGCCGCGGCCTTGGGGTCGTGCGTGACCATCACGATGGTCTTGCCCAGCTGCGACACCAGCTCATCCAGCAGGCCCAGCACTTCTTCGCCGGTGACGCGATCCAGGTCGCCGGTGGGCTCGTCGGCCACGATCAGCGCCGGGTCGCTGACCAGCGCGCGGGCAATCGCCACGCGCTGCTGCTGGCCACCCGACAGCTCGTTGGGGTAGTGGTCGGCGCGGTCGCTCAGGCGCACCAGATCGAGCGCGGCGGCCACGCGCTCGTGGCGCTGGCGCGCGCTCAGGCCGGTGAGCAGCAGCGGCAGCGCCACGTTGTCAAAGGCGCTGAGCACCGGCATCAGGTTGTAGAACTGGAAGATGAAGCCCACGTTGGCGGCGCGCCAGTCGGCCAGCGCACCTTCACCCAGCGTGGCGATGTCGACGCCGCCGATCGCGATGGTGCCGGCGCTGGGCTGGTCGATGCCGGCGATCAGGTTCAGCAGCGTGCTCTTGCCCGAGCCGCTGGGCCCCATCAGCGCCACGAACTCGCCGCGCGCCACGTCGAGGTTGATGTCCAGCAGCACCGGAATGTCCTGACCGCCGCGGCGGTAGGCCTTGCCGAGGTGGCGCACGCGGATCAGCGGCGCCTCACCGGCGCTGGCGGGCGCGGGCGTTGCGGGTGCGGGGCTCACTTGCCGGCCACCGTCACGCGTGCGCCCGGCTTCAGGCCCTCGGGGGGGGTGAGCACCACGCGCTCGCCGCTCTTGAGCGCCGGGTTCAGCAGCTCCTGCACATCGCCCAGCATGCGGCCGGGCGAGACCGGCACGGCCTCGGCGGTGCCGGCGGTGCTGATGCGAAACACCAGCTTCCGTCCTTCGCGCGTGGTGATGGCCTTGGGGTTCACCGCGGTCACCGCCTGCTGGTCGGCGGCCGTGGCCGGGCGCGACAGGAAGCTCACCTTGGCGCTCATCTCGGGCAGGATGCGCGCGTCCAGCGCGTCGAAGCGGATCTTGGTCATCACCGTGGCCTTGGCGCGGTCGACCGTGGGCACGATGCGCGAAACGCGGCCGGCAAAGCGTGCATCGGGGATGGCGTCGAGTGTGATCTCCACCGGCTGCTCGGGCTTGACCTTGGCCACATTGCTCTCGGAGACATCGGCCTCGACCTCCAGCGTGCCCATGTCGGCCATGGTGACCACCGCGCCCGAGGTGCCGCTGGCCGACGAGAAGGGCGTGATCATGTCGCCGACGTTGGCGTTCTTGACCAGCACCACGCCGTCAAACGGCGCACGGATCTCGGTGTTGCTGCGGTTGACCTGCTGCACCTGCACCTGGCTGCGGGCAGTGAGCACCGCACTGTGCGCCGCCGCCACGGCCGCCTGCTGGGTGGCCAGGGCCGAGCGGGCCACGGCCAGGCGGCGCTCGGCGCTGTCGACCACCTGCGGCGACACGAAGCCCTGGGCGCGCAGCTCTTGCTGGCGGCGCAGTTCCAGCTCGGCATGGGCCAGCTCGGCCTGGGCCTGGCCCAGCGCGGCGCGCGCCTGGGCCGTGCCGGCCTCGGCCTGCTGCACGCCGGCCTGCACGGCGGCCAGCGCGGCCTGCACATCGCTGTCGTCAAGCCGGCCGATCAGCTCGCCGGCCTTGAGCACGCTGCCCTCGCGCACGCGCAGCTCGATCAGGCGACCGGTGCCCTTGCTGGCCACCGCCGCACGGCGCTGCGCCACCACATAGCCCGAGGCGGTGAGCTGGGCCCATTGCTGCGAGGGATAGGCCGCCAGCACCGAGCCGGCCTGCACCTCGGTGCTGCGCGGCGCCAGCGCCGCTGCAGCCGCGCCCAGCAGCACCAGCGCGCCCAGCACCCAGGGCCAGCGGCGTCGGCGGCGCTTGAGCGCCGGTGCGCCGCGGTCGATGCGCAGGCCGGCCAGCGAGCGCGGTGGCGCGGCGGCCGGGCCGGTGGCGGCCGCGGCGGTGGCCGTGGCGTTGGCAGACGGATCGGGATCGGTGGCGTTGGCCATGGGCATTGGCACGGCGCGCCGGTGCGCGCAGGTGGTGGTGCGCCAAGCATGCCATGGCCCCGCGGCACGGGCCGCCGCGGGGCGGTGTGGCATCAGGGGAGGCCGGGCCAGGACGCGCGGGTCCAGACGAACTTGCGTGCGCTGGCGCCCCAGGACCGGCCTTGCGCCAGGGCGGTCTTGAACGCGGCGCCGTCAACGATCCAGCTGCCGCCCACCGCGGTGACGCCGCGGGCCAGCAGCGCGTCGGGCAGCAGCCCGGCGCCCGGGCCGATCATCGCGATGGCGCTGGCGCCGCTGCAGTGGGCCAGCACCGTGTCCAGCGTGTGGTTCAGCAGCACGGTGCTGGTCATCAGCACCTGGCTGCAGCTGCGCAGCGCAGCCGGATCCAGTGTCACGGTGCAGTCGGGGTGGCTGCCGGCCAGCTCGGCGCGCAGCTCCAGCACGGTGAGGCGGGCGCCGCGGGCGGTGACCTGCTTCACCAGCGGTGGAAAAAAGCCCACCATGCCGATGTGCTCACCCGGCTGCGGCGCCAGGCCGCCGATCGAGTCGGGCGCATCGGGGGGCGCCAGGCCGGCGGCGTCCTGCAGGTGGCGGCTCAGCGCGTTCACCGCGGCAAAGCCCAGTGCGCGGTCGGCCGGGGTGTCGCCGTCGGCCCAGCGGCGGGCCAGGGCCAGGGCGTCCTGCCCGGCCAGTGCGGCCATCGCGCTGGCGGGCTGGCCGGCCAGTGCGGCCAGGGTGCCGCCCAGCATCAGGTAGCTCAGGCCCAGCGCGCCGCTGTCAAGCTCGATGGCGCCGAACTCACCGTCCTTGTGGCCGGTCCACAGCGCCGGTGGCAGGTGCAGCGCGCGCACCCGCGGCACGGGGGCGCCGGCCAGGGCCGACGCAAGCTGCTGGAGGATGTGATCTGCAATGCCCATGGGCCTGCATCATGCCGCGTCGGCGGGCGGGCCTTGAAAGCCCGGCCGTGGCCCCAAAATCCCGCAGCGCGCGCCGGGTTTGACGCCGGCGCACCGTGGGCACACGCCCTCCCGATCCGAACAGACAACACACCATGACCAAGCAGACCCATGCCTTCCAGGCCGAGGTGAAGCAGATCCTGCACCTCGTCACGCACTCGCTGTACTCCAACAAGGAGATCTTCCTGCGCGAGCTGGTCTCCAACGCGTCGGACGCCTGCGACAAGCTGCGCTTCGAGGCCCTGGACAACGCCGCGCTGTATGAAGACCAGCCCAACCTCGAGGTGCGCGTGTTCTTCGACACCGCCGCCAAGACCCTGACCATCCGCGACAACGGCATCGGCATGAGCGCTGACGAGGCCGCCGCGCACCTGGGCACCATCGCCAAGAGCGGCACGCGCGAGTTCATGGCCAAGCTGGAGGGCGAGCAGAAGAAGGACGCCAACCTGATCGGCCAGTTCGGCGTGGGCTTCTACTCGGGCTTCATCGTCGCCGACCGCATCACGGTGGAGAGCCGCCGCGCCGGCCTGCCCGCCGAGCAGGGCATGCGCTGGAGCAGCGAAGGCACCGGCGAGTACGAGCTCGAGGCCATCACCCGGGCCGAGCGCGGCACCGATGTCATCCTGCACCTGCGCGACGAGGATGCCGAGGAGTTTCTGAAGACCTGGCGCGTCAAGAGCACCATCGCCAAGTACAGCGACCACATCTCGCTGCCCATCCTGATGAACAAGGAGACCTGGGACGCCGACAAGGGCGAGCAGGTGGCCACCGACGAATGGGAGACGGTGAACAAGGCGGCCGCGCTGTGGACGCGCAGCAAGAGCGACATCACCGACGCCGAGTACCAGGACTTCTACCAGCAGATCAGCTACGACCAGGCCGCACCGCTGGCCTACACGCACAACCGCGTGGAGGGCCGCAGCGAGTACACCCAGCTGCTGTACGTGCCGGCCAAGGCGCCGATGGACATGTGGAACCGCGACAAGCGCGGTGGCGTCAAGCTGTACGTCAAGCGCGTGTTCATCATGGACGACGCCGAGGCGCTGATGCCGGTGTACCTGCGCTTCGTCAAGGGCGTGATCGACTCGGCCGACCTGCCGCTCAACGTCAGCCGCGAGCTACTGCAGGAAAGCCGCGACGTGAAGGCCATCCGCGAGGGCAGCACCAAGCGCGTGCTGGGCATGCTGGAAAGCCTGGCCGACAGCGACAGCGCGGACGAGAAGGCCAGATACCTGGCCTTCTGGAAGGAGTTTGGCGCCGTGCTGAAGGAAGGCCTGGGCGAGGACTTCCAGAACCGCGAACGCCTGGCCAAGCTGCTGCGCTTTGCGTCCACGCACGGCGAAGGCGCCGAGCAGAGCGTGAGCCTGGCCGACTACGTGGCGCGCATGAAGGACGGCCAGGACGTGATCTACGTGATCACCGCCGACACCCTGGCCGCCGCCAAGAGCAGCCCGCAGCTCGAGATCTTCAAGAAGAAGGGCATCGAGGTGCTGCTGCTCACCGACCGCGTGGACGAGTGGATGCTGAGCCATCTGCACGAGTTCGAGGGCCACGCGCTGCAAAGCGTGGCCAAGGGCGCGGTCGACCTGGGCAAGCTGCAGGATGAAGCCGAGAAGAAGCAGGCCGAAGAAGCCGCCGAGACCTTCAAGCCCACGCTCGACAAGCTGAAGGAGTCGCTCAAGAGCCGCGCCAAGGACGTGCGCGTCACCACCCGTCTGGTCGATTCACCGGCCTGCCTGGTGGTGGAAGAGGGCGACATGAGCGGCCACCTGGCGCGTCTGCTCAAGCAGGCCGGCCAGGATGCCCCGGCCAGCCAGCCGATCCTGGAGGTGAACGCCGAGCACGCCCTGGTCAAGCGCCTGGGCGCCGACGGCGCGCCGTTCGACGATCTGGCGCACATCCTGTTCGACCAGGCCCTGCTGGCCGAAGGCGGGCAGCTGGAAGACCCGGCCGCTTACGTGGCCCGCGTCAACAAGCTGCTGACCGCCTGACGACATGGCGCACCCGGACTCGCGGGTACGCGAGTCCACCCGCCGGGCGGATGCGGGCCGGCTTGGGGCGGCCCGGCGCTCGGCCCGCTCAGTCGAAGAGGTCGAGCGCGAACGGATCGAGCGGTGGCTGGCCCATCGCGTCGATCTGCTCGCGCAGCTGCTGCGCCTGCTGGCCCCAGTAGCCCGCATTGCCGAACCACGGAAACGCCGCCGGAAAGGCCGGGTCGCACCAGCGCTCGGCCAGCCAGGCGCTGTGGTGCAGCATGCGCAGCGTGCGCAGCGGCTCCACCAGCGCCAGCTCGCGCAGGTCAAAGCGGCGGAACTGGCGGTAGCCCTGCAGCACCGCTGCCAGCTGCGCGGCCATGGCCTCGGGTTCGCCTGACAGCAGCATCCACAGGTCTTGCACGGCGGGGCCCATCACCGCGTCGTCCAGGTCCACCAGGTGCGGGCCCTGGTCCGGCCCGCTGGCGCCCGCCTGCGGGTCGCGCCACAGGATGTTGCCCGGGTGGCAGTCGCCATGGATGCGCAGCGCCTGCGCCGGGCAGGCGGCCAAGGCGGCATCCACCAGCACCAGCGCGCGCTCGGCGGCATCGCGCCAGGCCGGCAGCTGGGCCGGCGGCACGGCATCCAGCGCCAGCAGGCGGCGCACCGCGCTGTGGCCGAAGGTGGCCGCATCCAGCGTGCGCCGCTGGGTGAAGGGCCGCTGCTCGCCCACCGCATGCAGCCGGCCGATGAAGCGACCCAGCCAGCGCAGCGTGCCGGCGTCGTCCAGCTCGGGGCCGTGGCCCGAGCGACGCGGGTAGGCGGCCACGCGAAAGTCCTGGCCCTCGATCTGCACCGTGGCCAGCGTGGCGCCCGCGGGCCCATGGACGGGTGCGAGCCGCAGCGGCGCCACCACCGGCACCTCGGCCGCCACCAGGTCGGCGGCAAAGGCGTGCTCCTCGGCGATCTGGGCGTCGCTCCAGCGCTCGGGGCGGTAGAACTTGGCCACCACCACGCCGCCGTCTTCCAGGCACACCTGGAACACGCGGTTCTCGTAGCTGTTGAGCTGCAGCAGGCGGCCGTCGCCGCGCAGACCGCAGGCGTCCAGCGCATCCAGCACGGCCTGCGGCGTGAGCCGGTCGAAAGGGTGTCCGCTGCTGCTCATGCCCGGGCTCCTCGCTCGCCCGACCGCCCGGCGCGCACGGCGGTGCGTGAGTGCGACGCTGTGCTCAAGAAGTCAGCGCGCGCGCGCCGCCATAGGTGCCGGTGGCCGGCGCTGGGGCTGTGAGCGGGGCGGGCCCGGTACTCTCGGTCGCAAAGGCCGGGTCGGGATCGGCCTGCACCAGCGACAGCGTGGGCGGGCTGGGGGTGGCCGCGCCGGGCTGGGTGGGCGTGGGCGTGGGCGTGGGCGCCAGGGTGGCCGCGGCATGGCCCGGCTCGACGCCTTCGACCTCGGGCTCGCTTTCGCACAGGCCGGCGGCCTCGAAACGCCGCTCGGGCATGAAGAACGAATCGGTGAACGGCAGCGAGTCCTGCCACAGCGCAGTGCGCTCGCGGCGGCGCGAGCCGCTGGCGGCGCCAGCGGCCGGCAGGGCCCCCGCCTGGCCAGACTCGGCGGCCTGGGCCGGTTGCGGGCCACGGTTGGCGCTGGCACTTTGCGGCACCAGCAGCTGCAGCTCGGCCACGCTGGGCAGGTGATCGGCCGGGCAGCGCAGGTAGCGCACCCGGCACGCCCCCAGCGCCGATTGCTTGATGCGCGTGGCACGGGCTGGCGGGCCGCCGCGGTCATAGTGCAGGTCGATCGCGGCGAGCACGCGGCCGTTCAGGCTGCACACCGCAAAGCTCACCTGGATGGCGCCCAGCAGCTCGTACCAGTCGCGCACCTTCTCGGGATCGGCCGGCTGGCAAAAGCGCACCAGCGGCAGCTTGGCCAGGATCACATGGTGCGGCAGCGCCTCGCGCAGCTGGCGGTACATGCGGCGTTCGTCGGCCGTGAACACCGGCCGCGGCAGCAGATCCCAATCGACCGGCAGCGGCGCCGGGCCGGCGGCCGGCCGCGGTGCGCGCAGCCGCCAGGCCAGCACGGCTGCCAGCGCGCCGATCGCGATCACAGCCAGGATCCAGGGAAGGTTCGACAACATCGGTGCTCGCGGCGCTGCATCGCGACAGATGCCGCACCCGGCAACACCTGCCAAAACTGAAAAACTCGCTCGAACCGATATTACAGCGCGCCCGGCCTGGCTGGCCTTCGCGAGGCGAAGTTCGCGCCGATGTCAGCGCGTGGCGCTCAGTCGCTGCCGCTCTTGCCGGTGCGCGCGACGCCGGTGCGCACCTCGCCGATGGCGTCGATCAGCGTGCCCACGCGCCGGGTCTGGCGCTTGAGCTGGTAGTCGAGCGCGGCAGCGCCTTCGCCCACCCATTGCTCGACCTGCGAGGCCAGGGTTTCGGGCGGCAGCCGCAGGTAGGCATCCGATTCGCTGCCCGAACGCTGCACGATGGCGCCGGCCCTGCGTGCAATGCGCAGCATCACCGTGTTCTCTGACAGGGCGTGGATGTAGAGCGTGTCCATGTGTCGATTGCGGGCATGCAGCATGGCGTGCTCGAAAAGCCGCGCACCGTAGCCGCGGCCACGGGCATGCGGCAGCACCGATCCGCCAAACTCGGCGCCCGGTCCGCTGGCCCCGCCCTCGGGGGCAAAGGCCAGGTGGGCCAGGGCGATCAGCTGGATGTGGCGGTTGTAGACCCCGAACACCTCGTCGCGCTCGAAGTTCAGCGTCTCGACGTAGCGGTTGATCTGCGCGTCGCTGGCCGGGTAGCCGAAGCGCAGGTAGCGGTCGCGCTCGGGCATGGCCAGCAGGTGCGCTAGGATGCGGTGCCGGTGCTTGGGCGCCAGCGAGCGGATCGGCACCCAGGTGGGTTGCGGCGTCACATCGTGGTTCAGCGCAGGCACGGCCGCGTTCAGCACCGCGTGCCGGTCGGCGAGCGCAGGGTCCTGCGGCGCGTGCGGGGGAGGGGTCGGGTGCATGAGGCGTCCTAGTGGTTAACCCGTATTTTACGGGTCTTGCCTGAATCGTGCTGGCCGGATGAACGGGTGGCTTGACAGGCAGTTCACATCCCGGCGTCGGCTATGGCTATAATTGTCGGTTCCCCGAAGCTGGCGGGGTGGCGTGCCGCCTGTGCGGCGCCCGGTGGGCTCTCGGGTCGACAGGGTGCGGTGCAGGTCAGGCGGCGTGGGTTTCGAGAGGCTGCAGCTTCAAGCAGTGCCGAGAAACGACGCCGTGGCACGACGAACAGCCAGCGCTTGTGCCGGACGCTCCAGATCGGGGTGCCGGCTTGAAAGACCTCTCATGAAGACCTTCAGCGCCAAGCCGGCCGAGGTTGTGCACGAGTGGTTTGTGCTTGATGCCACCGACAAGGTGCTCGGACGTGTCGCCAGCGAAGTGGCACTCCGTCTGCGCGGCAAGCACAAGGCCATTTACACGCCTCACGTCGATACCGGTGATTTCATCATCGTCGTCAACGCCGACAAGATTCGTGTCACCGGCAACAAGGCCGAACAAAAGGTGTATTACCGTCACTCGGGTCACCCGGGCGGTATCTACGGCACCAAGTTCAAGGACATGCAAGCCAAGCATCCGGGCCGCGCCCTGGAAAAGGCCGTCAAGGGCATGCTGCCCAAGGGTCCGCTCGGCTACGCGATGATCAAGAAGCTGAAGGTGTACGCCGGTGTCTCGCACCCGCATACCGCCCAGCAGCCGAAGGTGCTGGACATTCCAGCCCTGGCAACCTAAGGAGCGGCGATGATCGGCAATTGGAATTACGGCACCGGCCGCCGCAAGTCGTCGGTGGCCCGTGTGTTCATCCAGAAGGGTGACGGCCAGATCGTGGTCAACGGCAAGCCCGTTGGCGACTACTTCGGCCGCCAGACCTCGATCATGATCGTCAAGCAGCCGCTGCTGCTGACGAACCATGAGGGCACCTTCAACATCAAGGTCAACGTGCAGGGCGGCGGCGAAAGCGGCCAGGCCGGCGCGGTGCGCCACGGCATCACCCGTGCGCTGATCGACTACGACGCGACGCTCAAGAGCGAACTGAGCCACGCCGGCTTCGTGACGCGCGACGCGCGTGAAGTCGAGCGTAAGAAGGTCGGCCTGCACGGCGCCCGTCGCCGCAAGCAGTTCAGCAAGCGCTGATGCCTTCGGCCGGCGGCGGTCTGCGTGCCGCCGCTGTTGCGCCAAAGCCGCCTGCGGGCGGCTTTTTCATGCCCAAAGCCCACGGGTGCAATGCGGACAAGGCGGTCGCCACGCCGTCCGGTGGACAATTCGAACCTTGCAGCGTCTGCCGTGGCCTGCACCCATTCCTGGAGTCCCGTTGATGAACGCCGTTGCCGAATCCCTTGCCGCCGACACCACCGAGATGCCGGCTCCCCTGGTCTTCACCGACAGCGCCGCCGCCAAGGTGGCCGACCTGGTGGCCGAAGAAGGCAATCCCGACCTGAAGCTGCGCGTGTTCGTGCAGGGTGGTGGCTGCTCTGGCTTCCAGTACGGCTTCACCTTCGACGAGGTGGTCAACGACGACGACACCGAGATGAAGAAGAACGGCGTCACCCTGCTGATCGACGCGATGAGCCTGCAGTACCTGCTGGGCGCCGAGATCGACTACAAGGAAGACCTGCAGGGCGCGCAGTTCGTGATCAAGAACCCCAACGCCTCCACCACCTGCGGTTGCGGTTCGAGCTTCTCGGTCTGAACGCCGGCTGAACGGCGTTGCGGGCGCTTGACGCCTGCTGCGCCGGTTGCCGCCAGCCTGCCTGTTGTTGCGGCCGCCTTCGGGCGGCCGCGCTGTTTTCAGCGTGCCGGATGCAGGCATCCCAGGCGCCGCAGGCCTGCCGCGCCAGTGACGGCCGGCAGATTGCCGGGCCGGCCGTTGACGAAGGCCCAGGCCAGCCAGGCGAAGGCTGCCGCCTCCACCTGCAGCGGTGGCAGGCCCGCGCTGGCGGTGCTGGCCACGGCCACGCCCGGCAGGCGGGCAGTCAGGCGGGCCATCAGGTCGTTGTTGAGCGCGCCGCCGCCGCACACCAGCACCCGCTGTGCGGCGGGCAGATGGGCCTGCAGCGCCAGCGCGGCGGCGCGCACGCTGAACTCGGCCAGCGTGGCCTGCACCGCCACCGGCGCCAGCGTGCCGAAGCCGTCCAGGCGCTGAGCCAGCCAGTCGGCATGGAACAGGTCGCGGCCGGTGCTCTTGGGCGGGCTGCGGTGCAGAAACGGCTCGTCGAGCAGGCGCGCCAGCAAGCGCTCATGGACCAGGCCCTGGGCGGCCCAGGCGCCGCCTTCGTCAAAGGGCGTGCCGCAGTGCCGCTCGCACCACAGGTCGAGCAGCACGTTGCCGGGGCCGCAGTCGAAACCGCTCACGGCGCCATCGGCGGCCAGCAAGGTGATGTTGCCGATGCCGCCCCAGTTCAGCACCGCCTGGGCCAGGCCGGCCTGGCCAAACACCGCGGCATGGAAGGCCGGCACCAGCGGCGCGCCCTGGCCGCCGGCAGCCACATCGCGGCTGCGCAGGTCGGCCACCACATCGATGCCGCAGCGCTCGGCCAGCAGCGCGCCGTTGAGCAGTTGCGCCGTGTAGCCGGTGCCGTCGAACTCGCCGGGCCGATGGCGCACCGTCTGGCCATGCGCGCCCACGGCGCACACGCTGTCAGCCGCCCGCCCGGTGGCACCCAGCAGGGCCTGGATGGCCAGCGCATAGGCCTGGGCCACGGCATTGGCGGCCAGCGCGGCGCGGTGCAGTTCGTCGGCGCCGCTGCGGTTCAGGGCCAGCAGCTCGGCGCGCAGGGGCGGCGCAAAGGCCTGGTGCACATGGCCCAGCACGGCCATGCCCCCGGACGCGCTGAACTGCGCCAGCACGGCATCCACGCCATCCAGTGAGGTGCCCGACATCAGGCCGATGCAGAGGCTGGGCATGGCGCTGGTGGAAGTGGTGGCGGGCGCGGCGGGCGCCGGCAGCGGCGTGCTCACGCCGGCGGCGCGGCTTATTCGGCGTCGCCGCGGAAGCCGCCCACCGTGGTCACGGCGGTGGCCAGCTGGCTGCGGGCGGCGCTGGCCATGCGCTGGAACTGCGGCCGCGCCTGGGCGTCGATGGTCACGGCCTCGGCGGCGCGCGCCACCTTCAGCGGATCCTGGAAGGCGCCGTTGATGCGGTATTCAAAGTGCAGGTGCGGGCCAGTGGCCCAGCCGGTGGCACCGACCGCGCCGATGCGTTGGCCCTGCTCGAGCTTCTGGCCCTGGCGCACATCAATGCGGCTGAGGTGGGCGTAGACGGTGGATTTGCCGCCGCTGTGCTGAACCTGCACCACGTTGCCATAGCCGTTCTGGCGGCCGGCGAACTCGACCACGCCGTCGCCCACGGTCTTGACCGGCGTGCCGGTGGGCGCGCCGTAGTCGACGCCGTTGTGCGCGCGCCAGCTCTGCATGATGGGGTGGAAGCGCATCGCGAAACCCGAGGTCACGCGCGAAAACTCGAGCGGGCTGGCCAGGAAGGCGCGGCGGCGGCTCTGGCCGTCCAAGCCGAACCAGTGGCCCTTGCCGGTGCGTGCATCGGCAAACCAGAGCGCCTGGTGGGTCTTGCCGTTGTTGGTGAACTCGGCGGCCAGGATGCGGCCGGTGGCGTCGTTCCAGGTGATCGGCTGATCGTCGGCGGTGAGCGCCTCGAACACCACGCTGAAGCTGTCGCCCTTCTTGAGCTCGCGGTGGAAGTCGATGTCGCCCGAGAAGGCCTCGATCATCTGGCTGGCGATGGCGTCGGGCAGCCGGGCGTCGTCGGTGGCGGCAAACAGCGACGAGCGGATCGTGCCGCTGCCCAGGCGCACCTGCGGCTGCAGCGCGGCGGTCTCGAGCGTGGTGGTCAGGCGCGCGCCATTGCGGCGCAGCGTCAGGCGGGTGAAGTGGCTGCCGGCCTGGCGTTCATCCAGGGCCGGAAAGCGCGCAACAAGCTCGAGCAGCGTGCCGTCGGCCGCGGTGCGCACCTGCACCATCTTGCCGCCGCGGCCGTCGAGCAGGCGGCGCGCGTCGCGGTCGACGCGCAGCACGGCGGCGGCCAGCGGATCGGTCACGCCCAGGCGGCGCAGCAGGGTGTCGGCGGTGTCGCTGGCGCGGGTGACGTCGCCGTGCGACAGCTCCAGGCTCTGGTCGGCCAGCGCATCGACCTGGGCGCCGAGGCCCGGGATCTGCAGTTCTTCGGTGACCAGCCGGCGCGGCAGCTCGGCCGCATCGGGGGCCAGCGGTGCAATGCCGAAGGCCGTGACGCCAAAACCGGCCAGCAGCGCCACCACGCCAGCGGTCAGCCGGCGCGGGTGGCGGCGCAGCGTGGCATCGCAGGTGGACAGCAGGTTCAGCGCAGCAGCTTTTGCGGACAGCAGGTTCAAGCCTTGAGTTCCAGACGGCCCGCAAAGGGCTTGATGGCGAGTGGCTGCCTGTGAAGGGCGCCACCCCGGAAGCCGGTCGGTCGAGCAGGTGTCGCCGTAGAATCCGACGCCTGCGTCGACCCGACTGGGGAGTGAATAGTTCACGCCCCCCGCCGACGATCGAACACGCAGTATACCAAGCACCCTTCAGCCGCAGACCCGGGTCAGACCGGAGTGCCGGACGGGTGCCAACGACGCCAGGGCCGTTGGGGCCCGAGCTCCCGATCCGGCCCCGCCATGACCCAAGCCCACCCCGCCGCTGCCGCCGTCGCGGCCCCTGCCCACCCTGTCACCGACCGCACCCGCGAGGCGCTGGCGATCAGCCTGCGTGGCTGCGACGAGCTGATCCCCGAGGCCGACTGGCTGAAGAAGCTGGCGCGCAGCGAGGCCACCGGCGTGCCGCTGCGCATCAAGCTGGGCCTGGACCCCACGGCGCCCGACCTGCACCTGGGCCACACCGTGGTGCTGAACAAAATGCGCGCGCTGCAGGATCTGGGGCACCAGGTGATTTTTCTGGTGGGTGACTTCACCAGCATGATCGGCGACCCCTCGGGCCGCAACACCACCCGCCCGCCGCTGACGCGCGAGCAGATCGAGGCCAACGCGCAGACCTACTACGCCCAGGCCGCCCTGGTGCTGGACCCGGCGCGCACCGAGATCCGCTACAACAGCGAGTGGAGCGACCCGCTGGGCGCGCGCGGCATGATCCAGCTGGCCAGCCGCTACACGGTGGCGCGCATGATGGAGCGCAACGACTTCCACGACCGTTTCCATGCCGGCACCAGCATCAGCGTGCACGAGTTCCTGTACCCCTTGATGCAGGGCTACGACTCGGTGGCGCTCAAGAGCGACCTCGAGCTGGGCGGCACCGACCAGAAGTTCAACCTGCTGATGGGGCGCCACCTGCAGCAGGAATATGGCCAGGAGCCGCAATGCATCCTGACCATGCCGCTGCTCGAAGGCCTGGACGGCATCGAGAAGATGTCCAAGAGCAAGAACAACTACATCGGCCTAACCGAGGACGCGGCGACGATGTTTGCCAAGGTGCTGTCGATCAGCGACACGCTGATGTGGCGCTGGTACACGTTGCTGAGCGCCCGCGCCGAGCGCGAGATCGAGGCGCTGAAGGCCGAGGTGATGGCCGGCGCCAACCCGAAGGCCGCCAAGGTGGCGCTGGCGCGCGAGATCGTCACGCGCTTTCACAACGCGGCGGCGGCCGATGCGGCGCAGGCCGATTTCGACAACCGCGCCAAGGGCGGCATCCCCGACGAGATCCCTGAGCTCACCCTCAGCGGCGCGCCGCTGGGCCTGGGCGCCCTGCTCAAGGCCGCCGGGCTGGTGCCCTCCAGCAGCGAGGCCATGCGCATGGTCGAGCAGGGCGGCGTGCGCATCGATGGCGCGGTGGTGTCCGACAAGGGCCTCAAGCTCGAGGCCGGCACCGTGGTGCTGCAGGTCGGCAAGCGCAAGTTCGCGCGGGTCACGCTCACCGCCTGAGCGCGGCGGCCACGGCAAGCCCCCGACGATGCAGCTGGCCTCCTACCTGAAGCTGTCGGTGGCGGTGGCGCTGGCCACCATCGTGCTGAAGACCGGCGCCTGGTGGCTCACCGGCTCGGTGGGCCTGCTGTCGGATGCGCTGGAATCGCTGGTCAACCTGGCCGGCGCGATGTTTGCGCTGGCCATGCTGACGGTGGCGCAGTCGCCGCCCGACGCCGACCACCCTTACGGGCACCACAAGGCCGAGTATTTCTCGTCGGGCTTCGAGGGGGTGCTGATCCTGGCTGCAGCGCTGGCCATCCTGTGGGCCGCGGTGCAGCGCCTGCTGAGCCCGCAGCCGCTCGACGCGCTGGGCCCGGGCCTGGTGCTGTCGGTGCTGAGCTCGGCGCTGAACGGCGCGCTGGCCTGGGCCATGCTGCGCAAGGCGCGCGAGCACCGCTCGGAGGCGCTGGAGGCCGATGCACGCCACCTGTTCACCGATGTCTGGACCTCGGCCGGCGTGGTGCTGGGCCTGATCGCGGTGCATGCCACCGGCTGGCTGTGGCTGGACCCGGTGATCGCCATCGGCGTGGCGCTGAACATCGTGCGCGAAGGTCTGCACCTGATCCGCCGCTCGACCGACGGCCTGATGGACCGCGCGCTCGAGCCCGAGGTGCGCGACCAGATCCGGCGCGTGCTCGACGGCTTTGACCAGCACAGCATCCGCTTCGACCACCTGGTGACCCGGCGCGCCGGCCAGCGCCGCCACTTGGAGCTGCACATGCACATGCCGGCCGACTGGACGCTGGGCCGGGTGGCGGCCGAGCGCGGCGAAGTGGAGCAGGCCCTGATGCGGGCCGTGCCGGGGCTGCGGGCCACGATCCAGCTGCTGCCGATGGACGTGGAGACGCATTTCGACGATGCCGAGCCGGCAGCGGCCGGGCCGCCGCGATGAGCCGCGCGCAGGGCGAGGTGCCGGCGTGATCGGTCTGATCCAGCGGGTGCGCGAGGCGCGGGTGAGCGTGGCCGGCCAGGTGATCGGCGAGATCGGCGCCGGGGCGCTGGTGCTGGTGTGTGCCGAACCGGCCGATGGCGAGGCGCAGGCCCGCCGCTTTGTCGACAAGTTGCTGAAGCTGCGCATCTTTGCCGACGCCGCCGGCAAGATGAACCGCAGCGTGGCCGATGTGGCCGGTGGCCTGCTGATCGTGAGCCAGTTCACGCTGGCGGCCGATTGCACCGGCGGCAACCGCCCCAGCTTCACCGGCGCCGCGGCCCCCGAACAGGGCCGCGCGCTCTACGAGCAAGTGCTGGCCCTGGCCCGTGCGGCCCACCCGGTGGTGGCGCAGGGCGAGTTTGGTGCCGACATGCAGGTGGCGCTGGTCAACGACGGGCCGGTGACGATCCCCCTGCGCATCGCCTGAATCCAGATGCGTTGAAGGCGTGCAGGAACCGTCGCGGGCGGGTCGAGGTTGTGCCGGGCAGCACAGCCGTACTCCCGTACGGCGAGCAGCGCAGGCCCAAGATCGGCCCGCGCAGCAGGTTCATGCGTGCCTTCAGTCGGCGTACTGGCCGGCGGCCTTGATGACCGGGCCCCACTTGCCGATCTCGGCCTCGACGAACTTCTTGTGCTCGGCGCCGCCCACGCGGGTGTCGGTCACGATCACGGCGCCCAGGGCTTCCTGGCGCTTGTGGAAGTCGGCATCGGCCAGGGCCTTGCGCAGTGCGGCGTTGAGGCGGTCGGTCACCGGCTTGGGCGTGCCCTTGGGCGCGTACAGGCCGTGCCAGATCGACACGTTGAAGCCCTTCATGCCGGCCTCGTCCAGCGTCGGCAGCTTGGCCAGCACGGGCGTGCTCAGGCGCTTGGTGGTGGTGACGGCGAAGGCCTTGATCTTGCCGGTCTCGATCTGGCCGGTGGTGTTGGTGGTCTGGTCGCACATGATGTCGACCTGGCCGCCCAGCAGGTCAGTCATGGCCGGCGCGGTGCCCTTGTAGGGCACGGTGGTCATGTCAACCGCCATGGCCTGCTGGAACAGCAGACCGCACAGGTGCGAGGCAGCGCCCAGGCCGGCATTGGCCAGGTTGATCTTGCCCTTGTTGGCGTTGATCCACGTGCGCAGGCTGGCGAAATCGGTGGCCGGCAGCGTGCTGCGGCCCACCAGGGTCATCGGCACTTCGTTGATCAGGCCCAGGTACTCGAAGTCGCCCAGCGTGTCGTAGGGCAGCTTGCGGTACAGCGCTGGCGAGGTGGCCATGCCGATGTGGTGCAGCAGCAGGGTGTAGCCATCGGGCGCGCTCTTGGCCACCTTGGCCGCGCCCAGCGTGCCGCCGGCGCCGCCCACGTTCTCGATCACCACGCTCTGGTTGTTGAGCTGCTTGCGCAGGGTTTCGGCCAGGTCGCGCGCCACCTTGTCGGTGGGGCCGCCGGCCGCAAAGGGCACGACGATGGTGACCGGCTTCTCCGGGTACTCGGCCAGCGCGAAGGTGGCGGTGGCGGCCAACAGCAGGGCGGTGGTCAGCTTCTTCATGGGGCTCTCCAGGCAGAGGGGCAGGATGTTCGGGCGCCGATCTTAGGGGGTGCCGCCGCCTTGCCAACGCCGGTTTCTACGTAGGTGTTCACGGTGCCGCGCCGCACGCGCCGCATCCGCGCCCGCACATTTCGCGGCCTAAAGCCGCCGCGCCGGCGGTCGATACCGCAAGGGTGTGGGTTGCCGGCTTGCCATGCCTGCCGTCGATCCGGTTTCTCGAACAGGACATCGAATGCGCGCCACTTCCGCCCTTCTTCCGCCCCTGCTGGCCCTGGCCGCGGCCGCCCTGACCGCCTGTGGCGGCGGTGGCGGCGGCGCCGACGCCAGCGTGCAAAGTGCACAGCTGCAGGGCACTGCCGCCACCGGCGCCGCGCTGGCCAATGCGCAGGTGCAGATCGTCAACGCCGCCGGGCAGTCGCCCTGCGTCGAGACCAGCATCACCACCAGCGCCACCGGCAGCTACACCTGCACGCTCAAGGCCGGCGAGGCGGCACCGTTCTTCGTCTCGGTGCTTGACCCGGCGGGCATGGTCAAGCCGCTGGTCAGCGTGGCCACCGCCACGCCGGCCTCGGGCGGCGCGCTGGTGGTCAACGCCACGCCGCTGACCACCGCCATCGTCGGCCAGCTGACGCCCGACCGCGACGCACAGAGCGTGTTCAATGCCAAGGCGGTGGATGCCACCGCGCTGGCCCAGGTGACGCGCAACGTGCTGGCGCAGATCGCGCCGGTGCTCAGCGGCATCGACGCGCCGGCCGGCTACGACCCCTTCAGCACCCGCATCACCGCGGCCAGCAGCGCCGCCGCGGGCAATACCGCCGATCTGGTGCTGGATGTGCTGGTGGTGGGCGCCGATGCCGCCGGCAACACCACGCTGGGCACGGTGGACAACCCGGCCGGCGTGGCCATGGCCACCGCGGCCGGCGCCGGCGCCACGCTGGCGGCCGCGCCCGCGGCGGTGGCGGCGCTGTCGATCGCGGCGCGCACGCTGTCGATCGGCTTCGAGCAGTGTTATGCGCTGCCGGTGGCCCAGCGCGTGCTGGCCGCCGATGCCAGCATCCCGGCCCACCTGGGCGGGCCCAAGGTGACCAGCGCCCATGCGCGCTGCGCGGGCCTGACCGATGCCGCCTTCCTGCACCAGGGCTACAGCGCCGGCCAGCTGTTCCATGGCCTGCTGACCAGCGAGGCGATGACCGGCGCACGGTTCAGCGTGCCCGAGGTGATGCACTACAGCCCGACGGCGCAAAGCCGCAACGGCCGCGACAGCGCGGTGCTCAACTTCCGCTACCTTGACGCCGCCGGCCAGCCCGGCCACACCGTCGTGCTGGCCGTCAACATGGCGGCCGGCGGAGCGGCGCCCAGCTGGGTGCTGCTGGGTGACCAGGCGCCGGTGGACATCGCCGTGCGCAGCACGCTGTCGCGGCTGCAGCATGTCGGGCCGGCCAAGGCCAACCTCACGCAAAGCCTTGGCGAGTACGCCAGCGGCATCGAGTTCTTCGTGCGCAAGGACGGGCCGGGCAGTGCCGGCCTGACCACGGCGCGGGTCACCGGCCCCGGCCTGCCGGCCGCCGGCCTGATGCTCAACCGCCCGCTGCCGGCCTACGAGGCGCAGCAGAGCTGGCTGAATATCGTGGACAAGCGCGATGTCGATCCGGCCGAGGTGGCCACGCGCCAGGCGGCCAGCGGCGGCAGCGTCTTCTGGCTGGCCCGCACGCAGGATCTGGCCGGCAGCGGCGCCACCACGCTGGCCGACAATCCGAACGCCAGCACGGTGTTCAACACCAGCATGCAGTGGGCGCACCCGCTCGACTACGGCGCGCCGCTGGGCCAGGCGGCCTCGCTGTACGTACCCTTTGCCGAGCTGGGCCGCGGCGCCAGCTACAAGATCGAACTGTTCTACGACGGCAGCGCCACGCCGCGGCACACCGTCTACAAGACGCTGCTGACGCCGGTGATCCCGGCCACCCGTGGCTCGGCGATGGCCTGGAACACCCCGGGCGCCGACCTGCTGGCGCTGGTGGACGTGACCGGCGGCACACTGGCCGGTGCGGCGCGCTACGAGTTCACGTGGACGCAGAACCCGGTGGCCGAGCAGGTGGGCAGCACGCAGATGTTCTCGAGCAACAACGCACTGGTGGTGAACCAGGGCGTGCCGGCGGCCGTGGCGCGTGGCGTGACCCGTTCAAGCGCCAGCGCGCCCGACGGTGCCGCGTTTGCCACGCTCGACAGCACCGCGCGCAGCGCGCGCAGCATCGTGCTGAACTACCGCAGCTTCGATGGCGCCGCCAAGCGCGCGGTCTACGCCGCCAACTACTGAGCAACCGCCCCGGGCCCGGCCCGCAGCACCCGCCGCCGGGCTGGCGATCAGAGCTTGCGCCGGTCCTCGATCACCTTGCCGTCGTTGGGCAGGCTGCCGGGGCTGGCCAGCAGCACCTCGCCGCGCAGCTTGGTGACCTCGCGCAGGCTGTTGATCACCGCCTCGACCAGGCCCTCGGGGCGCTGGCCGGCCTCGGCATGCAGGGTCATGCGGTCATCGGCCATCTCGCCTTCCACCACCAGGCGGCCACGGCCCAGCTCGGGATGGCGGCGCAGCACTTCGGCCACCTGGCCGGGGTGCACGAACATGCCGCGTACCTTGGCGGTTTGGTCGGCGCGGCCCAGCCAGCCCTTGATGCGCTGGTTGCTGCGCCCGGTGGGGCAGGGCCCGGCCAGCACGGCCGACAGGTCGCCGGTGCCAAAGCGCACCAGCGGGTAGTCGGGGTTCAGCACCGTGACCACCACCTCGCCCACCTCGCCGTCAGGCAGCGGCTGGCCGGTGCCGGGACGCACGATCTCGACGATCACGCCCTCGTCGACGACCAGGCCCTCGCGTGCCGCGGTCTCGTAGGCGATGAGGCCGCAGTCGGCGGTGCCGTAGCTCTGGTAGGCGTGGATGCCGCGGGCACTGAAGACATCGCGCAGCGCGGCCGGAAAGGCCTCGCCGCCCACCGAGGCCTTGCGGATCGGCAGCGCCTGCGACAGCGCATCGGCCTTCTCGAGCGCGATGCGCAGAAAGCTGGGCGTGCCGGCGTAGGCCTGGGGCTGCAGCTCGGCCATGGCCTGCAGCTGCAGCTCGGTATTGCCCACGCCGCCCGGAAACACCGTGCAGCCCAGCGCATGGGCGCCGGTCTCCATCATCGAGCCGGCCGGCGTGAGGTGGTAGCTGAAGCTGTTGTGCACCAGATCGCCGGCCCGGAAGCCGGCGGCGTAGAAGGCGCGCGCAAAGCGCCAGTAGTCGGGCGCGGAACCTTCGGGCTCGTAGATCGGCCCGGGCGACTGGAACACCCGCCGCGCACCGCGCCGCTGGCCCCAGCCCACGGCCGAGAAGCCGCCGAAGGGGTCGCTGGCGCGCTGCGCCTGCTGCCGCGCCAGCAGCTCGTGCTTGCGGATCACCGGCAGCGCGGCCAGCGCCGTGCGGCTGCTCACCGCGGCGGCGTCCACCCCGGCCAGCAGCTCGGCAAACGCGCCGGTGGCGCCCTGGGCATGCGCCACATGGCCCGGCAGCGCGGCCAGCAGCTGCGCCTCGCGCGCTGCGGGGTCGCGCGTTTCCAGCGCGTCGTAGAACTCAATCATCGGAGTCGCTCCACTGCGCCAGCTGGCGCTTGAGGTCGGCCACGAAATCGCGCACGTCGCTGCTCTGGCGTGCGGTCTTCTCCAGCCATTCGGGGCTGGTGCGCGACGGGCGCCTGACGCGCGCCAGCTTCAGCGTGCCCGCGTCCACCGCGGCACGCGCCAGCACCGTGCCACGGCGCTCGAAGCGGCCCTCGCGCTCGGTGAGGCCGGCCTCGCGCAGCTCGCGCTTCAGGCGCTGCAGGGCTTCGTCGGGCTGGAAGGCCGGCAGGGCGAATGAGAAGTCGTCGTCCGTGCTCATGCGAGCCAGCGCTTTCTGCGTTTGTAGGATTTGACGTCCTTGAAGCTCTTGCGGTCGCCGCCGCCCATGCCGAGGTAGAACTCTTTCACGTCCTCGTTCTCGCGCAGGGCCTTGGCCTCGCCGTCCATCACGATGCGGCCGTTTTCCAGGATGTAGCCGTAGTCGCTGTAGCGCAGCGCGATGTTGGTGTTCTGCTCGGCCAGCAGGAAGGTCACGCGCTCCTTGGTGTTGAGGTCCTTCACGATCTCGAACACCTCTTCGACGATCTGCGGCGCCAGGCCCATGCTGGGTTCGTCGAGCAGCACCATCTTCGGGTTGGCCATCAGCGCGCGGCCGATGGCGCACATCTGCTGCTCGCCGCCCGAGGTGTAGGCCGCCTGGCTGGTGCGCCGCGTCTTGAGCCGGGGAAAGTAGTTGTAGACCTTCTCCAGCGTCTGCGCCACGGCGGCCTTGCCGTCCTGGCGGGTGTAGGCGCCGGTGAGCAGGTTCTCCTCGATGGTGAGGTGGGCAAAGCAGTGCCGGCCCTCCATCACCTGGATCACGCCGCGCTCGACCATCTGCGCCGGGCTGAGCTTCTCGATGCGCTCGCCGCGCAGCTCGACCGAGCCCTTGGTGACCTCGCCACGCTCACCGGCCAGCAGGTTGCTCACCGCGCGCAGCGTGGTCGTCTTGCCGGCCCCGTTGCCGCCCAGCAAGGCCACCACCTGCCCTTCAGGCACTTGCAGGCTCACGCCCTTGAGCACCAGGATCACGTGGTTGTAGATGACCTCGATGCCGTTGACGTTGAGAAGGATGTTGGACATGCCAGAGTCTCACTAAAACCCCCTCCGCTCGGCGGAGGGGGCAGGGGGGAGGTGCCCCAAAGGGTCAGCGCAAAGCTGACGGCCAGGCCATCAGGACTGGCAGTCCGCTGGCGTGCGCCGCTCGATCTTCTTCTCGGCCGCGTACTTGTCGGCCGCCGCGCGCACCATGGGCTTGAGGATCGATTCGTCGGCCTGCAGCCAGTCGGAGCTGAAGGCCCACTTGGCGCCGTCCCAGGTGTGCACGCGGGCCCAGTTGGCGCCCATGTGGTCGGCGCAGCTGGTGGACACCGGGCGCATCACGCCGGCGAAGCCCAGCGCGTCGAGCTTCTTCTGGTCGAGCGCCAGGTTCTCGTAGCCCCAGCGCGCCTGTTCGCCCAGCATCACCTTGCCCTTGCCAAAGCGCTCTTGTGCGCGCTTGACGCCTTCCACCGCGAACATCGCGCTCATCAGGCCGCGCATGTAGAGCACCTGGCCCACTTCTTCCTTCGGGCCGGTGCCCAGGTTCTTGGCGTGCAGCTCTTTCAGGATGTCTTGCGCGATCTTGGAGTTGGTCTCGGTGCCGTGCTGCATGGTCACGGCGTTGTAGCCCTTGGCGCCCATGCCCACGTCCTTGACGTCGGGTTCGGCGCCGGCCCACCACACGCCGTACATCTTCTCGCGCGGGTAGCCGGTGGCCACCGCCTCCTTCAGCGCGGTGGAGTTCATCACGCCCCAGCCCCACAGCAGGATGTAGTCGGGTCGGCTCTGGCGGATCTGCAGCCAGGTGCTCTTTTGCTCCACGCCCGGGTGGGCCACCGGCAGCATGGCCAGCTCGAAGCCGTGCAGCTTGGCGCGCTCCTGCAGCAGCGGGATCGGCTCCTTGCCGAACGGGCTGTCGTGGTAGACGAGCGTGATCTTCTTGCCCTTGAGCTTGTCGAGCCCGCCTTCCTTCTTGCCCAGCTGCTGGATCAGCGCATCGGCGGCCACCCAGTAGGTGCCGGCGATCGGGAAGTTCCACTTGAACACCATGCCGTCCTGGCTTTCACTGCGGCCGTAGCCGGCGGTGATCAGCGGGATCTTGTCGACCGGGGCCTTCTCGGTCAGCGCGAAGGTGATGCCGGTGGACAGCGGCTGGAACACCGTGGCGCCACCGTTCTTGCCCTTCAGGCGCTCGTAGCACTCGGTGCCCTTGTCGGTGGCGTAGCCGGTCTCGCATTCCTCGAACACCAGCTTCACGCCATTGATGCCGCCGCGCGCGTTCACCAGCTTGAGGTAATCCACATAGCCGTTGGCAAAGGGCACGCCGTTGGGCGCATAGGGGCCGGTGCGGTACACCAGCACCGGAAAGAACTGCTCCTTGGCCTGCGCCAGCGCCGGCGTGGAGAAGGTGGCGCCGATGAGCGCGGCCGCCGCGGCGGTTCCAACGACGAGGGTCTTCAGCTTCATGCTTGTCTCCGGTTAACAGGTTGGCAGGGGAACAACTTCAATGGGGGAAGGGCCACAGGCGAAGCTTTTCCTTGCCGATGGACCACAGACGCGCCAGGCCATGCGGCTCGACGATCAGGAAGAACACGATCAGCGCACCGAACACCATGAAGGTGAGGTGCGAGGCCAGCGCGGTGTTGAAACCCACCGCCACGCCCAGGATGTCGAGCAGGATGGGCAGCACCACGATGAAGGCGGCGCCAAAGAAGCTGCCCATGATCGAGCCCAGGCCGCCGATGATGACCATGAACAGCAGCTGGAACGAGCGGTCGATCGAGAACGCCGCCGGCTCCCACGAGCCCAGGTGCACAAACCCCCACAGCGCGCCGGCCACGCCGATGAAGAACGAGCTCACCGCAAAGGCCGTGAGCTTGGCGTAGACCGGGCGGATGCCGATCACCGCGGCGGCCACGTCCATGTCGCGCATGGCCATCCATTCGCGGCCGATGTGGCTGCGCACCAGGTTCTTGGCCACCAGCGCAAACAGCAGCACGAAGCCCAGGCAGAACAGGTACTTGTCGGCGGGGGTGTCGATGGTCCAGCCCAGCAGGTGCAGCTCGGACACGCTGACCGAGCCCGACGACGAATCGTTGGTGAACCACTTGATGCGCAGGAAGGCCCAGTCGCAGAAGAACTGCGCCGCCAGCGTGGCCACCGCCAGGTACAGGCCCTTGATGCGCAGCGAGGGGATGCCGAACAGCACACCCACCGCCATGGCGCACACGCCGCCCATCAGGATGGCGGCCACCGCCGGCATGCCGTCGATGCGCACCAGGAAGTTGTAGGCCGCGTACGCGCCCACGGCCATGAAGCCGCCGGTGCCCAGCGAGATCTGGCCGCAGTAGCCGACCAGGATGTTGAGCCCCAGCGCCGCCAGCGACAGGATCAGGAACGGGATCAGGATGGCGCGAAACATGTACTCGCTGGCCACGCCCGGCACCAGCACAAAGGCCGCGGCCACCAGGGCCAGGATCAGGTAGCGGTCTTGCGCGATCGGAAAGATCTGCTGGTCGGCCGCATAGCTCGTCTTGAACTGGCCGTTCTCACGGTAGAGCATGTGTGTCTCCTTGTGGGGGCTTGGCGTTCAGACGCGGTCAATGATCTTTTCGCCGAAGAGGCCCTGCGGCCGCACCAGCAGGAAGAACAGCGCCAGCACATAGGCAAACCAGATCTCGATGCCGCCGCCCAGCATCGGGCCGATGAACACCTCGCTGAGCTTCTCGCCCACGCCGATGATCAGCCCGCCGATGATGGCGCCGGGCACGCTGGTGAGCCCGCCCAGGATCACCACCGGCAGCGCCTTCAGCGCCACCAGCGAGAGCGAGAACTGCACGCCCAGCTTGCTGCCCCAGATGATGCCGGCCACCAGGGCCACGAAGCCGGCCACGCTCCACACGATGACCCAGATGCGGTTGAGCGGGATGCCGATGGACTGCGCGGCCTGGTGGTCGTCGGCCACCGCGCGCAGGGCGCGGCCGGTGCCGGTGTACTGGAAGAAGGCGGCCAGCACGGCCACCAGCGCCGCGGCCACCAGCGCGGCCACCAGGTCTTCCTGGCTGACCAGGATGCCGCCCTGGAACATGCCCTCGAGCAGGAAGATCGGGTCCTTGGGCATGCCCACGTCGATCTTGTAGATGTCGGAGCCGAACACCGTCTGGCCGAAGCCGTCCAGGAAGTAGGTGATGCCGAGGGTGGCCATCAGCAGCGTGATGCCCTCCTGGTTGACCAGCTTGCCCAGCACCAGGCGCTCGATCAGCCAGCTCACGCCGATCATCACCACCATGGCGCCGGTAAAGGCCACCAGGTTGATCAGCAGCTTGTTGCTGATGCCGCTGTACTGGGGCAGCCACTCGGCAAAGCGCGCCATGGCCAGCGCGGCAAACAGCACCATCGCGCCCTGCGCGAAGTTGAAGACGCCGGAGGCCTTGAAGATCAGCACGAAGCCCAGCGCCACCAGCGCGTAGAGCATGCCGCTCATCAGGCCGCCGATGGTCGCTTCAAGAAAGAATTGCATCGTCTTCTCCAGGCGGGCTCAGTGGCTGGTGCCGAGGTAGGCGCGGATCACGTCCTCGTTGGCGCGCACCTCGTCGGGCGTGCCGTCGCCGATCTTCTTGCCGTAGTCGAGCACCACCACGCGGTCGGAGATGTCCATCACCACGCCCATGTCGTGCTCGATCAGCACGATGGTGGTGCCGAACTCGTCGTTGACGTCAAGGATGAAGCGGCTCATGTCCTGCTTCTCCTCGACGTTCATGCCGGCCATCGGCTCATCGAGCAGCAGCACCTGCGGCTCCATGGCCAGCGCGCGCCCCAGGTCCACGCGCTTTTGCAGGCCGTAGGGCAGGCGGCCCACGGGGGTCTTGCGGTGCGCCTGGATCTCCAGGAAGTCGATGATGCGTTCGACAAAGGCGCGGTGCTCCATCTCCTCGCGCTGCGCCGCACCCAGGCGCAGGGCCTGCTGGAAGATGTTGGTCTTCATCTTCAGGTTGCGGCCCGACATGATGTTGTCGATGACGTTCATGCCCTTGAACAGCGCCAGGTTCTGGAAGGTGCGGGCCACGCCCATCTCGGCCACCTGGCGCGAGTTCATGTGCGCAAAGCGCTGGCCGCGAAAGGTGATCTGGCCTTCCTGCGGCGCGTAGACGCCGTTGATGCAGTTGAGCATCGAGCTCTTGCCCGCGCCGTTGGGGCCGATGATGGCGCGCACCTCGTGCTCGCGCACGTTGAAGCTGATGTCGGTGAGCGCCTTCACGCCGCCGAAGCGCAGGCTGATGTTCTGAACGTCGAGGATGACGTCGCCGATCGCTTTGTCTGTGGACATGTCAGGCTGCCTTCTTCGTGACTGCAGGGAAGGTCTTCACGTCCGCCAGCTTCAGCGTGGCCGAGACGCTGCCCGAGCGGCCGTCCTCGAACTTCACCGCGGTCTCGATGAACTGCTCGCTCCGGCCGGCATACAGCGCGTCCACCAGCACCTGGTAGCGCTCGTTGATGAAGCCGCGCTTGACCTTGCGGGTGCGTGTCATCTCGCCGTCGTCGGCATCGAGTTCCTTGTGCAGCACCAGAAAGCGGCTGATCTGGCTGCCGGCCAGCAGCGCATCGCGCGCCAGATCGGCATTGACCTTCTCCACGCACTCGCGGATGAGTTCGTAGACCTCGGGCTTTTGCGCCAGATCGGTGTAGCCGGCATACGGCAGGTTGCGCTTCTCGGCCCAGTTGCCCACGGCCTCGAAGTCGATGTTGACGAAGGCGCAGACCTTGTCGCGCTTGTCGCCGAAGGCCACCGCCTCCTTGATGAACGGAAAGAACTTGAGCTTGTTCTCCACGTACTTGGGCGCGAACATCTCGCCGGCCGCGGTGCGGCCCACATCCTTGGCGCGGTCGATGATCTTGAGGTGGCCGCCGGCATCCAGAAAGCCGGCATCGCCGGTGCGGTACCAGCCGTCGTCGGTGAGCACCTCGGCGGTGGCCGCGTCGTTCTTGTAATAGCCCTTGAGCAGCCCCGGGCTCTTGACCAGGATCTCGCCCGAGTCGGTGACCTTGATCTCCACCCCCGCGGCGGGCACGCCCACGGTGTCGGCCTTGGCCTCGTGGTCGGGCTGCAGGCACACGAACACGGCCGTCTCGGTGGAGCCGTAGAGCTGCTTGAGGTTGACGCCGATCGAGCGGTAGAAGGTGAACAGGTCGGGGCCGATGGCCTCGCCAGCGGTGTAGGCCACGCGCACCCGGCTCAGGCCCAGGGTGTTGCGCAGCGGGCCGTAGATGGCCAGGTCGCCCAGCCACCAGGCCAGGCGGTCGAATACGCCGACCGGCCGGCCGTCCATCAGCGCCGGGCCCACGCGCTGGGCCACCGCCATGCAGCGGCGGAACAGGCCGCGCTTGATGGCGCTGGCGTCCTCCATGCGGATCATCACGCTGGTGAGCAGGCCCTCGAAGATGCGCGGCGGCGCGAAGTAGTAGGTGGGGCCCACTTCCTTCAGGTCGATGGTCACGGTGCTGGCCGACTCGGGGCAGTTCACCACGTAGCCGCAAGCCAGCCACTGGGCATAGCTGAAGATGTTCTGGCCGATCCAGGCCAGCGGCATGTAGGCCAGCACTTCCTCGCTCTCGGTGAGCTGGTCGAAGTCGGCGCCGGCCTTGGCGCGGTCGAGCAGCGAGAAGTGGGTGTGCACCACGCCCTTCGGGTTGCCGGTGGTGCCCGAGGTGAAGAACATCGCCGCCTCGTCGCGCGCCTGGCCGGTGGCCACCTCGGCCTCGAAGAACTTGGGGTCGCGGGCATGGCGCGCCTGGCCATCGGCGATCAGCGTGTCGAGCGCGGCCAGTCCCGGCGCCTCGTACTTGCGCAGGCCGCGCGGGTCGTCGTACCAGATGTGGGCCAGCTTGGGGCAGCGGTCGCGGATCTCGAGCAGCTTGTCCACCTGCTCCTGGTCTTCCACCACCGCGAAGCCGATCTCGGCGTTGTTGATCGGGAACACCATCTCGGCGGCCGCCGCGTCCTGGTACAGCGGCACCGGCACCGCGCCCAGGCTTTGCGCGGCCAGCATGCAGGCATACAGGCGGGGGCGGTTGTCGCCAATCACCACCAGGTGCTGGCCGCGCTGCAGGCCGGCCTCGGCCATGCCGCAGGCCAGCAGCCGCACCTGATCGACCAGTGCGCGCCAGGTGGTGGTTTGCCAGATGCCCAGATGCTTCTCGCGCAGCGCCGGCGCATGCGGCCGCTGCCGGGCGTGTTCAAGCATCAAGCGGGGAAAGGTGGTCTGCACCGCAACATCTCCTGCTGGGTCTGCCAGCACCGGTGGCTGGGCAGATGGCCGCATCGTAGGAAGATGTTTGACGCCAAGTTGTCGGTACGACGACAATTTGCGGGAGAGTCCTGAGCGGACATTCCCGAGGGTTTGACCTTGAGCAAGCTTCGGCTGCGCGAGCGCGCACGGGCCCCCACCGACGAAGAACTGCGCGGCATTCCGTGGCTGTGGCAGCTCGACGAGGCTGATCGCCAGGAGGCGCTGGCCCACCTGTCGGTGGGTGAGGCCCAGCCCGGCGAGCGCATTTGCCGCACCGGTGCGCCATCGAACTTCTGGTTCGGCGTGGTCGGTGGGTTGCTGAAGATGAGCAACGACACCCGCGAGGGCGGGCAGATCACCTACACCGGTGTGCCACCGGGCGCCTGGTTCGGCGAGGGCACGCTGCTCAAGCGCGAGATCTACCGCTACAACATCGAGGCGCTGCGGGTCAGCACCGTGGCCGGCCTGCCCTGCGAGGTGTTCCACCGCCTGCTCGACCGCAGCATCCCGTTCAACCGTTTCGTGATGAACCAGATCAACGAGCGGCTGGGCCAGTTCATCGCCGCGCGCGAGATCGACCGCGACAACCAGCCCGATGCCCGCGTGGCGCGCAGCCTGGCCTCGCTGTTCCACCCGGTGCTGTACCCCGGCGTGGGCCAGCTGCTGCGCATCACGCAGCAGGAGCTGGCCTGGCTGATCGGCCTGTCACGCCAGCGCGTGAACCAGGCCCTCACGGTGCTGCAGGCCGCCGCCCTGATCCGGGTGGAGTACGGCGGCGTGCGCGTGCTCGATCTGGACGGCCTGCGCCGCTACCGCATCGGGTGAGCGGCGCCGGGCCGCCATGGGCCCGCGCAGCAGGTTCGTCACACCTTGTCAGGCGCGGCGGCGGCGCGCCATGAAGCCCACGGCGCCCAGGCCGGCCAGCAGCAGGGCGTAGGTGCCGGGCTCGGGCACGGCCGGGGTCACGCTCAGGTTCGACACGGTCAGCGTGCTCACGCCCACCACGTCGCCCACGTCCAGCACCGCAAAGGCCAGCGTGTGGCTGCCGCCGCTGGCCAGCGTGATCTGCAGGCCGCCGCCTACGGTGCCTACCGAGGCGAAGGCCGTGGCCACGCCGTCCAGCACGTAGTAGGCGCGATCCAGGCAGTCGGGGCAGGCCGCATCGGCGGCTGCGCCGTTGAAGCTGAAGTCGATGTTCAGCCGGCTGCCGGCGGCGGCGACAAAGCTGGTGGCAACGGCCGAGCCCTCGACGGTATCGGCGTCGAAGATCGTGCCCAGGCTGGTTTCGAGGTCGGACGCCAGCACGGCGCTGCCGCCGAACTGGGCGTCGCCGTCGTCGGCAAAGCCGGTCGACAGGCTGGCGCTGGTGGCGCCGAGCTGGGTGTCGCCCAGCGCCGTCCAGGTGCCAAAGTCGGCCGATTGGGCCTGGGCCGGCAGCGCGGCTGCGGCGGCCAGGGCCAGGCCCGCGAGCTTGAGGGTGTGCAACATCAGAAAACTCCGTTGAATGGGGGGCAGGGGCTCAGCGCGCGATCAGGCTGGGCTGGGTGCTGAACGCTGCGGGGCTGACATTGGCAAAGGTGACCAGGCCACGCCAGCCACCGGCGCCGGCGGGGCCGTCGGCGTCGATCTCCAGCGCGGTGCCGGTGCCCGAGGCGACAAAGCGCACCCGGCCTTCGGCCACCGGGTTGCTGCCGGTCCAGCCCAGGCCGGCCAGCAGCTGGCGCAGGTCGACCCAGTCCTTGCCCGGCACGAAGTCGGTGATCAGGTCACCGGCGTCGCGCATCGAGTTGTAGATGTACAGGTTGGTGCCGGCGCCGCCGGTCAGGGTGTCGGCGCCCACGCCGCCGGTGATCAGGTCGTCGCCGGCGGTGCCGGTGAGGGTGTCGCGCGCAGCGGTGCCGGTGATGTACTTGTACAGGCCCAGGCCCAGCACCACCGGGTCATGGTCGGACGAGCGGTACACCGTGGCGGCATACGGATCGGTCGCGCAGGTGGCGCAGGCCGGCTGCTTGAACTCGCGGTTGTAGTCGTGGGCCAGCGACTCGTCGGCATTGATGTGCCAGTGCGCCACGCCGCTCACCTTGGCTGACAGGGCGGCCGAGGTGATGGCGTGGTCCAGGCGGCCGGCGGCGCCATCGAACACGTACGAGTAGCCGAAGCTGTGGAAGCGGCCGATCTGGTCGACGAAGCCGTTGCTGGTGAGGGCGTAGACCGGGTCTTCCTGGGCGTAGGCGTTCAGGTCACCCACCACCACCACGTTGGCGCTGCCGCTGGCGCTGGACTGCAGCTGGCCCACAAAGCTGCGCAGGCGGTTGGCCTGCTGCGTGCGCAGGCCGTTCCAGCACCCCTGGCCGTCACCGGCGTCGAAGTTGCCGGCGTAGTCGGCGTCGCCGGCCGACGGGCAGCTGCCCTTGCTCTTGAAGTGGTTCACCACCAGCGTGAAGCGCTCGCCGTTGGCCGTGGCGAAGTGCTGGGCCAGGGTGGGGCGGTTGTTGACCTCGTCGGTGTCGGTCACCGAGTTGCCCACCGGCGCCAGCTTGGCCGGCTTGTAGATGACCGTGGTCTTGATCGCGTCGGTGCCCACCACGCCGGCCGCCGCACCGGGGGCCACGGCATAGGTGCCGGAGCCCATCTGCGTGTTCAGCGCGTGCACCAGGTTCTGGGCCGCCACGCTGTTGTTCTGGATCTCCATCAGGCCCAGCGCGTCGGCGTTGATGCTGCTGATGGCGGCCACGATCTTGGCCTGCTGGCGCTGGAACTCGTCCAGGCTGTTGGCGCCGCGGCAGTTGCTGGTGGCGGTGGCGCCGCCCAGCGTGCAGCCGGCGCTGGTGGTCTGGGCGCCGGTGGCCGTCACCGCATTGCCGTCGGTGAAGCTGGTGAAGTAGTTC